>JAFGHX010000111.1 GCA_016929905.1 Kiritimatiellia bacterium
AGTTTCCAGTTTCCAGTCTCCAGTTTCGAGTTTCCAGTTTCCAGTTTCCAGTTTCCAGTCTCCAGTTTCGAGTTTCCAGTTTCCAGTCTCCAGTTTCCAGTCTCCAGTTTCGAATTTCCAGTTTCCAGTTTCCAGCTTCCAGTTTCGAATTTCCAGTTTCCGGCGCCGGAGGCGCCACATGCCGGCTTTCCGGGCGGCTCATTTCTGGGTCATGACCCAGACGCCGTTCCACTCGCGCGGCTGGTCGGCGCGCAAGGTACGGCACTGTCGGAAGTAGGCCGCGGCCGCGCGGTCGGTTTCCATGATGCGTTCGAAGGTGGTTCGCGCGTCCTCGAACCGGCCGTCGTAGTACAGCTTCAACCCGTCGGCGAAAACGGCCAGGTCCCGCTCGCGCGCGTCGAAATCGGGCTGCGTCATGGGTTCGAACACGCGCACCGGGTCGCGGCGCCCGACGACCGCCACTCTGGACACTTCCCGTGCGGGAAACGCGCCGCCGAGCGCGTCCTTCGTCGCTTCGGAAATGAGGATGTAGGTGCCGAACTGCTTGTTGATCCCCTCCAGCCGCGAGGCGAGGTTGGCGGCGTCGCCGAGCACGGTGTAGTCGAACCGGCTGGCCGAGCCCATGTTGCCGACCACGGCGTGCCCCGTGTTGAGACCGATGCGCATGAACAGATCGCGGCCGGCGCGCACCCGAAAGCCGAGCCGCAGCTCGCCGAGCTTCGCCTGGCAGCGCAAGGCGGCGCGCACGGCGCGCAGGGCGTGGTCGGGCACGTCAAGCGGCGCGTTCCAGAACGCGACGATCGCGTCGCCTTCGAACTTGTCCACCGTGCCGCCTTCCTCCTGAATGATGTCGGTCATCGCCGAAAGGTAGTCATTGAGCAGGGCGGTCAGATCCTCCGGCGTCATGCGCTCGGAGATGGTGGTGAACCCCTCGATGTCCGAGAAGTAGATCGTGAGTGCGCGCCGCTGGCCGCCCAGCTTCAGGCGTTCGGGATGCCGGACCAGTTCCTCGATCACCGCCGAGCTCAGGTACTGCCCGAACGCGCCCCTGATGAAACGCCTCTGCCGCCCCTCCGTCGCATAGTCCACGACCAATCCGCCGACCAGCGCCAGGCCCAGCGCCACGCCCGGCATGGCGACGGGCAGCCAGAACCCGCGCGAGTAGGCGGCGAACCCGAGCAGGAAGGGGACGGGGGCCAACAGCACGAACGCGAGAGCCGATTGCCACGCGGCGCGGCTGCACCGGACGAGTACCCCGCCCAGCACGGCAAGCCCCGCGGCCAGCGCCAACGCCGCCCACCCGGGCACGTCGCGCAGGAACTCCTTCCACAACAGGTTGTCGAGCATCGTCGCGTGAATGACGACGCCCGGGTACGCCCCCCCCACCGGCGTCGGCTTGTAGTCGAACAGGCCCAGCGCCGTACAGCCGAACAGCACGTAGCAGTCCTTGAAGAAGTCGGGCTGGAGCACCGGCGCCGCCTGGTCGGCCTGCTGGATCCGCAGTTCCGACTGGATCACGGCCGCGGCCGACACGGCGCGGTACACCTCCGGCCGGCCCCGATAGCGCAGGATCGCGCGGCCGGACCGGTCGATCGGCACGGCGGTCTTGCCCACGCGGAACCAGCCCGGCTCGATCGAGACGGGCGTCGCCGGCTCCGCCGCCAATCGCAGCGCCAGCGCCAGCGACGGCACCACCTGCCCGTCGAACACGTCCAGCACCGGCGCGCGCCGGTAGATCCCGTCGCGATCGGGCGGCACCTGCACATTGGCCAGCAGCGCCGCATTGGTGGCCACGTCGGGGATGGGGAACAACGCACGCGCATGATGGATCGGCCGGGTATCCGCCGTCGCCAGCCAGCCGCCGATCCCGCCGATCTTCAGAGCCGGCTTCCGGATGTGCGCCGGCCACACGTTCGTGTTTCCGGTCTCTTCCCCAAGCGAGCACGTGCCGACGAATCCGGGCGTCTCCGCTATCGCCGCGCCGAGCGCGGCATCGTCCTCCACACCCCAGAAGGAAGGCTCCGTGTACAAGACGTCGAACGCCACCGCCTTCGCGCCGGCCCGGCGGCAGAAGGAAAGGATCGGGGCATAAAGCTCACGGGGCCACGGCCAGCCCAGCCGGTTCTCGCGCATCGCCCAGTCCAGGCTCTTCTCATCGAGGAAGATCAGCCGGATGCTGTCCGCGGCGGGGCTCGAGCCGGCGAAATACATGGCGCGCCACGCCCACGTCGCGTTCTCCCACGCGTCGAGCCAGCCCGGCTGCCACAAGGCAACAGCGGCGCCGGCCGCGAGTAGACCGATCAACACACCCTGGATGGCTCTCTTCAGCATGGCCCGGCCCGCGGCTCACCTCATGAACCATCAACCGTCAACCATCGCCCATCAACCAGTCCCTCTAATGACCAGATCAGGCTAGAGCCCGCCGAGCGCCTGCTCGAACCGTGCCTGCCGCGCCGGGTTGCCGCCCGCCGCCGGCTCGGTCCGGATCAGCTTCTTCACGCGCTCGATCCGGTCGTCCGGGTCGGGGTGCGTCTTGGCGAAGTCCGCACCGCCCGGTTTGAGATGCTTCTTCATTTCGGCCAGCATCCCGATCAGCGCGTTCGGGTCGTAGCCGACGCGCTGCATAATTTCAACGGCGGTCGCATCGGCCTGCGTCTCGAACTTGCGCGCATAGCCGCTGTCGGTCAGTGTCTTGGTGATATCTCCCAGCGAGTTTTCGAATGTGTCCGCCAGTTGGGAGACCTCCTGCGGGCTGTACTGCCGCGCGGCCTCCTTGCCGGCCTCCGCCAAGAGCGTGAAACCGGCCGAGGTCCAGCGCCCCTTCGAGATCGACTGCAGCCCGTGCCGGTGCTGAACGTGCCCGATCTCGTGCGCGAGCACGGCAGCCACGGCGTCTTCACTCGTGCAGCAGCGCAGCATCCCGCGCGAGACAAAGATCAGCCCGCCCGGCGCCGCAAACGCATTCACCTCGTCGCTGTCCAGGGCCAGGAAGTGGTACCCGCCGAACGTCTCCGGGTTGTCCGACGCCATGGCCAGCGTCTGGCCGAGCAGGTTCAGGTACGCATTCGCGGCTTCGTTCTCGCACGGCTTGTAACGCGAGACAATCGTCGCGCCGATCGAGCGGCCGATGTAGTACTCCTGTTCCGGCGTGATCTGCTTGAACGCGCTCGCCAGCGCCTGGCCGCTCTTCTCCAGCCCGGCAGCCTGCTCGGGGGTGATGACCCCGGCCGCCGCCGCCGTCTGGCTCACGACCTCAATCGTCTTGCAGCCGGCACTCACGAGCAGGGCCAGGACAAGCAAAACGCCCGGCACCGAAGACAGGAAGATCGGAAGAATGGAAGAGTGGAAGGTTGGAAGAGTGGGGGCCTGGGAGGCGAAGGGACTGGCGGCGCGTCGGGCGACAGGCCGTGCGTTGAGGGTACGGCTCATTCCGCACCCCCTTCCGCCGGCTCGACCGCGCCTTCCTTCAGGAAGGCCTGCATCTGTTCAGACGATACGCGCCACCGTTCCATCCTGTCGATCCAGGTGAAATCGATGTCCTTGTTCCGGGTCTTGAACTCGGCCTCCACTTCCTTGTTGAACCCTTTGCCCGCCAGCGCCATCTCCTCGCTGGAGGCGGCGACCTCCGCGTCCTGCTTGCCGGCCGCCAGCCGGATCCGCTTCCGGGTCAAGGCCGAGGCGTGGATCCAGCCCGCACTGCCGCCGCCTTCGGGCACGACTTTCTGCCACGCGCCCTTCTCCTCCAGCAGTTCCACGCGGGCCCCGTACTCGAGCGTAGCCACGATCGCGCCCAGGAACGAGGGCTTGTCGCGAAGATCGCCCTTCTTCACCTGCACGCTGAGCGCTTTCGGCGCCGCCAGCGCCGCCGCCGGGCCGAGCGCCAGCAGGCCGGCCATCGCCACGAATCGTTTCCACTTCATGTTGCACCATCCTGCGGATTGTCGGTTGCGTCACTGAGACCGGACGCCCTCACATCGGCGGCAGAATCAGCGCCTTTGTCAGGTCGTCCACCAGATCCTTGCCGTCCACCAGCATGACGACGGTAAGCGCAAACTCGAAGGCCGTGCCCGGCCCCCGGCTGGTCACGAAATGGCCGTCCACCACGACACGCTCTTCCCGGCAGCGGGTAACGGTCAGCTTGTCGGCCACGGCGGGGTGGCAGGTGACCCTGTGCCGCGCCTGCAAAACCCCCGCCGCCTGCAACACCAGCGGAGCGGCGCAGATCGCGCAAAGCCACTTGCCGGCCTGCGCGTAGGTGCGGACCATGTCCAGGACCCGCTCGTCACCCGCCAACGTCGCCGTCCCTTCGGCGCCGCCCGGCAGCATCAGCACATCGAACACACCGGGATCCACCTCGTCCCAGACCGCGTCCGGCTGCAGTTTCACCCCGCGCGAAGCCCGGACAACCGCCGGTTTCAGCCCGACGCTCACGACTTCCCAGTCCGCCCTGCGCAACACGTCCATGATAATGACGGCTTCCATCTCCTCCACGCCGTCCGCCAGCGGCACCATCGCCCTCGCCATAGCCCCTCCCCTCTGCACCTCGTTGCGTGACGGCAAAGATAGAAACAGGCCCGATGCCAAGATTCAAGACTTTTCGCGACATTTCACCCTTGCGCTCCGCGCGCGAATATACTACACCCGGCTGCAGCCGGCGACGCGGCTTCAGCCGCGTGCGGGAGCGATGAACATGCCCGAGCAACCCGAACAGCGTCCGGATCCGCACCCCCCCGGCAGGCGCCCGCGCGCGCCGGCCGTCTGGAAGAAGCTCCTGCTCGGGCTGGTCGTGACGCTGCTCGGCTTCGGCATCCTCGAACTCGTTCTGCGGCTGGCCGGCGTGCAGCCGGCGCTGCTGGTCGAAGACCCGTTCGTCGGATTCGCGTCCGACGTCCCGCATTTCATTCCCGACCCGCACGCGCCGGATAACGCCGTTCTCGTCACGGCCCCCAACAAGCTGAAGTGGTTCAACCCCCAGCCGTTCAGCCGCGCCAAGCCGGCCGGGACGTACCGCATCTTCTGCATGGGCGGCTCCACCACCTACGGGCGGCCCTATACGGACCCGACCTCGTTCTGCGGCTGGCTGCGCATCTTTCTGCCTGAAGCCGATCCGTCGCGCCGCTGGGAGGTGATCAACGCCGGCGGCATCAGCTACGCCAGCTACCGCGTGGCCGCGCTGATGAAGGAACTGTGCGCCTACGAGCCGGACTGCTTCATCGTCTACACGGGCCAGAACGAATTCCTCGAGGAACGCAGCTATCACGGGATCCTCATACGTTCGCAGGCCCTGCTGCGCGCCGGGGCGCTCGCCGCGCGGCTGCGCACCTACGCGCTGATGCGTCAACTGCGCACGCGGTTGGCGCGCCGCAGGAGCGAACCGGCCAAGACACGCTATACGCTCGCCGGCGATGTGGATCCGATGCTCGAACATACGGTCGGGCCCCAGTCCTATTCCCGCGACGACCGGCTCCGGCGCCAGATCCTCGAACACTACCGCTTCAACCTGCACCGGATGGTCATGCTCGCGCAGCGGGCCGGGGCTCGCATCCTCTTCGTCACGCCCGCCTCCAACCTCAAAGACATGTCGCCCTTCAAGAGCGAACATGTCGCCGGGCTGCCCCGCGCGCAGCTCGAGGCCTGGGACGAGGCGTACAGGCTCGGCCTGCGCCGTTATCGCGAACAGGACCCCGCGCGCGCGCTCGAGGCCTGGCGCGCGGCGCTGCAAATCGACGACCGCTATGCCGAACTGCACTACCGAATGGGCCGTGCCCTGTTCGATCTGCGCCGCTTCGCCGAGGCCCGGCAGGCGTTCGTGCGGGCGCTCAACGAAGACATCTGCCCGCTTCGCATGCCGACGGACTTCCGCGACGCGCTCGCCACGGTCGCCCGGGAACGCCGCGTGCCGCTGATCGAATTCGACCGCATGCTCGACACGCTCTGCCGCCAGGCGCGCGGCCATGATAGTCTCGGCGAGGAGTACTTCCTCGACCACGTCCACCCCACCATCGAGTGCCATGAACAACTGGCCCTGCGATTGATCGAGGCCCTCGCCCGCGAGGGCGTCGTGAAACCCGCCGCCGCGTGGAGCCCCGCCGCCGCCGAACGCGTCGCGCAACACGTTCTGGACGGGATTGACGACAGGGCGCACGGCGCCGCACTGGCCACGCTGGGCAAAGTCATGAACTGGGCCGGCAAGTTCGAGGAAGCCGAACGGCTCCTGAACCGCTCGCTGGCCAAGACGGGCGAGAACCCGGGCGCTTACTACACCCTCGGCAATTCCTTCGCCAGCCGCGGGCTGAACGACGAGGCCATGGCCTGCTACCGCAAGGCGATCGCGCTCGATCCGGACCACGCCTTCACGCATAACAACCTCGCCAACGTCCTGCTGCGCAAAGGCCAGGTCGATGAGGCGATCGCCCACCTGGAACAGGCCGCCCGGCTCCGGCCCGATGACATCGACCCGCTCAACTCGCTGGGCAACGCCTACGCGCGCAAAGGCCGGATGCAGGAGGCCGAGGCGTGCTACGAACGGGCGTTGAAACTGGACCCGCGCAACAGCGGCGTGCACTACAACTACGCCAATGCGCTCGCCGACGCCGGCCGGTTCGACGAGGCGCTCGCCCGCTACCGCGCCGCGCTCAAGCTCGAGCCGCGCTACACGAAGGCGCGCTACAACCTCGGCAACACGTTGGCGCAAATGGGCCGGTTCAAGGACGCCGCCCGCGAATACCGCCAGATCCTGCGCTACGAGCCCGATAACGCGAGCGCCCACAACAACCTCGGCAACGCGCTCGCCCAGCTCGGCAGCTACCGGGACGCCATCCGGCACTACGAGACCGTGCTCCGGCTCGAACCCGACAACGCGAGCGCACGCCGTAACATCGATGCCGTCCGCCGCGCCCAGCGCGAGAAACGGGGGAACACGCAAGGCTGACGCGCGGCGGTCGCAGCCGGAGTGGGACTCTGTGTGAGCTTCGTCGCAACATGAAACAACCCGACCTCTTCCCCGATCTCGGCGGCATGACGTCCGCGCGGCTCGCGGCCTTCCTCAACGAGCAGGCGCCCCGCCCCGTTCTGGTCAAGACCACCCAAAACCGCTCTACGATGATCAGCGTCGACTTTTCCCGGCATGCCGCCATCTATCTGCGGCTCCACGAACAGTACCTGCACGCGCCCACCCCCGTCCTGCAGGCCCTGCGGCTTTACCTGCACACCCGCAAACGCGCCGCCTGGCAGCCCGTCGCCCGATACGCCGCCGGCATCCGGCCCGGGCCCGCCGGCCCCCCGCCGCCGATACGCCTGCGCGCCGCCGGCCGCACCTACAACCTGCGCGAGATCCGGGACGCCATGAACCAACGCTTCTTCCGCGGCCGCCTCAAGTGCCGAATCGGCTGGGCCAGAGCCGCACCCCAACGCCGCCGGCGCCGCCGCTCCGTCCGCTACGGCCGCTACTCCGAGACCGATAACACCATTCGCGTCCACCCCGGACTCGACAGCCCCGCCGTCCCGCGCCAATTCGTCGAGTATATCGTCTTCCACGAAATGCTCCACGCCGTCGTACCCACCGTCCGCCACGGCAGCCGCGTCTTTCACCACCCGCCCCAGTTCCGAGCGCTCGAACGCGCCTTCCCCGATTTGCCCGCCATGGAACGCCTCTGCGAAACACTCCTGCACAAGCTGGCCTGAAACTTCAAAGTAGAAGCGGCGTCTCGCCGCCCTCCCCGGGCCAAAGGCCCGGCCATTCCCGAATATCCCCGTCGGCACGAGGTGCCGCCGGGAGGAAGAGCCGAGCCGCCGTCGCCCTGCGGGCTATGGCGAGCCAGGGACGGCTCTTCTACTATGCGGCCGCCGAGCCTCTTCACGAAGTCTCTCCCATCGCTATGTCCGGCGTATTCATAATCGTTTATTTTCATGTACTTTCGATATTGTTCGTTTTTTATCTTGATATTATCGATTGGTTCCGCTATTGATTCTAGTCAATAGATAACGATAGTCCTGGCAGATGAGAGGACATGCTTCCGAAGGTCCGTCTGGCGGGTGAGGAGGATGGATTCGCGGCGTGAACAGAGATTAAGGCGAAAGACTAGGGCAAAAGATTAGGGGACCATCAGTGAGATCCTTTTCTTCCCCCTTAATCTTTCGCCCTAATCTTTCGCCCTAATCTGCTGGCACAGCCGTATCGCGGCGACTGGCGAACCGCAGTCTTGCGCCACGCAGGCGGACAGGACGACAAACATGGCCAGAACCAGCCCCTGCACGGGACGCGCGGGGGCCGCCGCGCGCCCGTGAGGGGCGCCGTTATGGAGTGCGGGATGAACGGGACAGAGGTTGGGGTGGCGGTGATCGGAGCGGGGCGGGCAGGTCTGCTGCACGCGGCGAATTTTGCGGGCCGGGTGCCTGGGAGCCGGTTGATTGGGTTGGCGGATCCGGCGCCGGGCTCGCGAGAGGCGGCCGGGCAGCGGTTTCCGGCGGCGCGGGTGGAGGGCGACTACGCGGTGCTTCTGCGCGATCCGCAGGTGGGGGCGGTGGTGATAGCGGCGCCGACCCGTGCGCATGCGCAGATTGCGGTGGCGGCGGCGCGTGCGGGCCGCCACATCCTGTGCGAGAAGCCGATGGCGATGACGCAGCCGGAATGCGACGCGATGATCGACGCGGCCGCGCGCCACGACGTGCGGCTTCAGATCGGGTTCATGCGCAGGTTCGACGCGCGGTTCGCGGCGGCGAAGCAGAAGATCGAGCGCGGCGAGATCGGGGATCTGGTGCTGGTGAAATCCCTGACGCACGGCCCGAGCACGCCCCGTCGTTGGCAGTACGACATCGGCGCAAGCAACGGGGCGCTGGCGGAAGTGAACAGCCACGACATCGACACGCTGCGCTGGTTCACGGGCAGCGAATTCGAGCAGGTCTACGCCATGGCCGGCAACTTCCGTTGCCCGGAAGCGAGGACGGCGTTTCCGGCGTTTTACGACAACGTGGTGATGACCGCCTCTTTTCGCAACGGCATGCAGGGTTTCATCGGCGGCGCGCTTTCCGTCGGCTACGGCTACGACGCGCGGGTCGAAGCGCTTGGCGCGCGCGGCGTCCTGTTCGTCGGTCAGCCGCCCGAACGGACGAGCGTCGCGGGCGCGCACGAGGCGGGCAGCCCGCCCCCCCGGAGCTGGCGTGACTTGTTTCGCGACGCGTATCTGGCGCAAGACACCGATTTCGTCGCGTGCATTCAGAGCGGCCGGCCCCCGCGCGTGACGGGGTTCGACGGCAAGATGGCCGTGGCGGTGGTAGAGGCGGGAAACCGCTCCATACGGGAAGGACGTCCGATACGACTGTGCGGAGAACGAACGCATGAAAGCGGCGCGGTTATACGGCCGTAACGACTTGCGAGTGGAGGAGGTGCGGGTGCCGTCGATCAGGCCCGGCGACCTGCTGCTCCGGGTGCGCAGCGCCTTCATCTGCGGCACCGATATCCGGATGCTGGCGAACGGCCGCCACGCGGCTGGCGCCCGGCGCCCGCTGATCCCGGGCCATGAGTTGGGGGGCATTGTCGAGAAGGCCGCCGGCGCGGGCGCCGGCCTCCGGGCGGGCGCCAGAGTCACGGTTGCGCCGAACATCGGCTGCGGGCGCTGCGCGCGGTGCGCGGCGGGGGATACGCATTTGTGCACCCGCTTCCGCGCGCTCGGCATTCACCTCGACGGCGGGTTCGCGGAGTTCGTGCGTGTCCCCGCCCGGGCGGTCGCCCAGGGCAATGTCGCGGCCGTTCCGGCCGGCGTGTCGTTGGCTGAGGCGGCGCTTGCCGAACCGCTCTCCTGCGTCCTGAGCGCTGCCGAGCGCGCCGCGGTCGGTCCCGGCGACAGCGTCCTTGTTCTCGGCGCCGGCCCGATCGGGCTCCTGCATGCGCGGCTTGCCGCAAGCCGCGGCGCGGCGCCCGTCCTGCTCAGCGACATCAGCGCGGAGCGTCTCGCCCTGTGCCGAAAGCTGAACCCCGATCTGCGCACGCTCGACGCGAGCCTGTCCGAGGCCGCCGTGCGCAGGCAGACCGGGCGCGACGGGGTCGATGTGTGCATCACCGCCTGCTCCTCGCCCCGGGCGCAGCAGCAGGCTCTCGAACTTGCCGGCACGAACGGACGGGTCGTTCTCTTCGGCGGTCTGCCGGCCCGCCTGCAGCAGGTGGCCCTGAACACGAACCTGATTCACTACAAACAGTTGACCGTCACGGGCACGACCCGCTCGAATCCGGCCCAGTTCCGCCGGGCTCTCGCGCTGATCGCCGGGAACAAGGTCAAGGTCAAGGACCTGATCACCGCCACGTGGGATATCGCTCGGATCCATGCCGCCGTCCAGGCGGCGGCCTCGGGCGGCGGCTTCAAGAACGAGATTCGGTTCAACATCGACGGCAAACGACCTGCCCGGGCGGGCAGGCGCCGGCACGGAGGGCACGCCAGATGAGACTCGGAGGCAGAATCTTTCAGAAGCACGATAGCCCGGATTCGTGGGTCGCCGCGGTGCGCGCGGCCGGCTACAAGGCCGCCTACTGCCCGATCGGCGACGAGGCCGACGAATCCACGGTCCAGGCCTACGCGCGGGCGGCGGCCGCGGCGAATATCGTCATCGGGGAAGTGTCCGCGTTCGGGAACAACCCGATCAGCCCGGACGAGGCGGTGCGCAAGCGTTCGCTGGCGAAATGCCAGGCGCGGCTGGCTCTCGCCGAGCGGATCGGCGCGCGCTGCTGCGTGAACTGCGCCGGCTCGCTCGGCCCGGACTGGGCGGGCCAGCACCCGGCCAATCTCACGCAGGCGACCTTCGATCTGATCGTGGCGTCCTGCCGCGAGATCATCGACGCGGTTCGGCCCACGCGCACGTTTTACACGCTCGAGACGATGCCCTGGATGTACCCGGATTCGGCGGACAGCTACCTGCGCCTGATCGCCGCGATCGATCGTCCGGCGTTCGCGGTGCATTTCGACCCGGTCAACATCGTGTGCAGCCCGCAGATCTATTTCAACACCGGCGCGTTCCTGCGGGACGCCTTCGACAAGCTCGGCCCGCACATCCGGAGCTGCCACGCCAAGGACATCGTGCTCGAAAACCACCTGACCGTTCATCTGAGCGAGGTGCGCCCGGGCGAGGGCTGCCTGGACTACCGCACCTATCTCAGGGAACTGAACAAGCTCGATTGCGACATCTCGCTCATGATCGAACACCTGAGGGAGGAAGACCAATTCAAGGCCGCCGCCGACCATATCCGGGCTGTGGCGAAAGAAGAAGGCATGGCGATCTGATGCGCGCAACAACCCTCATCGGCATCGACATCGGCACGCAGGGCGTCAAGGCGGCTCTGTTCACGCCGGACGGGCGTTGCCTGGCCGACGCGTTCGTGAAATCGAAGCTGCGCCGGCGGGCGCCGGGCCGGGTGGAGGAAGACCCTGAATTCCAGGTGCGGAGCGTGTGCCGCGCGGTCAACCGCTGCATGGCCGCCGCGCGGTGCGCGCCGCGCTCGGTCGCGGGCATGGCGATTGCCGGCCAGATGGCCGGCCTGCTCGGCGTGGGCGAAGACGGCCGCCACCTGACCCCGTACGATTCGTGGCTCGACACCCGGTGCGCGCCGTACATCGCCCGGATGGAGCAGTGCGCCGGCGCCGAGATTCTGCGCAAGACGGGTTGTCCGCCGAGCTTCAACCATGGCCCGAAAATCCTCTGGTGGATGCACGAACGCAAAAGCGTGTTCAACGCGATACGCGCCTTCGTGCAGCCGGGCGCCTATGCGGCGATGCGGCTTTGCGGTCTGGACGCGGCCCGCGCATTCATCGACCGCACCTACCTCCATTTCTCCGGGTTCGCCGACAACCGGCGCAGCCGCTGGGACCCCGCTTTGTGCAACCGGTTCGGGCTCGACCCCGCCAAACTGCCCGCCATCGTCGCGCCGAACACCGTCGTCGGCCGGCTCACGGCGGCCGCCGCCCGCCGTTGCGGGCTGCGGCCGGGCGTGCCGCTCGTCGCCGGCTGCGGCGACACGGCCGCCTCGTTCCTCGCCTGCGGCGCCACAGCCGAAGGCGTCTGCGTCGACGTCGCGGGGACCGCGTCGGTCTTCGCCGCCACCGCCGCCCGGTTCCGGCCCGATACACGCCGCCGCATGCTGGCCTGCGGCCAAGCCGCCGTGCCGGGGCTCTGGCACGCCTACGCCTACGTCAACGGCGGCGGCATGAACCTGGAGTGGTTCCGCCGCGAAATCGCGGGCCGCCCTGCGCCCGGGCGCCGCACCCTCACCTTCGACCGGCTGAACCGCGAGGCCGCTGCGCTGCCCTTCGACGCGGACACGCCGTTGTTTGTGCCCCACTTCGCCGGGCGCGTCTGCCCCAGCCAACCCGGCCTGCGCGGCGCCTGGGCCGGCCTGCGCTGGACGCACACACGCGCCCATCTCTACCGCGCCATGCTCGAGGCCGTCGCGCTCGAATACGGCATATACCGCAACGCGATCGCCGAGCTGTACCCGGACCTCCGCCTGCGCGACGTGCGCGTCACGGGCGGCGGCGAGAAGAGCGCCGTGTGGAACCGCATCAAAGCCGCCGTGCTCAACATGCCGGTCGTTCAGGTCCGCCAATCGCTCGGCGCGCCGATGGGGGCCGCCTTGCTGGCCGGCGACGGCCTCGGCCTGTTCAAGGACCTGCGCCGGACCGCGGACCGCTGGGTCAGGACGGGCGAGCGCCACCGCGCGGGGCGCAAGATGACCGCTTTTTATCAGCCGCGCCTCAGACAGTATGAGGAACTGCTGACTGTCCTGGCCACACAACTTGCCCGAGAACGTGCGTCGGATTCCCCGTCTCGGCCTTCAAGGCGGGAGGCACCATGACGCCCTTCGACTTCCAGCCCGCCGACCGGCCGACCTTCTATTTCGTCGGTGTCTCGACGGGACAATCGTCGATCATGCGCGTCTTCCCCGAATGGGCAAAGGCGCTGGGCCTCGGCGATTGCCCGATCCACGGCATCGACTGCAGGCCGCACGACGCGCCCGAGGTGTACCGCCGGGTCGTCGCCTTTCTCAAGCATGACGCGCTGTCGCTCGGCGGCCTCGTCACCACGCACAAGATCGACCTGTTGAACGCCGCCCGCGATCTGTTCGACGGGCTCACGCCGGACGCCGAACTGCTGGGCGAAGTGAGCTGCATCTTCAAGCGGGGCGGCAGACTGCTCGGCGACGCGAAGGACCCCTTGACCAGCGGCCTGGCGCTCGCCGCCTTCCTTCCCCCGCGCCATTGGGCCGAGACCGGCGCCGAAGTCTGCGTGCTCGGTGCGGGCGGCTCGTCGCTGGCGCTTACGACCTGCCTGATGAAGGCAGCGGCCGGGGCCGGGCGCCCGTCGCGCCTCATCGTGACGAACCGAAGCACACCGCGCTTGGCGAGCATGAAGCGGGTTCACGCGCAGATCGCCTCGCCCGTCCCCGTGACGTACGTCCACGCCCCCGCCCCCGCCCGAAATGACGCGGTCCTCGCCGGGCTCCCGTGCGGCTCCCTGGTCGTGAACGCCACCGGGCTGGGCAAAGACGCGCCGGGCTCACCCATCACCGATGCGGCGACCTTCCCCGCGAACGGGCTGGCCTGGGAATTCAACTACCGCGGGGCGCTGGTCTTCCTGGAACAGGCCAACGCACAGCGGCAAGCCCGCAACCTGCATGTGGAAGACGGCTGGGTCTATTTCCTGCACGGCTGGACCCGCGTGATCGCCGACGTGTTCGATGTCGAAATCCCGACCGGCGGGCCGGAATTCGAAGAACTGGCCCGGATTGCGGAACCATTCCGCCGTCAGCCGGGTGAATCCGGCCCCGCCCGCCGCGGCGGGCGGGTGAGGCCACCACCCGCCTTCAGTCGGGTGCGGCACGGAAAGACGGGAGACTAACGCCATGCCCCACATTCCATTCGGCGTCGACATGGACCTGCTGAGCGGCGCGCTGCACAATCCCGCGCATCACCTCGTGCGCAAGGCCTCCGACATGCGCGGCTACTATGCCGATGCCAACGCTCTGGATGCGCTCATCCGGACGGGGAACGACCCGCTGCACTATGAAGTCTTCGAAGCACCGATCCCGCGGGAATCCGGCGACCTCATGGTCTGCATCAGCGCCCTGCAGCCCGGCCGGGTTGGCGAGGAGTGCTTCATGACCAAGGGCCATTACCATACGATCGCGCGGACCGCCGAGGTCTACCTCTGCCTGCGCGGCGAGGGGCTGATGCTCATGAAGACCGCCGGCGGCGACTGCGCCGTCGAGACCATGGCCCGTGGCCGAATGGTTTACGTCCCGCCCGGCTGGGCGCATCGCTCCGTGAACACCGGCCCTGAGCCGCTGGTCTGCTTTTGCGTCTATCCCGCCGATGCCGGGCACAACTACGGAGATATCGAGGTGCAGGGTTTTCCGAAGCGGGTGATCAGGAAGAACGGCGACATACAACTCCTGGAGACGGCCCTTTGAATACGCTTCGTCTTACGCTCCTGCCGCGCCGTAGTCCCGAAGGGACGAAGGCGGGTTGTCTTGCTCTTCGTCCATTCCGTGTAGCGGATAGTAGAAGAGCCGTCTCGGCTCTTCCCCCCGGCGGCACGTCGTGCCGCCGGGCTGACCGCGCCTTCGGCGCGGGGGAAGCGGGGAGACGCCCCTTGCACGATCCTCAAACCACAACACAAAGAGGCAAGACATGACCACCCCCAGAGAGCACGCTGTCGTGATGACGGCCAAAGAGCACGCGGAGCTTCAGGAAATCGAGCGCGACGCCACGCCGCTGGGCGCCGACGAGGTCGCGGGACGAACGCTCGTCTCGCTGATCAGCGCGGGCACCGAGACCATCGGCTCCTACGCCGCCACGCACTACAAGGTCCGGTTTCCGCAGCGCACCGGCTACGCCGCGGTGTTTCAGGTGGAGGAGGTCGGGCACGAGGTCTCCGACCTCAGGAAGGGCGATATCGTCTTCGCCCAAGCCAATCATCAGTCGTACCAGCGCCGGAAGCGCGGCGCCGTCCTGCGGGTGCCGGACGGGCTGGCGCCGGCGACCGCGGTCTTCGCGAGGATGGCCAAGATCTCCATGACCACGCTGGTCACCACCCGCGCGCGGCCGCCGGAAAAGGTGATCGTGACCGGACTGGGCACCGTCGGCTTTCTTGCGGCCCAGATCTTCGCGCACTGCGGCTACGAGGTCATCGCCGTCGAACCGCAGGAGAAACGGCGCCGGATCGCCGAGACGCACGGCATCGCGCCGGTCTTGCCGCGGATCCCGCTCGACGACGAACGGATCGCGGGCGAGATCGGCCTGGTTCTCGAATGTTCGGGCCACGAACAGGCCGTGCTCGACGGCTGCAAGATCGCGAAACGCCGCGGCGAAGTCGTGCTCATCGGCGTGCCCTGGCGGCGCTGCACCGAAATCTACGCGCAGGAAATCCTGCACCCGATCTTCTACCGCTGGGTCGACGTGCGCAGCGGGTGGGAAGGCGAACTGCCGGGCGAGCCGCAGCCGTTCCAGAACCACAGCCAGCGCGGCAACCACGAGACCGCGCTCAAATGGCTGGCCGACGGCGTCCTGAACGTCGACGGGATCTACAACACGATCTCGCCGCGCGACTGCCAGAAGGCCTACCAGGACATCCTCCATGGCCGCGTCGAAACGCTCAGCCTCATGTACGACTGGCAACGCGCGTGAAAGAAGCCCGAAAAGGGGCAAAGGGGTCCGCTCATGATACGGCGCAAAGACGAGATGAACGAAAGACCGATCGAAAACTGCCACGAAGGCACCGGCGTGCTCATGTGCCGCACGGTTCTGAAAGGAGGTGACAGCGAGGTCGGCATTCGCTTCATGCACGACGATATCCTCGAACCCGGCGCCACCATCGGGGAACACCCGCATGAAGGGACGGAAGAGATCTATTTCGTCGTTGAAGGACAAGGCATGATGGTCATGGACGGCCGGCGCTTCCCGATCGGGCCGGGCGACGTTTCGCTCGTGGAGCGCGGCCACACGCACGGCATCGTCAATTCCGACGAGGCCCCCATGCGGCTGCTGGTTATCGGCGTGAAGTGAGGGCCGTTGGACCGTGGGACCGTTGGACCGTGGGACCGTGGGACCGTTGGACCGTGGGACTGTTGGACCGTGGGACCGTGGGACCGTGGGACCGTGGGACCGTGGGACCGTTGGACCGTGGGACCGTGGGACCGTGGGACTGTTGGACCGTGGGACCGTGGGACCGTGGGACCGTGGGACCGTGGGACCGTGGGACCGTGGGACCGTGGGACTGTGGGACCGTGGGACCGTGGGACTGTGGGACCGTGGGACCGTGGGACTGTGGGACCGTGGGACCGTGGG
>JAFGHX010000112.1 GCA_016929905.1 Kiritimatiellia bacterium
GCACGTTGCCACACGCCTTACGGCGTTAACTACAAACGGCATATCTGGTGGTTTCTGCCGTTTGTAGTTAAGCCCGTAAGGGCTGTCTCCCGGTTTTGAGACAGCCTCTCTTCGCGAGCCGAGCGGCGCCAACTGGAGGGCGAGCGTCTCGCGAGCCGAGCGGCACCAGCTGGAGGGCGAGCGTCCCGCGAGCCGGGCCGGCACCAGCTGGAGGGCGAGCGTCTCGCGAGCCGGGGCCCGGCACCAGCTGGAGGGCGAGCGTCTCGCGAGCCGAGCCGCGCACCAGCTGGAGGGCGAGCGTCTCGCGAGCCGGGCCGGCACCAGCTGGAGGGCGAGCGTCCCGCGAGCCGGGCCGGCACCAGCTGGAGGGCGAGCGTCTCGCGAGCCAGGGCGCACCAGCTGGAGGGCGAGCGTCCCGCGAGCCGAGCCGCGCACCAGGTGGAGGGCGAGCGTCTCGCGAGCCGAGCGGCACCAGCTGGAGGGCGAGCGTCTCGCGAGCCGAGACTACGTACCGGCACCCGGCATACGAGACAGCCTGAAGACGAGAACACACGTGGGGGATGGGCAAAGGCCCGGACACGAGTCAGGACAACCCGGCTTCGTCCCTACGGGACTACGCCGCGGCAGGAGCTTCAGACGGCAAGTCGGAGCGACAGGCGGCAAATGAGTCAGTCACCGGTGTGAGAGGAACCGGCGTGTGTCGCGAAGCGGCAACGGGGGACACGGTGGTGCAAGCGCAAAATGCCAACCGGCTATATGTGCTTTCTTTCGCGTCTTTTCGTGGGCAGAAAGAACGCCCGAGCAGGTCTCATGGCTTCCAGATCCGTCGCGTGGTCGTCGCCACGATCTCCGTCGTCGTCGGGTACAGGTCGTGCACCAGCTCGTCGGGCGAGAACCAGAGCTTGATCTCGCGTTCGGCGTCGGCCGTCGAACTGGACGCGTGTACCGCGTTCTCGAACAGGCCGCCCGTCAGGATCCGGCCGTATGCGCCGCGGATACTGACCGGGTCTGCCTTTTCCGGGTTCGTTTCGCCGACGATCTGGCGCACTTTCCCGATGGCGCCGGGGCCCCAATAGACCAGGGCCATTACGCGGTTCTCGCCGTGCAACGCGCCGGTGATATAGGCGATGAGCTGCGGGTAGAACGGCCGCTCGCGCAGGTGTCCATAATGCGCGTGCGCCAGTTCCGCGCTCACCTTCAGGACCCTGGCGCCGATGATCTTCAGCCGCGCCTCCGCCAGGCGCGTCAGGACATTGCCCGTCAGGGAATGGAGCAGGCCGTCCGGCTTGATGATGACCAGCGTCGACTCGTCGTTCATCTGTGTTCCCGGGGAGTGTCCGGTTTGCCCCCGCGCGTGTCAAGCGCGGAGACAATCGTGGAACCCGGGCCTTTCAACCCCTCGCCGTGCTGACGGGCGATGTCGGGCTCCGGAACACTGTTTCCGCGCACTTGCGCGGGCAACATCCCTTCACTACCGCGCGACGTGCAGCCGGTAGAACCATGCGTTGCTCGTCGTGCCGAGCGGCGCGCTCTCCTTCGTTCCGCCGTCCCCGCTCTCCGGGGCATCCACGTCTTCCCAGTCCGCCGCGGCGTCCAGCCCCAGCGCCCGCTGCAGCTGCTGCGAACTGCCGTCGTCCTGCGTGCTCCAGCGCGCGCGCAGCGTCCCGTTGCTCAGCGCCAGGTCCAGCTCCGGCCGGTTCAGTTCCTCCGCGCGCCACGCGTGGATCAGGCCGTACCCGTACTCGTAGCCGGGATCCCCGTTGTGTTCCATAAAATACAGATACCCGTTCCCCGCGTCGAAGGCGAGCGCGCCCGCGTTCCCGTCCCCGCCGCCGGCCATGAGCGAGTACGAGTTGAAATCGTACACCACGTAGGGTTTCGGCTCCCAGTACGCCTTGCTGCCGCCCGCGACCGCGGCCAGGTCGGCGGGGTTGTACAGCATCACGCCCGTCTTCCAGTCCGTGGCGTGCGCGCCGTGCCCGCCCCAGTCCGGCTCCGGGATGTTGTGCGTGCTGTTGTTGTTGCCGTACTCGTCGCCGTACCACGTGTCGCCGACGCTGCGGCGGTAGGAGATCGCGACCGCCGCCCGGTTCGAGATCGCCAGCCACGCGCCGCCCTCCCCGAACTGGTCCATCGCCCAGTTGATGTTCCGGTTCGAGAGCGTCCCGCCCGAGCTGTAGCGGACCAGCTCGACCGCGCTGACCACCCCGCCGTTCGTCGGCAGGTTCCCGCTCTCCCACGGCGCGATCGCGTACAGGCTCGGCCCGTGCGACGGCACGGCGCACCCGCTCAGATAGGTGTTGCCCACGATCAGCGACCGGCCGCCCGTGTTCGCCGCCGCCCAATCCTGCGGCGCCGCGAACGCGATTTTCGCGCTCAGCGCGGGGAACACGTTGCTCGGCGGCGCGCCGGCCAGGTGCCATGCACCCGTGCCGACCGTCAGGTCCATGTCGAAACAGCCGTGCGAAGCGGCGTCCGCCGGCGTGTCGTAGTAGTTGCACAGGCCGTAGTACAGGTATTCCGAAACCCCGTTCGTCGCCGGGTGATACGCCAGCCCGACCGCGCGCCCGGTATCGCCCGGCGGCGGCAGTTTCGCCCCGTCATACGCCGGCGGCCACAGATCGACCGGCGCCTGCAGCGCGGTGGCGCGCGGCAGCTCGTCGGCGTTCGTCGAGACGACGGGGATCGGAATGCTGATCTCTCCGATCGCGTCGGCGTATTTCGTGAAGGCGTACAGCGAGCCGGGCAGCTCCGAGGTCGGGTTGTAGCCGGAGTTGCCCGCCGGATAATAGGCCAGGCCCGCGCTCGTATAGTCCCAGTCCGCGCCGTCCGGGAACCGGATCGCACCCGCATACCGCAAATCGATCCACGGATTGACCAGCGTGTCCGAGTCCCAGAATGCCGTTGTTACCGTTGCCGTCGCCGAGTGCGCGCTCTCGTTGCCGTGCCGGAAGCTCGTGTTCGTGCCGTGCGGGTAGATGCCGACCGGCGCGGCGTCGAGCGCCGTCACGCTGTAGGCGTACGGGCGACCCGGCGCAACGGTCAGATCGATGTAGGTCAGGTTCGTGCCCAGATACTGGACCATCTCGTTGTCCACGACGTCGTACAACAGCGCGTCGCGGTAGATGAGGTAGCGGTCAACGCCGGTCGCGTGCGTGCTCGGATCCGTCGCGGCATTCCAGGTCAGCTCGACGGCGTTGCTCGCGCAGCCGGCCGTCACCGCCGTCAGCCGCGCCTGCAGGTTCGCCGGGCTCGTCGGCGCCGTGAGATCCGCCTCGTCCGCCAGCTCGATCTTCGTCAGCACGAAGGCATTGTTGTTGTACGGCTTGCTGATGTTGACCAGATAGTGGTTGCCTACCGTCGGCGCCGCGTTGTGGGCCAGGACCATGTCGGCGTCGGCGATATAGAATTCCAGCTCCGCCAGCGAATAGCCCGGCACCTCCGGACCGGCCGTGCGGTACATCGTATACCACCGGTTCGTCGTCTCGGCGGGGGCCGGGCTGTCGGCATCCGCAAAGCTCAGGCGGGCGTACAGGTATTCCTCTCCGGCTGTCTGGTTGTAGAAGGTCGCAACGATCTTGTGCCCTTTCGCCAAACTGATCGGCGTGCTGCCCCGTATCCCGAAATACGCATACGAGCCCTCCGGAATCCCGTTTGTCTCGGCGATCCCCCAGTGGTTCGAGTCGCCGTCCGGGTTCAGGTACTGCGTGTACGTGCCGTGCCGCAGGAGCTGGGTCCAGTCCCCGTACGGGGTCAGGGTCGTCCCGTCGCTCGTGCCCCAGTCGACCAGTGTCCAGCGTGCCGCCTGCGCCGTCAGCGCCAGAAGCGCCAGCCACGCGCCGCCCCATCCGCACAGCAGGAATCGTCTGCTTCGCATGGTCCATCTCCTCGTTCGCTGTGTTGCGTTCCCGGCGCAGTATAATCGCTGCCGGTGGCCAGGTAAAGAGGGGGGTGGGCTGCCCTGATCCGAAAATAAGCGTGAGCGGAGGCAGATTCACCACGTCGAAGATCCGCCTGCGGCGGAGAGGCACCCTTCGACAGGCTCAGGGCAGGCTGAGCCACGGAGACGCCGTCGCTCAGAAGCTATGGCGGGCCAGGGGGGATGCAGAACGAGCGGGAACGCCCCTCACGGGGCTCACTACAAACGGGCGCAACGCCATAATGAGAATTGCTGGGGGTCCCCCGACAATACGGCTGTGCCGGAAGCCCGGCCCTATTCCGGCGCGAAGCACCACAGATGCGCCTTGGTCCGGATGAAGAGCCGGTCGTCGGCGAGGGCGGGCGAGGCGAACATCGGTTCGAACAGATCGTTCTCGGCCAGCTTCCTGTACTCGCGCGAGCAGGCGACCACCGTCACGCGGCCCGTGTTCCCGCACAGATAGACGGCCTCGTCCGTGGCCAGGGGCGAGGCGTAGTGCGTGCCGCGGAACCGGCTGCGCCACACCACCTTGCCCGTTTCCGTGTCCAGGCAGAAGACGTAGCCGTGGTCCGACACCATGAACAGGAGCCCGTGCCGCAGCACGGGCGACGCCGTATTCGGGCCGCGCCGTTTCATGTTCGTCGTCCACACGGGTGTGGGGTCGCCCTTGGCGATGGCCGCCAGACTCAGCGCGCTGACCTGGTCTTCGTTCGGTACGTACAGCCGATCCCCGTCAACCAGGACGGAGGCGACCCGTTCGCCGGACTGCTTGCCCGGCACGCCGATCTGCCAGAGCACCGCGCCGGACTGCGCGGCATACGCCGTCACGTCCCACCACCCGCGCACGATGAGCGCCGGCTGCCCGCCGAGCGTCACGGCCGTCGGCGTGCAGTGGCAGCCGTGCCCTTTCCACGGCGCGCGGTTCGCGGTCCACACGCGTTCGCCCGTTTGGGTGTCGAGCGCGGTGAGGTACGGCGCGCCGGGCATATCGCTCAGGATGATCAGACGCGCCCCGCACAGGACCGGCGAGGCGGCGACTCCGTGCACCCCTTCAAACGGCAGGTCGCGGTTCGTCCACAGCACCTCGCCCTTCATGTTTACGCACAGGACGCCCGGTGTCCCGAAGTACGCGTACACGCGTGTCCCGTCCGAGACGGGTGTCGGAGTGGCCGGCGAGTTGTCGCGACTCACCGGCACATGCGGACCCTTGAGCCCCTCCGCCACCCAGCGCGTGCTGCCGGATTCTCGGTCCATGCAGAGCACGGCCCGGGTCAGGACGGGGACAACGCCCAGATAGTTCAGGTCGGCAAATGCGATCAGCGCCACTGCCGGCGGCGCCAGCCGCAGGAGGCGCGGCAGGCGCAGCGCCGTACGCGTGCCCGCCAACAGTACGTCGCCAATCACCCAGATCAGCACGCACAGCAGGCCGGTTCCGAGCGAGGCCGCTACAAACGCCATCGGGTCCGAGCGCGCAGACTGAAGCAGGCCGTACACGCCCGCGCGTACGCGGTCGCTGTTGTGCAGGAGCCTGGGTATCCCGAAGGCGGCCAGCCCCGCGCCAAACGAGCCGGCGGCCGCCAGCAGGCGCGCCGCCGTGCCGATACGGCCGCGCCCGGCCCCGCCGGCAGGTCGCGGCGGCGGCGCCTCGTCGCAGGCCGTGCCCGCCGCGCGGCGCCTCCTGATCCGCCGGAGGGCGAGCCGCAAGGCAAAGGCAGCCAGCACAACCAGGCCGGCGCTGGCCGGCAACGCCGTGGCGACGAGGATGGCGCGGCGCGTATGCGCCGCGCCGCTGAACGCCCCGTAATAGTCCTTGTTCGGCCGCGCGCCCGCGAGCAGGCCGGAAAACAGAATCAACGCCAGGCCGGCGGCCAACCGCGCGCGGGAGTCCGCTCGCACACCCGTCACGGCGGCCATCACGCCGAGGCAGCCCAGCACGCTTGAGAACAGCCATCGAAAGAGCCGGATGGAATGCCCCACTTCTTGCGTGGTCAGGCTGCGCTGCGCGCCGAAGAGCAGCGCGATCACACTCCCGGCCAACGCCAGGAACAGGAGCATCCGCAGGTGCCGGCGCCAAGGCGGCCGCTGCCGCGCCGCGGCCTGCAGGCATGCGGCCGCCAACCCGGCAACGCCGAGCAACACCGCCAGGCTCAGGCTCCCGCACGTCGCGGCGTGCTTCACCCATTCGCCGGCCTTGGCCGGGTAGGCGGTCGTCACCAACACGGCGTCGCCGACGACAATCGGCGAGGAGTGGCCCTGACCCGGAATCGCCACGCGCCAGCGCACGTTCCGGTTCGTCGCCAAACTGATAACCGCCGGCCCCGGCGCGGCGCCTTGCCTGTCCAGCCCGCGCCAGCCCGGCCAGTCTTCCGCCGCGGCGCGCATGCATGGGCCCGTCAAGAGGACAGCCGCACAGCACTGGGCCGCGCGGCGAAGCTTGCCGCGCCGCGCCGGGCAACCGCCCGGCCTTTCTCGTAGCTGTGCCGAACCTCGGCTGTGCCGGCCTTGAATAGTGCCTGGATGCGGAGCCATGTCAGTTGAAGTCGGTCCTGCTGCCTGCCGTGACGGCGAAACGGCTTGATCTGTCTGCCGGTCTGCCCTGCATTATTGGCTTAGCTGTCGGAAGCTGCAACGAAAAACAAGGACTCTAGACGCGGGCGAATCGTAGGACGGGCTTTCCAGCCCGTCCCGCCCAATCGTGAGCCGACGGGGAAATGGGGACGGGCTGGAAAGCCCGTCCCACGGGGAGTCGACAAAGCTTACGGGAAAGAGGTCCGAATGTAGGACGGGCTTTCCAGCCCGTCCCGCCCAATCGTGAGTTGACGGGAAATGGGGACGGGCTGGAAAGCCCGTCCTACGGGGAGTCGACAAAGCTTACGGGAAAGAGGTCCGAATGTAGGACGGGCTTTCCAGCCCGTCCCGCCCAATCGTGAGCCGACGGGAAATGGGGACGGGCTGGAAAGCCCGTCCTACGGGGAGTCGACAAAGCTTACGGGAAAGCGGTCCGAATGTAGGACGGGC
>JAFGHX010000113.1 GCA_016929905.1 Kiritimatiellia bacterium
AAGGCCCTTCTGTTCCATGGTCTGCTCCCTCCGGAGGCACGGGTCTTGCGCGGGACCGGCCGCCGGTCGGGATCGCCCGGCGCCGGCTCGGCCGGGTCGTCGTGCCCAGGCTATCCAGCGCCCGGATCGGCGTCAATGTGCCGGACCGGCTTGCCGGGGCCGGCCGCGGCTCGGGCTCGGGAAGACGCCGGTGCGGGGCGGGAAGGCTTCCGCGCTGACTTCGGGCGGCGGACCTGCTACGATGCCTCCTTCGCGGCTTGCGGCTCGCTCGCATCCGGGCGGGCGAGTCCGGGGCGGTCGACTCCAGTCCGATCCAAGGGGGAGTGCCATGCGGAGCGGTTCCTGGTGCGAACGGGCGACCCTACCGCCAACGGTTGACGAGGTCAGACCCGGTTGCTCCGCGCAATCCGTCCGGCGGCTCGAAGCCTGGGAGCGCCTCATGGCGCCGTCGAGCCGCCGAGAGAGCCGGGCTTCACGATCGGGCGGGTCACGGGCATTCGCGGGCCGGTTTTCCGGACCGACTTGCCCGCCGCCCCGAGCCCGAGCACCGCGGCCCTCCCGCCCGCCGCGGCCTCGGCCGTCGCGCCCGCGAGCCACGCGCGAAGCGTCCTCCAGGCCAACGCCGCCCTCATGCACCTCGACCGGGACTTCCGCGGCCGGCTCGCCGATTTGCGCTACGTGGCGGAGATCGAGACCGGCCCTGTGGTGGCCGTGCACTTCCACCAGTACAGGAACGCCCTCCCGGTCGTGGGAGGTTGGGGGCAGGTCTTCTACGCTGGCGACCGTGGCGAGGCCGAGGCCGGCTCTTCCAGATCGATCTGGTCTACGGGCCGGGCGCGGCGAGCGCGACGCTGCGGTGGCCGAGCGCATCCCGAGCGGCAGGCGATCGAGCGCGTGCGGGAGGCGGCGCCCGACGGCCGGGCGAACGCGTTAACCGTCTCGGCTCGGCTGCACCCGGCCGGGAAGATCGCAACCCGGCAAGGCGGCGGACTGCTGCCGCACGTGCTTCGTGGAATCGCGGCCGATTCCGGTGGCGGGGCGTCGCGTGGGCCACGCAGCCGAGGAGAGTGATCCCAGAAAGGAGGTTCTGAAATGGCCGAGAGAGCCATCCTCACCATCGGCGACCGGTCCTATGAGTTCCCCGTCATCGAGGGGAGCGAAGGGGAGCGGGCAATCGATATCACCGAACTGCGAGCGAGAACGGGCCTCATCACGTATGACCCGGGTTTCGGGAACACGGGCAGTTGCATCAGCAACATCACGTTCATCGACGGCGAGAAGGGGATACTGCGTTACCGCGGCATTCCCATCGAGCAATTCGACCGGCCCACGCCGAACTTCATCGAAGCGGCCTGGCTCATCATCTTCGGGCGGCTCCCCACCAAGGACGACCTGGCCGGTTTCAACGTCATCCTCACCGAGAACGCGCACCTCGACGAATCCATGAAGCACAACTTCGAGGGCTTTCCGGTCGGCGCGCCGCCCATGGCGATGCTCTCGGCGATGATCAACGCGTTGTCCTGTTTCCACCCCGAGTATCTCAAGCTCAGCGACGAGGACACGTTCGAGGCCGCGGCCGCCCGGCTGTTCAGCAAGATCCGCACGATCGCGGCCTACTCGTACCGCCGGTCGAAGGGGGTCCCGTATATCTTTCCCAATCCCCATCTGCGTTATTGCGCCAATTTCCTGCACATGATGTTCTCCATGCCGTACAAGGATCACGTCATTGATTCCGACATCGAGGACGCCCTCAATCTCATCTTCATCCTCCACGCCGACCACGAGCAGAACTGCAGCGCCGCGACGGTGCGTGTCGTGGGGTCCGGTCAGGCCAATCTGTTCGCTTCGGTGGCTGCGGGCGTGTGCGCCCTCTGGGGACCGCGCCACGGCGGGGCCAACCTGGCGGTCATCCGGATGCTGGAGGACGTTCACCGGGGCAACCACAGCCCCGAGGAGTGCATCAGGATGGCGAAGAGCCAGACGAGCGATTTCCGGCTCATGGGTTTCGGCCACCGGGTGTACAAGAACTACGATCCGCGGGCTCGCATCCTGAAGGCCGTATGCGACCGCGTGTTGACGAGGCACCATGTCAACGACCCGCTGCTCGAGATCGCGCTGCGGCTCGAGGAGCTTGCCCTCAAGGACGAGTATTTCGTTGAGCGCAAGCTGTATCCGAACGTCGATTTCTACAGCGGGATCATCATGCGGGCGATCGGCATTCCGACGGACATGTTCCCCGTGATGTTCGCCATCGGCCGGGTGCCGGGGTGGATCGCCCAATGGCGCGAACAGCAAGGCGATCCGCAGACGCGGATCGCCCGGCCGCGGCAGATCTACGCCGGGCCCACGGTGACGAGTTACATTCCGATCGAACGGAGGGAGTCAGCCGGTTGAGGTGCCGGGCCGCAAGCGCCGGCCTTGCGTTGTGTTTCCAATCTTGTGGTGGAGGTAGGTATGAAGCGAGTCGGCATTCTTGGCAGCGGCAATGTGGGCGCCAACACGGCGTTCTTCATCGCCGAGAACCGCACGGCCCACGTGACCCTCGTGGACATCCGGCCTGGGCTTGCCACCGGCAAGGCGCTGGACATGATGGAGTCGGGTCCGATCCGCGGGTACGGAAGCCGGGTGACGGGAGCGGATGACATCAGCGCCGTCCGCGGTCACGATGTGGTGGTGCTGGCCGCTGGGCGCGTGCGCAAGCCGGGCGAGAAGCGGATCGACCTGTACCTGGAGAACGCGACGGTCGTGACGGAGCTTTGCGAGCGGATCCGTGAATTGGCGCCCTATGCCGTCGTGATCAACGTTGTCGAACCCGTGGACTCGCTCACGCTGCACGCCCAGGAGACGCTGGGTTTCCACCGCTTCAAGGTGTTGGGCGTGGGCGGCAATCTGGACGGGACGCGGCTGCGCTACCTGGTGAGCAAGGCCGTGGGCGTCTCGGCGCGGGAAGTGAGTGGTTTGGTGATCGGACCGCACCGCGGCAACATGCTCGTTCTCAAGGACACCATTCGCGTTTCGGGGGTGCCGGCGACGTTCCTCCTGGGGGAGGAGCGCGTGGACGCGCTGATCGAGGAGGTGCGCCGGGCGGGCGACACGATACTCGAGATGGCGCAGCATTCGACGTCGTACTGGGCACCGAGCGCCGCCACGGCGCGCCTGGTGCACGCCGTGGTCGTCGACACGCGGTCCGTCATGTCCGTGTCGGTCCGCCTGGAGGGAGAATACGGCGTCGGCGGCCTGTGCGTGTCGGTGCCGGCCGTGATCGGCGGCGACGGCGTCCACAGGATCGTGGACGCCGGACTCAGCGACGCGGAACAGACCGCATTCCTGGCGGCATGCGCCGAGCTGCGCGCGGCCGTCGCGCAGGAAAAAGCCCGGGTAACGGCCCGGTGAAGGGGGGTACCGATGGGTCGGAAGAAAGTCAGCATCATCGGCGCCGGTAACGTGGGCGCCACGGCGGCGTACTACGTCGCGGAGAAGGTCATTGCGGATATCGTTATGGTGGACGTCGCCGAGGGCGCCACCCGGGCGAAGGCGCTGGACTTCCTCCACGCCGGGCCGGTCGAGGGCTACGACGTGAGCATCGTGGGTTCGAGCGACCTGGCGGCGATCGCGGAAAGCGATGTGGTCGTGGTCACGGCGGGGCTGCCGCGCACACCGGGCATGGATCGCATGGATCTCTTGAAGGTCAACTCGGACATCGTGAAGGCCGTGTCGCGCGGGATCGCCGAACACGCACGAAACGCCGTCGTGATCGTCGTCACCAATCCGCTGGATATCTTGTGCCACGTCGTACTGCGCACGACCGGGTTCGATCTGCGCCGCGTGGTCGGAATGGCCGGCATACTGGACGCGACCCGCCTGCGGTACTTCGTGGCCGACACGGTGGGGTGCTCGGTGGCCGATGTGGACGCGGTGGTGATGGGTGGTCACGGCGACCAGATGGTCCCGTTGCCGCGGTTCACGACCGTGGCGGGAATCCCGATCCCCAAACTCATGGACGCGGCGACCATCGCCAAGCTGGTGGATCGAACACGCAAAGGGGGCGCGGAGATCGTGTCGTACCTGAAGACGGGTTCAGCGTACTACGCGCCGGCGGCGGCGATCGCGGAGATGGTGGAAGCGGTGGTCACCGACCGCAAGAACGTGGCCCCCTGCGCCGTCTTCCTTCGGGGCGAATACGGCATCGAGGATCTCTTCATCGGCGTGCCGGTCGTGTTGGGGCGCAACGGCGTCGAGCGGATCGTGGAACTGGACCTGTCGCAGGAGGAGCAGCGCCAGTTGAGCGAGAGCGCGGAGGCCGTCCGGGAAGGAGTGGCGGAGCTGGACACGTTTTTCACGGTCACGAAGTGACACCGGAGCCGCGCCGCCACGTGGATCGGTTTCTTGGTTGTCCTGTGCTTCGGGTGCAGCCCGTGGGGCTCGCGGCGGGACATGCGCTCCCGGCTGGTTCGCGCTCCCGTGGCGCCGAGCCGCTGCGCCGCCGCGCGCTCCTACTTCGTGCCCTCGCTGTGCTTGACCAGGCGATCCGTGTTCCCGGCGATCCGGAAGAGCACGATGGTCAGCTCGCACCAGATCCGTGCGCCGAGCACGTAGAGGAAGAACAGCAGCGGGGAGAGGATGAGCGCGGCGATGCCGGCCAGGGCTCCCTGGGTGAAGCCCGTCACGATCACGAACAGGACCGTGAGGCTGGCAAACAGGATCAGCAGCACGAAGACGAACTTCATCACCTTGATCGTGATGAACTCGCTGAACGACAGGTCGAAGATCGTTCCGAGAAGGCCCTTCTGTTCCATGGTCTGCTCCCTCCGGAGGCACGGGTCTTGCGCGGGACCGGCCGCCGGTCGGGATCGCCCGGCGCCGGC
>JAFGHX010000114.1 GCA_016929905.1 Kiritimatiellia bacterium
CGAGGCTTCAGCTCGTGAGTGCACGGGACGGGCTGGAAAGCCCGTCCTACATTCGGATTTCAGACCCTTTCCCCGTGGGACGGGTTTTCCAACCCGTCCCCGTCACGGTGCCGGATCAGGCCCGAATCGGGGCGCCGGCCGAGGCTTCAGCTCGTGAGTGCACGGGACGGGCTGGAAAGCCCGTCCTACATTCGGAGCGTGTATCTTGACCGGAAAGCTGTCTAACGGCTGCGTGCGCGGGCGCGAGCCGGGGGCTATCTCCGGCCGGGGGTTGACGAAAAGATCTGTCACAAATCCGCCGAACACGCCAATACCTGTACTGACGCGTGTGCCAAGTCAAACGATGGAGGAGAGGGGTATGTGTCGGTACCTGCGAGTTCGATTCCTGCCGTTTCTCGTCGGCGGTCTGTTCCTGGCTGCATGCACCCGTCCCGGCCTGGCCGAGCCGGGCTACGGGGAGCGGCTGACGTACAGCACGGGCACGGTTTACACGGTTTCGACGGCGTCCCAGTTGAGTGCGGCCGTCGGGTCGGCGAACAGCGCCGGCGTGCCGGCGACTATCCTGCTTGCGGACGGGACCTACGCGATTTCGTCGATGTTGCACGTGCAGTGCGCGGATCTCATCGTGCGCAGCGCGTCCGGCGACCGCACGGCGGTCGTCATTCGCGGCCCGGACGAAGGGCCGTCCGCGACGCTGCCGAACGTGTTTCTGATCGCGTCGCACCGCGTTACCGTCGCGGACATCACGCTCGGGTGGTGCCGGTGGCATGGGATTCAGGCGCGCGGCGAATCGCCCTACCACGTGGCGGGTCTGCATGTGCACAACTGCCGGTTCGTGAACTGCAATGAGCAGTTCATCAAAGGCTCGAGCGGTGCAGGCGACCCGGTCGGATTGAGCGATGGGATCATCGAGAACTGCCTTTTCGAATTCACGTCCGGTTACGCGTACCAGTACTACACCGGCGGGATCGATATCCACATGGGCGTCAACTGGATTGTGCGGGACAACCTGTTCCGGAACATCCGGACCCCGGCCGCCGGCGGTTCGGCGGCCGAGCACGCCGTCCATTTCTGGAAACGCGCAGCGCTCGATCAGAACGTGGTGGTGGAACGCAACTGGATCGTCAATTGCGACCGCGGGATCGGGTTCGGGCTCTCGAACGAGAGCGGCGGGTTCCGGGGCGGGCGCAGCGTGATTCGCAACAACATGGTCTACAACGGCGGGGCGGGCCCCTACACCGACGTGGGGATCGGTCTGGAATGGGCGAGCGACGTGGACGTGTTCAACAATTCCGTGGTCGTGGAGTCCTACTGGGCGCCGATCGAGTATCGGTTCAGCGGGACGACGAACGTCGTCTTTCGCAACAACGTGACGGACAAGGCCATTCGACAGCGCGACGGCGGTTCGGCAACGCGGGTGAACAACATCGAGAGCGTGCAGACGGCGTGGTTCCGCGACCGCGCGAACGGCGATTTGCACTTGGCCGCCGGCGCCGCGACGCTGATCGACAACGGCACGACGCTCAGCGGGTTCGTCGACGATGTGGACGGCGATACGCGGCCGCAGGGCGCCGGTTGGGACATCGGGGCCGACGAATATCGCAGCGCGGTCCAGACGCCGGCTCTGCAGCTTTCGTGTCCGACCCACGCGCAAGGCGTGCCGACCGCCGCCAGCAACGTCGTGTTTGCCTGGTGCGTCACGAACGGCGTGACCTGCGCCGCCTACAGCTACGTGTTCGACCACACCGCGGACACTGTGCCGGACGAGGTTGCGGAGGGGGCGCCCACCAATGCGGCCTACACGGGCCTGGCGGACGGAAACTACGCGTTCCATGTGCGCGGACACAACAGCGGGGGGTGGGGCGTACCGGCTCACTACCAGGTGGTGGTCGCGCTGAACGCGGACTCCGACGGCGACGGGATGACCGACGCCGACGAGGCGATCGCCGGCACATCGCCGTCCGACCCGGCGGACGTCCTGCGGATCAACCGGCCCGCGACCCTTTCCGGCGGCCTGCTCCGTCTCGGCTGCCCGGTCAAGGCGCAGAAGACGTACGTCCTGCAGTGGTGCGCCAGCCTGCGCGACGCGTTTGCGGATGTGCCGGGCAGCGAGCAGACGGCGGAGGCGGACGGCACGTTGACATGGACACACGATGTGTCCGGTCTGTCGCAGGCGTACTACAGAATCGCCCTGCGTGCGCCGGGCGGCGTTGGCGGCAGGACCCTATTGAGCTGGGCGGATCTGGAGGCCGGACTGCAGGGCACATTCGCCGTTCCGCTCGCACAGGACGGCGACTACCGCTTCGGCTTCTCCTCCGGTGTCCACGTCCAGCTTCAGAACGGGAATATTCTGCTGGCGGGCCATCCGTACTTCGACCGCCAGGCGCAGGTGCAGTTGCCCGCGGTGCTGGACGGCCGGGAAGGGGCGCGGGTCGGAGCGTGGGTGGACCTGACCCAGGGGTTGTTGCCCGACGGATGGGCGGGCGGGCCGGCGTACTATCTGGGCGGGATGCTCGAGATTGGCAGCCGCCTGCACTTCACGAAGTATCAGTGGTACAACGGCGCCGGTACCGACTGGCAGACGCAGGGCTACTATGACGGCGCCTATGACGGATCGGGGACGGCCTCCGGCATGTGGCAGGTGAGCGGGTCCTATGCGCACCACCAGCGGGTCGGCGGATACATGAGCTATGCGCCCGCCGCCATTCGTGCCGACGGCTACACCTATCTGGCCGGATTGGAGGGGACCTCCGGCGGCGCGGCCGGCCGGTGGGGGCCGAACCTGTTCGCGATCAAGGCCGAGCCGTCGGCGGGCGCCGTACCGTCCAGGGCCCTGATCTGTCACGACTCCGAACCTCATCAACCCGACGGCTGGTGGATCGCGAACAAAGTGACCGACGTGGAGTGGATCGAAACGGACACGCACTGCGGCGTGGTGTTCTTCGTGTACGAAGGGCTGGGCGAGAAGTGGTACGGGGAGCCTGAAGTTGGTGACCTGGTGGATCCCTACGGCGGCGGCAAGGGTTACCATGCACAGGGATGGGTGCTCAAAGCCTACATCTACCACCCCGACGACCTCATGGCCGTCTACAACGGGGAACGGGAGCCCTGGAGCCTGACTCCCGTTGAGACGGCCACGCTGACCGAACGGCCGCCCGGCGCATCGACCGAGACGCATTACAGCTTCTTCACCGGCAGTGCGAAGGCTGAACTGCAGTTCAGCATGCGAGGTGAACGTCTCATCATCCTCGAACCGGGCGCCTATCAGGCGAGCCCCTACGAAAACACGCCGAAGGGGTACGTGTTGGCGGTGCCGTAGCCGCTGTCATCTGCGTTGTTTGGGGCGGCCGTCGTCCCCTCGTTCCCGGCCGGCTGCTTGGATTTCCAGTGCGGCTCGAGTCCAGGTCGTACGCGCGGTGGCGGACTTGGTAAACTCCGCCCCCAGGCGAAGATCCGTTAGAATGCCTATAAATGAAGCTTGAACGGGACATATACAATCACGGATCCGACTTACTCAGGCGGACTTAGTAAACTCCGCCACAGCGCTCAACAGGTGCATGGGTCGTGTCGTGGTTGAGTGGGGTGGGGCGGTCGAGCACGCGGCCAATCGGCTCAAATCCGCGAATTTGGGGCGGCGGGTCCGGGGTTGACGGTGGCCTTGCGAGGCGACTAGGTTAGAAGCTTGGGCGCAACAGTCTCTGGCGAGGAGAACGAAGTGACAGCCCGGAGCTTCCTATGAAGACCATGCGGCGGTGGACGGTAGGCGAGATCAAGCTGACAGCCCGGCACACGTATGAGAACCCGTATACGGACGTGAACGTGACGGCCGTATTTCGCGGTCCGCGTGGAACGCGCAAGACGGTCCGCGCGTTTTGGGACGGCGGCAAGACATTCATTGTGCGCTTCACCCCGACGCGGCCCGGCAGCTGGCGCTACACGATCACGAACGACCGGCGCGACCCCGGACTGAAGGCGTCCGGCGCGGTGCAGGTGCGCCCTGCGCCCGCCGGCGCGCACGGCTTCGTGCGGGTCGACCCCGCCCACCCGTATCATTTCGTTTACGACGACGGCACCCGCTACTTCATGTTGGGCACGACCTACTACTGCATCGTTCAGAACGCGCTGGCCGGCGACAGGTGGAAGAAGAGCATCGATCAGATCGAGAAGTACGGAATCAGCAAGGCCCGTATCCTGCTGTATCCGTGGGGTGCGACGAACTATCCGGATTCCGAGCCGTTCGAAGGCGATCACGACCACCTGAACCTGAAACACTGGCGTGCGCTGGACCGCGTCATTGGCTACATGGCCGAGCGTGGGATCGTTGCGGATCTGATGTGGTTCGCCAACGTGGCGCGGCATCATGCGAAGATCACCCAGGACCATCGGTACGTGCGGTACGGGCTCGCGCGGTTCGCCGCCTATCCGAACGTGATCTGGTGTCTGACCAACGAATGGAACTACGCCGTGCAGCGGGCCGGCAAGAAGCGGGAGGATTTCATCCGGATCGGCAAGATCGTGCGCAAGGAAGACCCGTGGTTGGAGGAGGGCGCGTATCGGCGTCCGCTTTCGACGCATCAGCAGACGCGCGTCGATTTCCAGTTCCATCATTGCGACTGGCACACGCACGTGATTGTGCAGAACGGCCGGCGGAACTGGGAACGCTTCGCCGAGGGTGACCGCTGGGGCAACCTGAGCATCGTCTACAACTGGGGCTACAACATGCCGGTCGTAAACGACGAGTACGGGTACATCGGCGAGACGGACAAGCAGAATTTCGGCGACGGCACCCCGCGCGCGAAAGTCACGCGCGCGGTGCACCGAAACGCGATGTGGAGCATCTACGCCGCGGCGGGCTACGGCAGCACGGCCGATCACCGCAAACGCAACGGCGCGCACGGCTGGCAGTCGGCCGATTGGCACGAACATCCGGGGTTTTATGGGGACATCAAACGCCTGGTCGATTTCTTCACGCGCCGTGGGATTGCGTACTGGAAGATGTGGCCGGCCAACGCCATTGTATCCGCCGGCGATCGCGTCTATGCGTGCGGCCACTATGCCTCCGAGTATGTTGTTTACGCGGCGGCGGGCGGCGAGTTCGATCTCAAGCTGCCCGACGACCACGCGTATTGCGCCGTGCGCTACGATCCGCGGACCGGGAAGACGAAGCGGCTTCCGGACTTCCTGCCGCGCGCGTTCCGCGTGCACCACGTCGCCCTGCCCAAGGGGAAGGATTGGGCACTGCACATCAAGCGCAAGGGCGGGGAGTAGGGCGCGCGGTCCGCTCACATCCCGCTGCGCCGCAGCGAGCCGGGCGATGTGCCGAAGACTTTCCGGAACGCTTTGCAGAAGTAGTTCGGGTCGCGGTAGCCGCACTTGAGCGCCACTTCCTTGACGGAGTTGCCGCCCGCCTGGACGAGGCGGATCGCCGCCTTCATGCGCAGGTTCGTCAGATACTCGCCGGGCGGCGTCTTCTCGGACTCTCGGAACAGCCGGCAGAAGTGGTAGCGGCTGTAGCCGCAGACCGCGGCCATCTCGTCCACGCCGATCGGGTCGGCGAGATGCGCGGCGCAGAAGTCGAGCACATTCTGGATTTCCGGCGGGCGTTCGGGGGCGCTGTCGGGCGCGGGCATCACATCGCCGAGCAGCGCCATCGTCAGGCCGTAGGCCAGCGAGGAGGACACGAACGGCGTTCGAATCGCGCCGGCAACCGCCTTCTCGTAGATGTCGACCATGCATGCGACCGTTGGGGAGCGGGCGGGCAGATGCACGAGCGGGCCTGCCTGCCGCTCCACCGCTTTCCAGATCCGCACGACCTCCGTTCCGTTCATGCACACATAGAAGAACTCCCAGCGATCGGATGAGGGCGGCAGGCGGTAGCGGCTGTCGTGCGGAATGTGCAGCACCATGGCGAAGCCGGGCGTCACGGTTCGGACGTGCCGCTCATAGGTGAGTTCGCCGCGGCCGGCGACGGTGTATTGGAGCAAGACGAATTCGGCCGAGCCCCGCTTGAGCCCGTGCCAGTCGTAGGGCGTCTTCCTGCCCGTCTCGAGGGAGAACCCGCAGCTGGTGAGCATGGCCCGCAGCGGCAGGACCCGTTTGGGGAAGAACACGGATTTGCCGCCGTGCTTCAGATGCGCCCAGGGTGTCGACATGATTTTACCATTTCGAGACGTTAACAAGCTGTCGTAGGGTATCCTTGTTCTCCTGTGACAACTCAGGGCATTGTGATGGTTCTGTCTTGCCGGTCCTCAAATCGGCCGCATAGCCCATACACGTTGGGTAACCGCATTTCCTGCAATTTGATTTCGGAAGAAGTCTGTAGATATCCATCAGAGTTGGGAGTTGCCTTTTGGATCCCTTTGAGTGCGCTTCTTATGAACGTACGAGCCCGAGCCCAGTCCTTCTCTCCTATTGCTCTCTCGATCGCTTTGCTCACCGTTCCCGCTGCACAACGAAGCGGCGCACTCGTTCCGGGCACGCCGCCTCGCGGCGGGGCCGGAATCGCGTGCAGGCGAGTGATCGGCTCCCAGATCTCAGGACGCCCACTTCAGGGTGAGTTTCTTCCCTGAATGCGCGCACTCCGTCAGATACAGGTTGATCAAGTTCTGGTAGGGAATACCTGTCTCTGCGGCCAAAGCCTTGAAGTAGGTGATGGCATCCACGTTCAGACGCAGCGTCACCTGCTTCTTGAGATGCTTCGCATAGGGATTCCGAACCGAATCGGAGAAGTCATACTCTTTTCTCATAGGAACTGCCCATATTGTCTGCGTTCATTGCGGGTCGCTTTGCGAGCCGAAATGATCCTGACCTCCGTTTCATCTTGCCGATACGCATGCGCCACGACAAGCAGACGAAGCTTGGCGCTGAAGCCAAGCAGAACGAACCGATCCTCGTCCCGTGAGTGATCGGGATCATGTTTCAAACGGGCGTTCTCGTCCGCGAAGGCCGTGGCCGCTTCCGCAAACGAGACGCCATGCTTGCGCTTGTTTTCCCGATCTTTCCGATCATCCCAGGAGAAGGTTATCTCGATCATAATGCTATGATAATGCTACGAGCATGATGATGCAAGCGGAATCTGCCCTCGGCTTTCACGCACTTGTGTGATTCCTTGACCAGAGCGATCGCGTCCGCATCGTCCTCGACACAGGCGGCGCTGGCCCAGTCGCACCACTCTCTGCGCACCAGGGGGTGGTGAACCGCCGCTTCCTGCGCCTCGCCGGCGTGGGGCAACTGCCAGTCGCAACCGGCTGTCCCGGCTTCCCATGAGCGTCCCGTCGACAAGAGAACGTCTTTCCTGCGACCGAATCCCTAATCGTGATGCCGTTCTCGGTCTCCTCTATCTCCGAGTCACTGCCTTTGACGATGCGCGGACGATCAGCTCGCCGGGCACGGTCGTCACGTGTTCGGCGGGCAGTGAGGATTCGCCGGAGAGGTGTGCGGCGGCCAGTTCGCCGAGCTTGGCCCAGTCGAGGCGGACCGAGGTCAGTTCCGTGTATTCGCCGTCGGCGAACGCGGAATCGCCGTGGCCCGTGACGGCGATGTCATGGCCCGGCCGGAGGTGCAGCTCGCGCAGCGTGTGAATGGCCGAGACGGCTCTGCCGTCGTCGACCGCCAGAATGGCGGAGGGCGGGGAAGGGCGCTGCATCATCTCGCGCACGGCGCGGTCAACGGCTTCTCTCTTCGACGGGACGGGGACGATCCGAGAAGGATCCTCTGCAAGCCCGGCCTCCTTGATAACCGATTGGTATCCGTCGCGCTTCCAGGGGTTGTGTGCCGGGTCGGCGTAGTCGAGGTAGGCGATTCGCCTGTGCCCGGCTTGCACGAGGTGGCGCGCGACCTGCTGCATAGCCGCGAAGCCGTCGTCGCAGATGCCCGGAATGCCGAGCGTCGGTTCGAAGTGATCGAGCAGGACCGCCGGGCTCTGAAAGGTCCGCAGCACACGCTTGATGCGGTCGAATCCGCGGATGATTCGGAGAAACACCAGGACATCCCCGGGCACCGGGGGGTAAGTTGTCGTGAAGGAGGTCTGGTCGGCGCCTTCATCCAACGGCGCCACGACCGTGTCCAACCCCCGTTCGGCCGCGAAGCGGTCCAGCGGCGAGTAGATCTCCCGGAAGATCTGCGAGCGCCGCGGGTCTCTGCTCCGGTCGACCACCAGAAGCATCTTGGCCCGCGAGGCCGTTGCGAGGGTTTCGACGGGATGGTTGACCACGTAGGACCCCTGCCGGGGCACGCTGACGATGATTCCCGCCTGGCGCAGATAGCTGATGCCCTTGTGAGCGGTCTCGAGCGAGACGCCCAGTTGATCCGCCAAATCGCGCTGGGAGGGGAGCCGTTGCCCCCACAGGCCCCGTTTCCGGATGTGGGAGAATATCCGCTCTCCTACCTTTTCCGGCAGGAGTTTCCTTGCCTTTGTGCCGAGCATATTTGGATGATACAGAACAAACGGCGTACAAATCAAGGAAATTCAACAGGCTTAGGAATTGTATAATACTTAAGAATTATGCCTGTAACTTTTATATTGCCAATTGTTGTCTGTTATGCTACTGTTCGGTTATCTATTCAGGAGGTGATAAATGAAAGCGGTATGTGCGCTGGGGATGACCCTGTTGGTGAGTTCCAGGCTGACGGCTCACGCGCAGCACGCCTATTTCGGTTGGCTATCGAACCGAACGGAGACTGTCGTAGCCGTAGGCTACCGGAGTGAGGCTGAGATTAACGCCGACACGGCGCCCGGCAGGCAGCCGAATCGGAATGTGATCTACGATCCACAGGAGGATGCCGCCCGAGGTCAACTCGGGCCGGGTGTCGGGACATTGGGGACCTACATGAAGCCGGGCATGTGGAACAATTTTTTCAGCGCCCGGTCAGGCAGCCTGTTGTTCATATGGGACGTAAGATGGTCGGAAGAATTCCTGAGATTTCCGGAACAGGGGATTCTCACGCACAAGGCGTTTCAGCTTTCGGAGAACGCCAGCGGGGATAGCCGCCGGATAGAAATACGAACCCGGTTCGGTCTCTCCGGCCCGGGCGAGGTGGCGGAGATCGATGCGCGGCGCTACATATGGGGCGGGGACGGTCTTGCCCAGCCTATGGGCGCGGACGGTCCCGGCGGCGACTGTCAGACCGGTCAGTTCACGGTCATGCCGGTCACATGGACGCGATTCTGGGCCTCCGTCAATTTCGATACCGGAACGTTCAGCCTGTGGGTGGCGGATGAGAACACGTTGCCGGTGACATTGTTCGACGCGTATCGCCTCGTCATCACGACTAAACTGGACAACTTCTGGTGGGAGTTCAACTCGAGCCAAACCAGGACCGGCGGCGCCGATGCTTACATCTGGTTTCGCAACTTCGTGGTGATGCAGGATGTGTCTGACCCGAGCGCGATTGTTGCCCAGGGCGCCCGTGTCGGCGGCGGCGATATCGGCGACACGGCACCGCCGGCACGGCCCCGGGGTTTGGCGCTTCGGTGATCGGGCGAACGTTGAGGGTTGAGGAGCGTTGAATGAGCGCGTTAACGCCTTTGCGATCTCCATACACGTTTTGGCGTTCAGCTTGCGGAGGGCCGGCTTCCGCGCCGGCCGCTTCCACGGGAGGACTTGCGGGTGGTCGGCGCGGGTGGAACCCGCCTTCGCCCAGTGGCTTCGGCAAGCCCGGGCGAGACACCCGGCCTACCGGGTTGCGGACGAAGTCCGCCTTCTCCGGGAATTTGAGGCGGACCCCACTTGGCCTTGCCGTTGCGGCTCGGCTATTCCTTATGACGGTGGCTCTGCCCAACACGTCTCACGCCGCACAGCCGAATTCCTTTCTATCGACGACGAATCTGGTCATGAACGGGGAAACGTGGACATTTCACACCCCACCCCCGCCTCCGACCGGGCGGACCGTACGTTCATCGCATCCCCGGTTGTTCCTGACGCCGGACAACCTCCCCACGCTGCGCACCAAGCTGCAGGATCCGGCCTATGCGTCGAACAGGGTTGAGTTGGGCCAATTGGCCGACAGCGATGACCCGTTGGCCAACGCATTTCTCTACCATCTGAACGGCGACACCACACGTGGGCAGCGAGCCAAGGCCCTGCTGCTGGCCGACTCATTCGGCGACATCCCGGGCATCGACAAGGCGGGCGAATACGTGGAGCCGATCCTGGTGTTTGACTGGGTTATGCCGTTGCTTTCATCACAAGAGAAGTCACAGGCATTCGCCATTGTGCTGGCGCGCCAGGGCTATGACCACCGAGCGGCGCAGGAGGGGAGCCGGGTGGAGTGGTACTGGAACGACACGTGGGCCCGGCACCCGCAATTGCACTACCCCATTCTTGCTCTGGCGATAGCGGGGGACGGTATTGACGACGCATGGGCGACGGAGGTGTTGGGCCTGGCGTATAGCGAAAGCACGCGTGCGCTCGGCCCGTACGGGGCCGCCGAGGGCTCCGGCTTTCTCGACATGCTGGCCACCCTTTCGCTGGACGACGGCGGCGGGGCGCAGGCGGGTTCCTACGGCGGGCTGGGGATAAACTACTACAGCATGTTCCTTCACGCCTTCATGCCGTTGGGTGCCTGGGAGACGGCGACCGGGCAGCCCATGTGGGCGCGGTGCAACTTCTTCAGGAAGCTGCCTGTGTACTGGGCCTATGACAAGAAGAATCTGCCGGGTGATTTCGGCGTGACGATGCTGGAATTCATTACGGGTATATACAAGGACATTGAGCCCGAGGCAGCGGGACTTGCGCGTTGGATGCTGAACAAGTGGGGGCGGGGCCGATACAATCTGGTGTACCGCCTGATCCTGGGCGACTTGCGCGTGTCGCCCCGCTCGCCGGCGCAGGTCGGTTTGCCGACGGCCGCCTATATCCGCGGCTCCGACCTGTTCGTGAGTTCGAGGAGTTGGGCGGAGGACAGCCTGACGCTGACCGCCTATTTCCGGTATCTGGACACCAGCCGATTCGAGCCGGGCAGCGGTGTGTTTGCCGTGCACCGCGGGCAGGAGCCGCTTGCCGTTCCCGGCGAGCTGTTGAAGCAGCCGATGTCGGCGGGTACCTATTCGGGGTTCTGGATCTATGACCCGAGCGATGTGGGCGCCACGATTTTCGAGGGGTCCACCTATTGGAGCGGCGATCGCGCCTATGAAGCGTACAGTCCGGTGAGTCAACCTGTTTACTTTCGGGGTGGTCCCGATCGGATGGAGGTCAACGGCCCATATCGCGGCGTGAGCATGGCATACGCGGATTCGCTCAACGCACCGGGCGTCAGGACGGTGAGGCGGACGCTGGTCCACATCGTGGATGCGGGAAAGGACTTCATCGTCGTCTATGACTATTCGGACGTCCCGCCGTCACTCAAGCGGGCGTGGTCCATGCGTCTGGCGGTGACGCCGAGCATTGTGGGGAACAGGTTTTCGATCCCGGGCATGCACACAACAGTTGCCGCGCCGGCCAATCCTACGCTAGCCTGGGTGGGCGGGTCCGGCGACGAGCTGCGGAGCCCGCCACCCGAGAAGGTGTGGTACGGGAACGACAAGAACGGCAACACGCCCGGCTATTCGTCGGATCCCGTGAAGGCGAAGCAGAATGGGATCGGGAACCTCTTTGTGCAGCCTGTCAACCCGCCGGAGCAGTTGGAGTTTCTGGTCGTGCTCGAAGTGACGGACGCGGCGCCGGTTGATGTGACGCGCGTGGCGGACAACCGGGTCCGGTTTGGAGGCTGGGACGTTTCGTTCGATCGGGACGGGGGGTTCCAAGTGGTTCGGCAGGGGGCCGACACGACGGCGCCGGCGAGCCCGGGGGGGCTGAGGTTGACGCAGGTGCCTTAGCGCTTTCCGATGAAGATACGCGCTCTCGCCTGAAAAGTGCTCGAGAACTTACACGAGGACCTACTCGGGAACTTGCTCGAGAATTTGCTCGAGAACCCCCGCCGCAGCGGCGGGATCGACAAAGCTTACGACCCGCCTTCGCGCAGCGCTTCCGCCGTCGCTCTACGAGCTATGGCGGACAAGTCGGCGGGCAAGCGGCGCTTACGACAGAGGTTCCATCTCGTCATTCCGCCGGGGCGCCCTCAGCGGGCGGAGCCATCAGCGTCTGGAATTCGGCCGCGGTGCACCAGCGGACGGTGCAGTCGGTGAAGAGGACGGCGGTGCCCTGGTCCTTGTGGTTGCCCGGTCGGCAGTAGGCCCGCACCTGGTTGTCGCCGGGCTCCGCGACATAGACGTAGTCGGTCCAGGTATCGATGTCGGTCATGGCGCCCGGCTTGTGGCCGCTCGCCCTGCACGCGAAGACGTTCGGCGTATCGGCCTGTTTGCTCAAGGCCTGCAGGGAAGGCGGGGTTTCGCCGTTGTTCTCCGCGCGGTACATCTCGATCAGCACGCCGATCTGGCGCAGGTTGCTCAGGCAGGCGACCTGCAGCGCCCTATCTCGCGCACCGCCGGCGCCCGAGCATCCGCACAGCCCGGCGGCGAGCAGCAGCATGGTCGCCAGCGCCGACAGCGCGTTAACCGCTACCCGGTTCCGACGTCTCGCAGCTTGTTCGATTCGTTTTGCCCCATTTCTCATGTGTGTCCTCCTCTGCTGTTCGGCTCCTGACGCCTTCGCTTCTTGGCATGGGCTTCCCGGCGCGCTAGACTGGATGATCCGTACGTATACCACAAAGCGGTGTGGTGCGGAACAGAATTCGTGCTCGGCCGCCGGGATGCGGGTGCGAACGTCGGACGCCATTCGGCAGAGTCGTAATTTCTGGAGGAGACCTATGCGTGAGATGCCGTTCACACGTCGCCGTTTTCTCAAGACACTTGGCGTCGGCACGGCGGTTCTGGGGTTGCGGCGTCATGCCGTCGCGGACGCGGCGCGCCGGAAGCCGAACATCATCTACATCCTGGCCGACGATCTGGGCTACGGCGACTTGAGTTGCTTCGGCCAGAAGAAGTTCACGACGCCGCACCTGGACCGCATGGCGGCGGAGGGGATGAAGTTCACGCAGCACTACTCGGGCAACACGGTCTGCGCGCCGTCACGGTGTTGCCTTATGACCGGCAAGCATCCGGGCCACGCGTTCATTCGCGCGAACAAAGGGGTCAAGCCCGAGGGCCAGTATCCGATCCCGGCCGATTCGGTCACGGTCCCCAAGCTGCTCAGGCAGGCCGGCTATCGCGCCGGGATGTTCGGCAAGTGGGGGCTTGGCGGGCCGGGCTCGACGGGCGACCCGATGAACCAGGGCTTTGACGAGTTCTTCGGCTACAACTGCCAGAGCAAGGCGCATTCGTATTACCCGCGCTATCTCTGGCACAATGCGGAGAAGGTGCCGCTGGACGGCAAGACCTACTCGCACGATCTGATTGTCGCGCGCGCCTTCGAGTTCATCCGGGCGAACAAGGACCGGCCGTTCTTCTGTTACATGCCGGTCACGATCCCGCATGCGGCCATGCAGGTGCCGGAAGAAGTGGTCGCGCCGTTTCGGAAGACGTTTTTGCAGTTTGAAGACCGGAAAGGGCGTTACGGGAAGGCGGAGGTCACGAATCCGATCGCCTGTTTCGCCGCGATGGTCTCCCATCTGGATTCGCAGGTGGGCCGGCTGTTCACGCTGCTCAAGGAGCTTGGCCTGGAGGAGAACACGCTCGTGATCTTCACCAGCGACAACGGCCCGCATCGTGAGGGCGGGCACGATCCGGTGTTTTTCGACAGCAATGGTCCGCTGCGCGGTATCAAGCGGGACCTGTACGAGGGCGGGATCCGGGTGCCGATGCTCGCGCGGTGGCCGGGCCGGGTTCCGGCGGGTGTGGTGTCCGACCACCTATCCGCGTTCTGGGACATGATGCCGACCTTTACCGAGCTGGCCGGCGTGAAAGCGCCGGGCGATATCGACGGCCTCTCGATGGTGGCCGCGCTGGAGGGCGACGGGGCCCGCCAGAAGCGGCACGCGTATCTGTATTGGGAATACCCGCCGGGCAACGGCAAGCAGGCGATTCGGATGGGCAAGTGGAAAGGGGTGCGGCTTGGCGTTTCGAAAAGGCGTGACGCGCCGATCCAACTGTTCGATCTGGAACAGGACCTCGGCGAGCAGACGGATGTGGCCGAGAAGCATCCGGAGGTGGTCGCGCGGATGAAGGCGCTGTTCGCGGAGGCGCGGGTGGAGTCGGAGGTGTTTCCGCTATTCCAGTAGTCGGTTGGGCTCCCCCCTCACCCCGGCCCTCTCCCCCGAGGGGAGAGGGAGGGGAGCGGAGTTGTGCCTGCTCCCCCCTCACCCCGGCCCTCTCC
>JAFGHX010000002.1 GCA_016929905.1 Kiritimatiellia bacterium
ACGGTCCTACGGTCCTACGGTCCTACGGTCCTACGGTCCTACGGTCCTACGGTCCTACGGTCCTACGGTCCTACGGTCCTACGGTCCCTCTCTCCCGTCCCCCAGCTTCTTATAGTACCGCACGGTCGGGACCGGGAACTCGAACCCGGCTTTCTCGTAGGCTCTTCGGGCGGGCGCGTGCCCGTCGTCGAGGCCGGTCTGGACGGTGGCGTATTGCATACCCTGCTCACGGAAGAAATCCAGCGCGTGCGCATACATCATCCGCCCGATGCCTCGGCCCTGGAAGGCCGGATCGACGGCATTGTTTCCGATCTCGCCGATCTGCTTGTCTTTGTCGAGCGTGAAGGTGATGAAGCCGGCGATTTTCCCGTCGCAGGTGACCGTGCGGGCCCACTCCGGGTGGCTGGTGCAGAAGCCTTTGACCGCGTTGGCCTTCTGCTCCTGCCAACCGGCATGGAGCGTTACGTAGAGGTCCGGGGGCAGCAATTGTTTGCGGCAGTCATGCACGCGCTGCCAGGCCGCGACGGCTATCTCGCCGAGCCGCTCGACATCGCCGGGCAGACACGCCCGGATTTCGATCTTCTCATCAGACATTTGCCGGTCTCCTCGCCGGACAGTAGAAGCGGCGTCCCCGGCGCGACGAAGTCCCGAGCGCGTAGCGTCTCGGGACACGAAGGCGGCGCGCCGCTTCCCCGGGCCGCAGGCCCGGCCCCTCGGCGTCGTCCTGGGGTCCCGTTCACGGCGAACGGCCGGGTCGGAAGAGCCGGGACCGCTCTTCTACTGTCCCGTCATTTGCCCAGAGTCAACTCGAACTGATCCTGCAACTCATAATCCTTTCCGCGTTTGCGCGTGTAAAGCTTGATCTGGGCGGATTGGCCCTCAACCACGGCGAAAGCGATGCCGCCACGGACCTCCGGACCACGGAACTGGTACGCCATCCACGGGCTCGGTACGTCGCGGCTGTACTCCACGAGGATCCCGCCGAAACAGAGGTTGCAGGGGCCGTCCGGGACGGGCCGTCCGTCGACGTCTATCCGTGTCGTGCGCGAGTAGATGTGGTCGTGCCCGGTGAGGACCAGCGGCACGCCGAACCTGTGAAACACGGGCCAGATCTGCCGGCGGCGCGGCGGCCCCTCCTTCGCGTGCAGCCCGTCGGAGAAGAAGACGCCGTGGCAGGCGACGATCTTCCACGGCTGCGCGGCGCTTGCCAGGACGGACTCCAGCCAATCGACTGCCCGCCGGCTGACGGGCTTGTAGATCTGGTCGCCGCCGTTCACCACGAGCAGGACCGGCCCCCACGCAACGGTGAAATCCAGCTTATCGTCGTCGAAGTCATAGACGTGCTGCACCTGTTTCGGATCGGCATTCTCTTTCCGCACTTCGTTGTCATGGTTACCTCGCGCGAGGACCACGGGCACGCGGCCTTGCCATCCTCTGCGGAAGCGCCGGCACACGGCGAAATCGCCGACGTCGACGAAGAACTCGACGCGGGTGCCTGCCGTGTCCTCGACGAACGCCACGTCGTCGTCCTCCGGCCACGCGTTGTTCCTGTCGCCTCCAATCATGAAACACACGGTTCGATCATGACGCACCGGCGCGGTGCAGAAGTGATTCTCATACGCCGGCAGTTCCGGCCCGTGTACGCGGTAGTAGTATTTCGTGTCCGGGTTCAGGCCGCGCAGGCGGACTTTGTGGATGAAGGCGTGCTCCAAATCGTACTGTCGCAGGTTGGTTTCGTCGACCCGCTGCACGGTCGCCCTGCGGCCGTAGGCGGGTGTGGGGCCATAATCGACGAAGCCGCGGGTCTCGTTCACGGTCGCCCAGGCGATCGTCATGCCGTCCGGCTTCGGGTTCACGACATAGGGCTTGGCCGCGTAATCGCCGGCGGCCATACGGCACCCGGCAACCAGCAGAACCAGTATGGCGGGCGTCCTTCGCACGATTCCCTCACACGCTGTAGGCCCACAGGTACCTGCGGTTGTAGATGACGGCTTCGTCGATCCCGTCCTGGTCCACGTCAACGCTCTGCAGGGCGAACCCGAAGCCGAGATCGTCGCCGCGGCCGCCGTCGGCGGCAGGGATCACGGAGCCGATGTCCCGGCTGTTCCCGGGCGCGGCAAACTCGAACTCGCGTTCGCCCGCCCCGTTCAGAGCCCAGGGCCATCCGCCGTCCGCATAGCCGATCCAGTCGCGACGGCCGGCCAACGTAACGATGGGACGATTGCGGTGGAATGCACGCCCCTCACTGCCGGCTGGCTCGCCCAGGGGCCAGCGCCGAACGGCAGGCACGCTCCACAGTTCCGTTCCGGCAAGATCGTACAGGTTCATGGGGCCGTCGGGGGCATTGTAGCAGGCGATCTGGAGTTCCGAATCGGGGCGAAATCGGCCGATCGCAGCGCCCTGGACATGGGCAATATGGGGGCCGCGGGCGACAAAGAGCGTCTTGCCGCCCGCCTGGGCTGCGTAGAGCCTATCGGAGCCCGCCAGGGCGACGACTCGTCTGCCGTCGGCAAGGTCGCCGACGGCAAGCTGGTCCACGTGCATGGCGTCGGCGTCGACGTGTTGCGTGTCCGGGCCGTCCACGGTCCAGACGGTCTCGCCATCCGCCTTGAAGGCGCAGTAGCCGGTCATGTACTCGTTACGGCCGTCGCCGTCCAGGTCGACGGCGAGGATGTGGTGCCCGCCTCCGACAAAGGCCTTGGGTCCCCAGACCACAGCGAGGCGCGCGTTCAGGCCGATGACAGGCTCGCCGTAGCGCCAGGCTTCGTACCCCTTTTCGCCGTTCTTCATGGCCACAACGGCTTCACCGTCCGCCGCGGGCCCGCCGAGAGCCTTGAGAATGTAGAAGTTGTCGGCCGGCAAGCGGGCCGTTCCCTTTTCCCGGCCGGTGGCGCCCTCGAGAACGACAAGTCGGTCCCCGTCTGCCAACAGAACCTCGTTCGAGCCGTCCCCGTCGATGTCGGCACAGTCCACGCAGCATTCGTACGAGTGCGACAGGTATGGCGAATCGAGCGGGTTGGGTTGGCCCCAGGTCCAGACCCGCGCCCCATCCATGCGAAAGGCGGAAACGGAGACGGACTCCGGGTAGTGGCGGGCAATGTCTTCGCGTTCGCGCAGATAGCCGGCGCCGAAAACGCCGGGGCCCTGGTAGGTGATGATTTCGAGGCGGCCGTCGCCGTCGATATCGTGAAAGAAGCACTCGGCTCCGCCGTGTGCTCCGAACGGGAGTTCCAGAATGGGCTCAAGTGTCTTCATGAGCGGTGAGCGGTCAGGGTCGTCCTTTGGGCCCGCGCAAAAACAACTTCACATGTGAACTTATTTCTGCGCGAACCCTTTGTACCCGAGCCAATATACACTGTTGATCAGCAATTTGCGCTCCCCTTCGGACAAATAATCTTCTTCCGCGGCCTGGCGGCCGGCCCCTTTCAGGCGCGTGCCGAGACACAGCCCGCAGAGCACGACCCGGCCTTTTCCGTACGTGCCGGCCACGACGACGTCGTCGTTGCCGTGGGCGCCTTTCTTTTCCGAGAGGGCCACAACGACGGCGCCGGGCCGGGCTCGCAGCGAGATGTAGTCCGGATAGGACGCGCCGAACAGCTCGTCTTTTTTCATGACGGTGTCGTTGAATTCGTGGGCAAACGCCGGATCGTTCGCGCGTTTCGGATCGAAATCGCGCATGGCCTGGCCGCTCGCCACGGCGTGATCGGCCAGGATCTTCATGTCCTGGAGCGGCACGTAGCCGGTCACATCGGCGATTTCGGGGAAGACAGGCGCGCCGAACGTTGCGGGGAATCCGCACGCATGATGGCAGAGCAACGCGCCGCCGCCCTGTTCGACGAACGCGCGTACGACCTGCTTCCAGTCCTCGTTCAGAGCGGTTGGCTTGGCGGGCGAGCCCGTGTTCGGTATGACGATCACGTCGTAGTCGGCAAGGGTGGCCGCCTTGAGATCGGGCAGCAGGTCCACGACCAGCCCGCGGCGCTGGCTGAGTGTATCGCGCAGGAACCGGCCGCCCTTGACCAGTTGGCGCCCTTTGTCGGTGCGCTCCTCGCTGTGCAGAACACCCACGTAGAGCTGGTCCGGCTCCTTGGTGCGCGCGGCGCGCGCCGCGTGCGCGGCGCCCGGCACGGCGGCCGGCTCGAGCGGTCGCGGGACCACGCCGGTCTTGGCGGGCCGGCCGGAACCGTGCGGGTGCTCGGCCATGGCGGCGTCGGGCAGTTGATCGGCGAGGAGAAAGAAGCCGACCTCTCCGGCGGGAACACGCACGCGATAAACGCCGTCCTGTGCGGCGCTGTGCCCGCCCGTCTTCAGATCGACGGCATACGTCGGTGATCGGACGGACCTCTTGAGTCGAAACGCGACGTCTCGCGGCTTGCCGGAGCGCGGGTTGAACAGGCCGACAACGTGGTCATCCGTCCCTCGGAACAGGGCGGTCTCCAAGTCCGAGGAATCTCCGCCCTCGATGGCGACCGACGGCCCGCCGGTCAATTCGTAAACGACCCGGGGCAGCAGCTCTTCGTAGCTCGTGGCCATCAGGCAGGCGGCGGCAACGCCCTTGCCCACGGCGCGCTTGAGGACGACCACTCCCTCGTCCGAATCCACCAACGCGGAGGCGTCGCCGGCCCGGCGCTCGAGCGTGTAGATCTCGCCCGGATACGTTCCCTGCAACGCCGTGAGCGAGCCGGCCAGCCCCTTGAACGCCACCCGAGTACTCCGGAGCGGGCCGACCGTCACGCCGGCCAGCTCGGCGAACGCCGGTATCTTGAGCGCATCGCCGGCCAGGACAGCCGTGCCTCCGTTCTCAACGTAGCGACGGACGGTCTCTGGGAAGCCCTTTGTGGCGGCATGCCCGCCGGGGATGATAACGGCCTCGTACGGCGCGAGCGTCTCGGGCTTGTACCCGCGCTTCATGAGCAGGTCGGCGCGGAACCCTTTCACGCCGCAGAGCCGGGCGATGTTCCGGTTGTATCGCACCGAACCCGTCCCTTCGCTCATGTGCTCGCCCTTGAGCACGGAATCCATGAATGCCTCATGGTCGTAGGCGATCGCGTAAAGCGCGTGCGGCGCCGTCTGCATCATGTACCGGCCCAGTCCCGAGAGCGTGCGCCAGTGAAAGAAGCGCCGCGTGAGGTCGAGGTGCAGCCGGTCCCGCCGGCCATAGCCGTAGCCGTAGTAAATCAGGTTCACGTTGCCGGCCAACAGGTTCGCATTCAGGTTGTTCCAGGCATGATGCGGGTCCATGTTGCAGCAGGCGATGAGCAACGGCGACGCGTCCATCCCGTTCCCCGCACAGGCGCGCATGTAGGCGGTCATGTATTTCATGCCCCCGGAAATGTAGGCCCCGTAGAGATCCGTACACCCCACGTCCATAGGCGGGATGAAACGCTCGACATCCGCGAAGCCGTCGAGCCTGTTGTGGTTGTTGGGGCTGGTGATGATGGAAACAATACAATTCGGGTTCACGCTCTTCACCACGCGGGTCATGTCGTGGACCCAGTCGACGAGAATGCCGGCCTTGAACATGTTGCGTTCGCCCTTCTCGGGCGTGTCGGATTGCTCGAAATTCTTGATGCCGATATTCCACTCCTTGCCGGTCTTCTGCTTGAAGAGCGGGTTCAGGATCTCGCTGGAAACCTGTGGGCCCTGCTCGTCGCCGAGCGAAATGTAGTCGACGCCGGTTCCCGCCAGCTCGCGAAAGAAGTGGGCGAGCGTGTCGCGGTCCCGGATGTGGCAGACATACTGCTTGTCGGGTTTGAGGCCGAGATCGCGGTAGCTCTTGGTGTACGGCGCCGCCATCACGGCGATCCCCTCCGGATGCGCCAGCTCGACCAGTGTCTTCGCGTTGAAGCGGCTGGACCCAATCAGCTCGTTGCCGTGCATGCACAGCAGGATCCCGTCGCAGCCCTGGTATTTCACGTCCTGGATGAGACGTTTCGCGGTCTCGACCGGATCCGTCGGCATGGCCGTGCGGCGAAACCAGTTGTCCCACAGGAACATCCAGGACAACGGCTCCCTGCCGAATTGCGGGACGGATCGGCTCAGCAGGGCCGCGGACCGCGCCTGCCAGCCGCGCCTGAACAGGCGGGGCGGGTTCTTCCAGAGGATATAGCGCGCATAGACATCGGCGTGCGTTCCGTTCAGGCTGCAAATGGCGCGAAGCGCGGTATCGTCTTTGTCCACCACCATGTTCTCATGGGTCAGGATGCCCATGCCGTGCATGTCGAACGCCATCCTGCGCGTCTTCTCCCGTTCGAAGAACTCGCCGACACACTCACCGCGCGCATCGGCCACGGCATACCAGTCTTCTTCCATGTGCGGGAGCAGGTCGCCGTAGACTTTGTAGCCGACCCGCTCCATGGGCAGCGTGCGCAGACCGTTGGGGCCCATGTAGTAAACCGTATCGTTGGCCAGATCGCCGAAGGGCGCCCACTTGTGCTCGCGCTGCACCTCCAGGCGCTTGTCCGCGCCGGTGGTCTCGATAAGCAGCGGACTCTCCGCCCCCAGACTGTACCGGATCGTAAGCACGGCGCCTTGGTCTTTCTCGCGCATCTCAACGGCGAACGCCGCGCGGACCGGGCCCGGCTCCGTGATGCGCGCGGAGACGACTTCCTTTTCCCAGTACCGTTCGAGCCTGTTGCCGTAGCCGGGCGACAGATAGGTGCCATAGTGCGCCACGTTGTTTAGGCCCGTGCCGTTTCGCGGGGCCAGGTATCGAAGCACGCCCATGGAATCGAGAATCACGCGGACGAAGTCGTTTTCCATGAGGAATGTGCCGTCGTCGAGTTGCCTGATGACCGCTCGCCTGTGGCTTTCGCCGGGCGGTTCTTTCTTGCCGCCGCGATAGATAAAGAACCCGGCGGTTTCGTAGGCGCCCAGCGGCATATGGAAGAACACCTCGGCCTTGTCGCCGTCGAGCGGACGGACCTGCCGGGCCAGTGTGACCCCGCGCGGGGTTCGTACTTTCAGGCTCTCCGGATCGGCGCCGTCGAGCGTGACGACCCCCGATAGGGGTTCGGCATAGCGCGCGAGGCCCGTCGGCTCGTAGGCCATGCAGGCGATCCGTGCCGTGGCGTCCGGCTCCGTCCAGGGCAGCCTCTCCATGTTGGCCCCATAGAGCGTGTTGGGGCCGGTGGGGGGGAAGAAGGTCTTGGCCGCAAGCCGCATCACGGCCGGGGACGGCGCCGCGCTTGCCCGCGGGGCCGGACCGCCTGCGTTTGCGACGGTGCCCCCCTTCTTGATTTCCTCGGTCAGGTCCCGGCCGAAGGCGACGGCCGCCAGGTTGTCGCCGAAAGCCGTATTCCCGCGCAGCAGGCTGTACACCTGGTTGAAGACAAGGGTGCCTTTTCCCAGCACGCTGCGTGCGGCGATCAGCGCCGCGCCGGTCTTGTCCAGGCTCGGCCGCGCGACCACGACGTAGCGCGCGGGCACGCTCGGCCACCAGCCATACCCGCGGAAGCGATGTTCGCCGATCTTGGTGTACGCCGAGAGCAGCGGATCGTCCGCCGCGAACCGGGCTGCGTAATACTGACGGGTATTCGCGCCGAGTTCGCCCGGCAGCGGCACGTTGAGCTCCTTGAACAGGTCGGCCAGGCCCGTCTTCGCCGTGTTCTCCAACGTGTAGCCGTGATAGTCGAAGAACAGCACGGCGCCCGCGCCGAGCGCCTGTCGCACGGCAGCGCGGACGGCGGAGTCCCTGAACAGGTGCGAGGGCGAGCCGCTCCAGTACTGCTGCGCGTTGTCGCCGAACCAGATCAGCTTCGCCTGGGCCAGGTCGCCCGGCAGTTCCGGCGGAATGCCCTTTGCGCCGGCCGGCAGGCTGTACGTCACGCACGGAATGCCGCCGCGCAGAAAAGGAAAGAACCCCGCGTCTCGGTCCGTGCGGCGTGTGATTTCGCCGGCGTCGCCCTTGCGGAAGAGAACCACCCGGCCGGCCGGCGCGGCTTCATCGGCCAACAGCGGCATGCTCAGCGCCAGCAGCGCCGCGAGCGAGCGCCACGTGAACCTTCTTTCGGATCGCGTATGCATGATGGTTGTTCCTCCCTCTAACTTGCTCGAGAACCTACTCGAGAACTTACTCGAGAACCTACTCGAGAACTTGCTCGACAACTCATTCGGGAACTTGCTCGACAACTCATTCGGGAACTTGCTCGACAACTCGCTCCCTGGCTGGCCCGCGGCGGCCTTGGCCGGCTCGGGCACAGGCGAGAACTCGTTCGATCGGGGGTTTCTCTCTCTCCGTTTGATTCAAGGATCTCGAGGCAAGAACTCGGCAGTGCCCGAGCCGCTCACGCCGCCGCGCTCTCGCTTGGCCGCGTGACCGTCGGCTTCACAAGCCGGCACGCCGGCCCCGTGACCCGGCCCTCCACCGCCTGCAACAGCAGGCGCACCGCCTCGCGGCCGACTTCGACGTGCGGCTGCTGCACGAAATAGGCGTGCGGCTGGAACGCGAGCATGTCCTTGTTCTCCATGAACAGGCCGAGCGGCAGCGTCTGGTCCGTACCCCGCAGATAGCTCAGCGCCGCAATGCCCATGATCCCGACGATGATCAGCCCGTCGATCCGCGGAACCAGCGCCTTGACGTTGTCGATCACCGTCGTCGCGTCCGCGTCGCGAACCAGGCTGGCCTCCAGCCCCGTATCGGACGTCGCGGCGATGTAGCCGTCGCGGGCCAACCGGTGGTTGGGCCGCGCGAGATTCGCGATGAAACCCACCCGCTCGCAGCCGTCCGCGCGCATCGCCTCCACAAGCAGGCGGGCGCCCAGCAGGCGGTCTTCGTTCACGAAGTATCCCGCCGGGCCCTCCTGTACGCCCACGCCGACCCACGGCAGGTTGCTCAGACGCAGCGTATGATACGGAAACGCATCCGCCGGCGGATGCCCGAGCTGGATCACCGCCTGGCAGTCCAGCGCGCGAATCGCCTCCGGCGTGCGCAGGAAACGGGAAACGGCCGGCTCGAGACGCACTTCCACCCCGTGCGCGTCCGTTTCCGTGAGCACGCCGTCCAGATAGTCCAGAACCTGAGGGCAGTCGCGCTGAAAGGCGCCGCTGGTCGGGACAAGGATCCAGCGCAGCGCCCTCGGCTGCTCGCGTACGAACGTGCCTTGCCGAGGACGGCGCTCCACCAGCCCGCGCTGCTCCAGCTCCGCCAGCGCTCGGTTCGACGTGATGACGCTCACCCCGTGCGCACGCGCCAGCTTCACGTGGCCCGGCAGCCGGTCGCCCGGCCTCAGCCGGCCCGCGCGAATCTCGGCCGTCAGATCGTCCGCAATCGTTCTGTAGATGGGTGGCTGTGCTGCCTTCATCCTACCCTCGCCTGCGACGGCATTCGGCTCAAGATCTTGCTGTTTGTCTTAACGGATATCAGTATATATAGTTTGCATGGATAGGTTCGTCAAGGGGTTGCAGGTTGAAATATCTTAGAATATAAGGACTATGACGCTATATGCAGTATATTGACGAGAGTATTCTAAGCAGATATGTATATATAGTGTGCGGGGATTGGGGGGGGGCTGGGCAGGGCGGCGCGGTTCGGCATGGCGGGCGAGCGCGTGCTGCCAGGCGGGAGGCCACTTGCGCCGCAGGCGCGACGTGGCCGGCCGGGTTGGCCAACACGGGAGGACGATCCACGGTGAAATTCGGGCATTTCAAGCGGAAAGCATCGGAGGTGGGCGGCGTCATCGGCTGGGCGCCGTATTGGGAGGTGGTGCTGTGCTACGCGCGGCCGGACGGGCGCTCGGGCGGAGAATGTCCGCGCCATTATTTCGTGAACCGGCACGTGAACCCGAAGGCGCGGTTCAACTGGAAGCCGCGTGTCACGCGGAACACCTCCGGCATGGACGAGGAGATCACCGGCTGCGCCATCTCAGTGGCCGCGCAGCGGCCGTTCTCCAGAAGCGTGACGCAAGCGGTGTACCGCGCGAAGAACTACACGTATCGGGACCTGAGAGGCGGACAGCTCTACAAAGCGCGGGACGGCAAGACGGCTCACCAGCGCGACTGGGATTATCTGGCGGAGCGAATCCAGGCGGAATTCGACCGCCGCGGCATCGGAGCACGGTGCGACAGGATGGCGAAGATCGAGTGTCTGGCGGAGCTGGCGAACCGACACGGCAAGGTGTTCCCCAGTTTCCATCCTGCGGACGTTCTTCTGCATGAGACGCTGTGCCTGGGTTGCGCGAATGCGTTGATCGGGCTGTGCCACGTGCTCGGGATCCCCGCCCGGCTCGTGGGCACGGGCAACCATGCGATGACGGAGGTCTGGACCGGCAAACGCTGGCAGTTCGTGGACAACATCAGCGGGGGCCGCTACGACAAGGACCGCAGGGGCCCGGGCCCGTGGCCGCGGCTCGTGCTGCGCGGTAAGAACTACATTCAGACGCTGCTCGACCCGCGCGGGCTCGAGCCGGAAATTCCCGCCTGGCAGGCAGACCGGTATCTGAGCCATCTGTGGAACCATGAACCGGCGATCAGCGCCGGCGAACTGAACTGGCACTTCAACCAGTGCGGCGCGGGCTATGACCGCGCACACACCGCCTCGGGCGCCGGCTCCGGCCTGTTCGTCACGGTTGCGCCCGAAAACGCGCGTGCCCTCTATCCGGAATGGAAGGAGCCGATCCTGTTCTCCGTGGCCGGCCGCGAAAACGAGCTCATCCTCAATCCGCGCCAGGGCTGGTTCAACACGGTCGCGCGGCTCAATCGCGGGCAGGGCATCCGCAAGACGTTCCATATCGGCAGCCTCAGCGCCGACGGCAACCCGCTCAAGAGCTGCCGCTGCGACCTGCATCTCGTCGATGGCTTTGGCCAGGATTTCGCCCCGGCGCGCGGCGGCTGGGCATTCCATGTGAACGGCAAGTCCGTCCCGCTCGATCGGCGGACCCGCTACGAACTGCGCGGCGACATCCTCTCGTTCGCCATTCCCGTCGAGCATCTCCGGGAGCACGCCGAGAACGAGATTGCGCTTGTTTCCACCAAGACCTTCGCCGACAAGCGCGGTACGATCGCCGTGGACTCGCTGCACTTCTGGGTCTGCCCGGACGTGCTCGGGCTCGAGAAGCCGTGGTACGCCCCCGGCGATCGCCATTCCCGCACATCGGCGTCCCGAACGGGCGATGTGGCCGGCAACTCGCCGATCTTCGACTGCCACTCGTCGTGGATGCTCTTTCCCGAGGCGCACTAGCGTTGGGTCGGGGCGCGATGTCCGATGACCCTAACACGCGGCCGTCTCGGATGACAAGCCAACGGTCGGCGCCTGCACCGGAAGACCCATCAGGCCGATACGAATTGCTGCCTGCAGAGCGCCCGGGCCTGTCCCACAAGGTAGAGCGGCAAAGACAGCAAGCGGCAGGGCACCTTCTCGCGTGTCGGCAGAACGGCCTCGTAGTCCAGGAGCGACGGCACACCCGTGTCGAACCGTACAGCGAACGCCCGTTGCTTCTCCTTGAGGAAAAGGTGTAGCGACTTCAGCTTTCCGGATTTGCCGGCCTTGATTTCGACCGGAACGACATGAGGTCCGACGGACATGACGTAGTCCACCTCCGCCGAAGACTGCCGTTTCTCGCGACTCCAGTAGTGCAAGGCCGGGTCTTCGAAATGCGGCCCGGCATACAACAGATGCTGGCCCGTGAACTGCTCGCAGACTGCGCCGGCATTGACGAGGAGCACGTCTTCGGCGCGTTCGAACTCGAGCAGACTCAGTCCGCAAGCTTTGCACAACAGACCGACGTCGAGGAAAATCACTTTGAATTTCCGCTCGTCGATTTCCGCGCCGAGCGGCACGCCGTTGCACCCGGAGTGGTGTACTTTGTACGCGATGCGGGCCAGGCAGAGCAGACGCAGGGCTTGGCCGATCGCCCTGGCCTGCTCGTTGCGATCGACGCGGGTATGCTTGAACTTGCCGCCGACCAGATGCGGCAGTCGCTGAAACACCCGCTGAACCCGTTGCGTGTTGACCCGCTTAGCGTACTTGCTGAAATCGTCCGTGTATGTCGACAAGATGGACTGCTTGACCTTGTCGCACTCAAGGAAGGACTTTGTGTCGACATACGCCTGGACGGCCTCGGGCATTCCGCCGACAACCAGAAACTCGCGAAGTGAGTTGAGCAGATCCTGGTGCAGGGAAGCCGGGATGTCCGTTCCCACGGCGTACTGTTGCAGGAACTCGCAGAGATGCGAACGGCCGCAGGCCGATAGGTACTCTTCATACCTCATCGGTCCGAGATGGAAGTACTCAATGCGTCCGACCGGCATCGAGAAATCGTGCTCTTCCAACACGAATTCCAGCAGAGAACCGGCTGCCATAACGTGGAGCGACGGCATCCGCTCATGGAAGTAGCGCAGGCATGCAAACACCTCAGGCACGGCCTGCACCTCGTCCAGGAACAGCAGCGTCTTGCCCGCCGTTATCTTGGTTCCCGCGTGCAGTTCAAGGCGAGGTACGATGTTTTCGGGCGATTTGTCGGCGAAAAGGTCGGCCACGTTTGGCGTGAGTTCGAAGTTGATTTCTACGAGGGCGTCGAAGTGTGCCCGCGCAAATTCTCGGCAGAGATAAGACTTGCCCACCTGCCGCGCGCCACGCAGGACCAGAGGCTTCCTGCGGGGACTGTCTCGCCACGCGACCAAGTATTCCATCTCTGATCGCTTCATGCCGGTCCCTCTCCGATTCTTTGCCGAAATGCTGTTTTGTACAGGATAATATAGTATTTAGATGCGTATTTGCAAGGGTTGAATTGTATTTTCGGGTGTCGTTGACTGAGCAGGCCCGTGGGTTGATTCTGCACGCAGCCCGCAGGCGCCTCGGCATACGCGGCTCGCGAGGACGCTCGCCCTCCAGCCGTCCGCCAGGGGGCAGGGATGAAGCCGTTGGAGGGCAAGCGTCCTCGCGAGCCGGGCGCTCCATCGATACGCGGGTCGGCGGTCAGGATTTCTACCACATTTCCGCCCAAGCGCAATGGCTACGAAAAACGGCTTCGGAGAAGCCGGACCTGCTTGGGTTGCGGGCCGGCCGGCCTTAATGCCTTAGTACTGCCCGACGCAAATACGCTAACGTATGGCGGTGCTCTTTTCGCCTCTGGCAAGGCGCGCGCTTGGGGGAATGCCTGG
>JAFGHX010000115.1 GCA_016929905.1 Kiritimatiellia bacterium
GCCACACGCCTTACGGCGTTAACTACAAACGGCATATCTGGTGGTTTCTGCCGTTTGTAGTTAAGCCCGTAAGGGCTGTCCCCCGGTCTTGAGACAGCCTCAGGACGCGCGCCCTCCATGTGTACCTCACGCTGCATCAACTGGAGGGCGAGCGTCCTCGCGAGCCGCTCTTCGGAGCGGGCTCAACATAGCAGACAGAAGCCCGGAACCCGGACACATCAGACGCCGCCCCCAATCCCCAATCCTCAATCCCCAGTCGTCAATCTCGAATCCCCAATCCCCAATCGTCAATCGTCAATCGTCAATCGTCCCCCCCCCCCAACCTCCGCCAGTACGCGGCACGGCAACTGCGTCACGCGCGCGAAACGCAGCGGCAGCGCCGTCACCGTCACCGCCGGCGCCGGCAGCTCGTGCAGATTCACCGGACAACAAACGGTCGAAACGCCCGCCGCGAACAGGTCCTGGAACACGCCTTGCGGATCGGCGTTGCTCTCGTACACGTCCGAGATCAGCAGATGCACGCCCCGCCCGATGATCCACTCCACCGCGTCCTTGCCAAGATAGACGCTGCGCTCGGCGATCGCGTCGAACCGGCGCGCGCCAAGCGCGTTGAGAATCAGCGCGCCGCCGCTGACGGACTCGGAGCACGCGGCCGCCAACTCGCCGGCCGATATCTTCCCGGATCCGCTTTGCCGGTCGAGCCGGATCACGCTCGCGCGCACCCGGTACAGTCGCTCGAGCGCATAGTTCAGCGCGTCGGCGCCGTCGTCCGTCTCCTTGATGTGCCCGGGGAAGTCGATGTACGTACCCGCCATCGACCCGTGCGTGAACCGGTAGACCATCCCCGTATACGCCACGGCGCCCATCCGGATCGGTCGCTCCTCGAGCCGCGCCGTCGCCGTGCCGTTCTCCGTCTCGGGTACCGGTAAGGTCAAATCGACGATTTTCATACCCAGCACACTTTGCCTCTGCCGGAAAGAATTTGCAAAGGAATTCTGAATAGCGCGTTCAGCGCAAGGCGTCCAGAAGCTTGCGCGAGGCAATCTGGAACTGCTCCTCGATCTCGGGAACAGCGGGCATCCTGGCGGCCTGAAGCGCCTCTTCGATGGCGGCCCTGTCCAGGTTCGCCTGCGTCGCAATGAAGAGGGCGTCGGATCGGTCGAGCGGGTCGTCCCAACGGAACTCGTCAACTTGGCGTCGAGCCCGGTCAGTATCCGCTCGGCGTTCGTCATGCGACCAGTCTCCAGGCCGCGGCATTCACGCGGCCGTCCTTGAGCACCGGCTCCGCCAGCCGCGTCCAGTGCAGCAATGAGTCCCTCAACGGAGCCTGGTTTCCCAATCCCGCCTGCAAGTCGCGCCACAGGTCATGATCGGGCTCGACGCGCAGCGCCTGCTTCGCCAGCTCTGCCAGGATCCGGCCGACCCGCTCGCGTTCGGCCGCCAGACACAACCGCGCGCAATCCACGGCCCGCCGCGAGATGAGTTGAGCCGCCAGCCGCAAGATCTGGGGCCGGTCAATGCACTGGATCTGGCACAAGCCCACGACCAGCTCCTCGTTAGAGAGCGTCTCGATCGGTGGCGCCACAAAGCCGTCACCCTCGCGATTGGCCCGTGAAACCACGCGGGCGCCGCGCGCGTTGGCCTCGTCGATCAGCCAGTCCTCCAGGACCTTGGCCGTGCGTGAAGGGAACCGGTCCCGCAAGGCTCGCAGCCGGAACCGCAGCGGGGATACGTGGACCGCCATCCCGAGACGCTTGGCGAGCGTGTCTACTCCAATCGTCATGGACGGAATCATAGCAGAGCATGGGGCACCGCAAAAGAACGGAATGCGGAGCGACGGGCAAATGCCGGCGTGTTGTCAGGCATTCTGTCTCATTGCTGTGCACGGAGTCTATCGCGAAGCTTCTCGGCGATGCAGCTCATTCCGCTTTCCGTAACCAGACACGCGCGCGGTACGCACCGCCTGGACCTGCAGCCGAACAGGAGTAGGTGCTCTTCATGTCGGCCAGTTCCGTTCGATTGCCCGCGTGTTGTACGCGTTGACCTTGTAGTAGAACTTCGTGCCGGCGGGCAGTTTCCGGTGGCTTCAGGCGACGTCGTCCGTCGCCGGGCATCTCTGGGCCCTGCGGCGGTACAAGGCGGCCGAAAGGTGTCTTCGACAGGTCGTCAAGGCACCGGGAGCAACACGACAGGCGCGAATGCTGGCGACCCACGATCTTGCTCAGCTGTACGGGGCTCAGGGGAAGAGGCGAGAATCGGCCCGGTTGCTTGCCGAACTGAGGAAACGTACGGACTGGTGCTCGACGCTCGCACGCTGTGACGTTCAGCAGGCCGTGAATCTGCGGGCTGATGCGCGGTTTCAGAAGGCTGTGAATCTGTTGCAGACTATCGCGGCCCGCTACCCAAAGGCCGAGCGCCTCGACGCATTTGGACAGCTCCAGGCAGCCATCATACTCTGCACCCTCGACCGCAAACACGAGAGTGAGCAAGCTCTTCGGCTTGCAGCGGCGAATGCGGTGAAGGTTGGCATCCTTCTGGAACTGGCGGGAGACGCCCGGGGAGCTCGCGACGCTTGGGCCCAGGCGATCCGCAGATTCCCTTGCTCGAGATGCTGCCACTACGCCTCGTTGGCGCGGAGTATCATGGGCGCCGAGGCCGACAAGCTGGAGGAGATGCCCTACCATCCGCTGACGCGTTCCGAGTTCTTCTACCTCGGTGCACTCTTGTATGAAGCACGCGCGGATCCCAAGCGTTCACGGCAACTCTTCAGGCTCTGCGTGAAAGAAGACCCCACCCTAAACTGGCCGGCCTATCTGGCGAAGAAGCGACTGCAGGGCTCGCGTCAGCCCTCGTCACGCCGCAAGGGCACGAAGGCAAATGGAGCAGGGAGAACTCCTTCGGCTGGGCCATAGAAAATCCGGCTGGCTTGCGTTGCCGACATGCAGAAGCCGCGCTCGCGCCGCCTTCAGGCAAAGATGTCCTTAAGCGTTACCGTCTGTGCAATGATGTCATCCGCCCAGATCCCCGGACGCAAACCGTGCGGGGTCACCAGCGCCCACAGGAGCTGCTTGCGAGTTCCGGTCGCCTTCTCGAACGCGTCCATGCGCTCGGCGAGTTCGCGTGCGGCCGATCGGTCCATGCGATAGGGAGCATTTGAAAATCTCATCTCACAGAGCGTCATGGCGCCATCCGTCCGATCGATCAGCAGGTCTACCTGTGCCCCACGCATCCGCCCCTTTGCGGCAGAACGCCATCCGCTGGCCGTTGACGCGACCGTCTCAAGGCCCAACCCCCGAATAATGGCATCAACATGCTTTGCGCAGACGGCCTCAAACGCGTACCCGCGCCAGGCCAGATAGGACGGCGACCGGGAGCAGTCTTCCCAGTAATGGCTGCCGCGCCCCGTGGGACGCTTCGCGCGAATGGGCTCGATCCAGTACAGGTAGAAGAACGAATACTCGTCGACGGTCTTGATGTAGTAGTCTTTCCTGGTCTTGCCGTAGGGAACATAGCGCTCGATAAAGGACGAGGCCTCAAGCTCATCCAGACGTCGTTTGAGCGAACCCCCAGAGTTCATGCCGGTCTTTGCCAACAACTCTTGGCGCGTGATACCCTCGCGTTTGCGTGAAATCTCGCGAATGAGCGCTTCATGCACGTCTGCATGCTCAAAGAGCGATGCAAACAGCTGCTCAAACTCATCTCGGAGCGGCGCATCGGCCCGGAAACACAGTTCGTCGATGATCTGTGGCACGGATTTCCCCCTGTCCGCGTAGCGAAGGTAGAAGGGGATTCCTCCCAACACCATGTAGAGCTCGAGCACCTGCTGAGGCTTGAGCCTGATTCCGCGCGATCGAAGGAACGTCTGGGCTTCCGGCAAGGAAAAGGGGCGCAAGTGGACCCGCCCGGTGAGGCGGTTGTATAGTCCTCCCTTCGCATGGACGAGCTTGTTCAGCATCCAAGACGCCGCCGATCCGCAAACGATCAGCTTCACATTCGGCATCTGACTCCAGTGCTTGTTCCACTCGTAGTCCAGCGCCTGGATCAGGCCTGAGCGTCTCCCCCCGAGCCACGGGAGCTCATCCAGAAACACGAGCACTCTCTTCCCGTTCAACTTCTGCCTGATCAGGGCGGTCAGCATGCCGAACGCCTCGCGCCAGGTGCGCGGTTCGCGCAGGAGAAGATCCGGACTGAATGTTTCGTGCAGGCTCGCGGAGAAGTTCTTGAGTTGTTGCCTCAGCGGCGCGTTCTTCTGGCCGACCGCCTCAAAGAAGACGCCCTTAGGCTTGAAGAACTCACGCACGAGGTAGGTCTTGCCGACGCGGCGACGCCCGTAGAGGGCCAGGAATTCGGCATCCGACGACTTCCACATGCGACCCAACTGTTTCTGTTCTTCCACTCTGCCGACGATCATGCGCGCACCCCTCATGAATTAGATACGGCCACATATAATCGTAGTATATATGGCCAAATCTGGCTCGTCAATAGCGATTTGGCCACGAATGCGTCGTCTATTTATGGCCGTATCCTGTGGACCAGGGATCGGACCAGAGAAATGGAGCAGACTTGTCCATTTCGAGCTACATGTTGTGGGTTGGCACTTCTTAGCGGCTGTTTTGGGCCCTGTCTTCTTGATTTAAGGAATCTGGCGCCTGTGGCATGAAGCCGGTGCCATGCCCCGGGCGAATCGATATGTTCTGCCGGGCCA
>JAFGHX010000116.1 GCA_016929905.1 Kiritimatiellia bacterium
ATAACAGCCACAAAGCGCTGAACACCAGCCACTTGCGAGCATTCTCCGCCGGCATTCTGATCGCACCCATTGGGTGCAGATTAGGGCTGGGATCGCTCTTTCCCTAATCTTTTTCCCTAATCTTTCGCCTTAATCTCCCCGCATAGGCAATTCGACTGCTCCTTCCTGGTTGAGTTGTTTGCGCCTCCGAAGACGCGTGGCGGGCGGAGGACGGCGTGGCGCAAACAGTTCAAAGTTGCTGCATGGCTACCGAGCCACTCGAGCCATGCCGAACGACCTTTTCGTGTTTCTTTCGCGCCCTTTCGCGGGCAGAAACGACGCAAGATCGCCACACACCGTCAGAATGTCGCCAGCCAGCCGCCGTCGACGTAGAGCATCTGGCCGGTGATGAACGCGGCGGCCTCCGAGGCCAGGAACACGGCCGCCGGCGCCAGATCCTCGGGTACGCCCCACCGGCCGAGCGGCGTGCGCTTGAGCACCCAGCCGTTGAACTCCTCGTTCTCGACCAGCGGCGCCGTCATGTCGGTACGGATGTAGCCGGGTCCGACGCCGTTGACGCGGATGCCGTGCGGCGCCCAGTCGGTGGCGAGCTGTTTGACGAGCTGTCGGATCCCGCCCTTCGAGGCGGTGTAGGCCGCCACCGTCGGCCGGGTGGCCTCGCACATGAGCGAGCCGATCAGCACGATCGAGCCGCCCGTCTTGTTCCCGATCCGCTCGCGCGCATAGCACTGGGACAACACGAACGGCGCGGTCAGATTCACGCGCATGACTCCTTCCCAGTCGCCCAGCGTGAGTTCTTCGGTCTTGCCGCGGACCGTGATGCCCGCGTTGTTCACGAGAATGTCGAGCCCGCTCATCTCTCGCGAGACCTTCTCGTAGAACGCCTCGATCCCAGCCGTGTCGGCCAGGTCGAAGACCCTGGCGACACAGCCCTCGCGGACCGCGCCGAGCGCGGCAAGCGCCTCGGCGTTCTTCTTGCGGTCGCGGCCGGAGATGGCGACCCGCGCCCCCGCCTCGGCCAGCCCCCTGGCGATCCCGAACCCGATCCCCGTGTTTCCCCCCGTGACGAGCGCGGTCTTGTTGTCCAGGCTGAACAATGAGGATAGCATGACGACCTCCGTGCGGGTGGACAGTTGAAGGCCTGCGTTTCGGCCTGAGCATAGGGCAGCGTGCGGGATGAGTCAAGGCGCGGTGCATACCCGATCTACGGGTAGGGTCCATGCGTTGGTGCCACGACGTTCACCGGTACTGCGTTGGCACGGCTCGCGAGGACGCTCGCCCTCCAATTGGTGTGATCGAGGGTCGGTTGCTGATCTGCTTGGAGGGCGAGCGTCCTCGCGAGCCGCTCCGGAGAACCCCGGCAGAATGCAAGCCGTGCCAATGCGTCGAGCTTAGTGCTCCCCGGCAACGGTCTATGCGGCGGAAGAGCGTATGCACAGTTTGTGCTTCAAATCGGGGCGGGAAGAAGGGAGAATCGGCGCACACGGCTTGGGCCGATCACGCACGTCCACTCGAGAACAGGGGGCCCGCATGGCAGGCGCACGCAGAATCGTCTTCCTCCCGCACGGCAACATTCAGTACTCGCAGTTGCACCCGTCGAAGCGGCGATGGGTCATCGAGAATTCCTATGAGCCGCTGTTCGATCTTGTCCTGGCGCACGACTATCGGATCGGGTTCGAAGCGTCCGGCGAGACCGTCGCGGCGATTGCCCGCGAGTGCCCGCGCGCGCTGGAGAAGCTCAAGGCGCTGATCGGCGCGGGCAAGGTGGAGCCGGTCGCTTCGCCCTACACGCACATCATGCTTTCGAACATCGACCCCGCGATCGGCCGGGCGACGCTCATCGACGGGCGCGACGCCTGGGAAGAACACACGGGCGTTCGTCCCGATACGGGCTGGAACCCGGAATGCGGCTGGGCAAGCTATATCCCCGAGATCTTCGCCGAGGCCGGCTTCAAGACGCTGGTCATGGATGCGGACTCGTTCCTGCTGTCGTTTCCGGCGATACGCGAGGCGACGGGCCTGAGCTTCGACGTGCAGGGCCACAGCAACAAGAACCTGTTGTTCCGGATCGAGTCGTTCATCAAGGACAAGCCGGACTTTCTGCGGTATATCACGAATCCGTCCAGGACGTCGGCCGGTCTGCACCTGATTTTCCGGTCCGACATGATGAGCAATCTGATGCTCTGGTACCTGATGGGGGCGACGGAAGAGCACCGTGAACAGCCGGTGGCGCTGGATGAGATCCGTGCGATGCTCGCGGCGTGGCAACCGCGTATCGAGCAAACGGGCACCTTCATCATGCCGTATGCGGAGGACGCGGAGTACATCGGGACCTCGGCCTATTTCTACATCAAGCAGTTCGGCGAAGCCCGGTTCTTCGAGTCGAAACCGGAGAGTGTCGAGCGGTTCAAGCAGCTTCTGGACACGGCCGTGGCGGCCGGCTACGCGCTCTCGACGCCGTCGGAGGTCGTCGCGACGGCGGCGCAGGTGATCGAGAACGACCTGATCTACAACATCGAGAACGGGGTCGCCTGGCATGGCGGGACGGCGAAAGCGTGGGCGAACACGACATACTCGCGGCTGCTGGACCCGGTGTGTGCGATGATCGTCAACGGGATCACGGCGGTGGGCCGGCATCTGGGCAGCGGGCCGGGAAACGGGGACGAACGCCTGCGGGCGGCGCTGCGCAAGGTGACGTCGGCCTACGTGTCCGACTCGCGCTGGCCGCCCGCGCCGACGAGCCCGGGCCGGTTCAACGTGGAGGAGTCGATCGCCGACCTGTTCGCGGCCAACACGCTGGTGGGCGAGGCGATGGCGGCCGGCGGCATCGCGGCGCGCCGGTCGCTCTATTCGCCGGCTCTGATGGAGACACAGATTCGGCACGTGCGCGACGAACTGATGCAGATGCCGTACTTCGGGGAGTAGGGCGCGTGGGCGGATGTGCCCGCGAAAGTGCGCGAAAGGGACGCGAAAAGGGGGTGTTGCGTGAATCGAAAGGATTGCCACGCCGCGACGTTCCCTGACGGAATGCAGTATAGTCAGCGGCGTGGCAATCCTCGATTCCCGCAACGTTGCCTTTCTCACAATGTGCAAGATCGGATTGCGGATTCCGATGGGTTCTGTGCCTTCTTGCGGCCATCCTCTCTTCCGCCTGGTAAATAGCCTTCACAGGGGCGAGGGGCATGGGTGTTAAGCTAAGCGCTGTGTGGTTGCGGAGGGAGTAGGCCCGGCTTCACCGAAGCCGAGGCCTGGGCTGGCCTTCGGTGAAGGCCACCCTACTCGCCGAATCTCCCTCACGTCACGGCGCTCACGGACTCCTCCGGCGGTTCTTAGCTTAACGCCCATGGGGCGAGGGGGGGGGGAGATATATAAAGTGGGCATGGCTGTGTTACGCAGGACGACAGCGTTTCTGATTCGGATCCACGCCGCGATCGGGGCTCGGCGCGCCGCGCGGCTGCTGATCAGCGTGGCGATGCTGCTGGCGGCGGCGGGGATCGTCACGCTGGCCAGCGCGAGCCGGGCCGTGGCGGTGCAGCGGTACGGCGACGCGCTGCATTTCGTCAAGCGCCAGCTTGCCTGGCTGGCGTGCGGCGTGGCGGCCGCGTGTGTGGCCGCGGCGCTGGATTATCGGTTCTGGCGCCGGTACGCCGTGGCGCTGGCGCTGTTCTGCGCGGGCTCGCTGACCCTGGTGCTGCTGATCGGGCCGGAGATCCACGGCTCGCAGAGGTGGCTCCGGTTCGGCCCGCTCAACTTCCAGCCGTCGGAACTGGCAAAATTCGTCGCCGTGGTCATGACCGCCGGCTGGTTGAGCCACGTGCGGCTGCGGATCCGGAACGTGAAGGAAGGCCTTCTGATGCCCGGCCTCGCGCTCGGGCTGGTCCTGTTTCTCATCCTGCTCGAGCCGGACGTGGGGACCGTGATCCTCATCGGGGCGGCCGGCGCCGTGCTGCTGTACGTGAGCGGAACGCGGGCCTGGCCCCTCATTCTGGGGGCCGTGGCGGCCGCGGTTGTCGTCGGAATCTACGTCCGGTGCGATCCGGTACGCTGGGAACGGATCCTCGCCTGGCTGTATCCGGAACGGTACCCGGCCAAGGCGGCGCAGTATCTGCAGGCCAGGAAAGCGTTCGTGCTCGGCGGGCTCGAGATCAACCCCGGCGGCGGCATTCAGAAGTACTTCTATCTGCCGGAAGTGCATACGGATTTCATCTTCGCCGTGGTCGGCGAAGAGTTCGGGTTCATCGGGACGTTCGGAGTCCTCGCCGCGTTCGCCGGCTTCCTGCTGCTTGGCACCCTCGTGAGCTTTCGTGCGCCGGACCTGTTCGGCCGCCTGCTCGGGGCGGGCATCACGCTGATGATGACGATGCAGGCCGTCACCAACGTCGCCGTGGCAACCGGCATGATCCCCACCACCGGCATGAGCCTGCCCTTCTTCAGCTACGGCGGGTCCAGCCTGTTCATGTCCTGCTTCCAGGTGGGCGTGCTCGTCAACATCGGCCGGCAGGGCGGGGAGGGGCCGGATCCGCCGTGACACGGCAGAGCACGCGGAAGCGCCGAGCGATGAGGCTCGCGAGCGCGCTGTAAGCGCGTCGCTTCATTCGGCAGTTCCTTCTCGTCCGCCCTTTCAAAGGGCGCAAGCTCCATCACTATGGGGTACAGCCTCCGTCTGCCCCTTCATCCTTTTTCAAGATTTCCGTTGACTCGGAGCAGACACTCTGGAGCCGCTTGTTGGCGGCCGACATGACGTGCGGCCGTCGCCGATCCTAATCCCACTCGTAATCGCGAATCCCGGCGGAGCCAGACCCGCTCCGCCCCTGGATCGGCGATTAAACTGTTCCATCGGCCTAAGATCGGAACGAATGTGTCAAGTTTTGAAACTAGCCGACCGGACGACCCGGGAGAGGATAGCCGCAAAAAGGCACAAAGGGCACAAAAGGGGGAGATATGTTGGAGGAATTTGGGCGGGCTGCTTGACGCGGCCCACGGATGGACGCTTGGCTCCCGAAGGCAGCCCGCGCCAAATTCCTCCAACGTCTGTCTTGATAAGGCACAAAAGGGCTCCTCGAGGGCATCCGATCGGTTGCTTTGGACCTGGTGATCGGGTCTTGTGCATTATGAAAAGGGCAACGTTGTGGGAATCGTGCCCGCACTCTGGTGCGGCCACGATTCCCACAACATATCGGTCGCGCTGGCTCGCTTTGTGTGCCTTTTTCTTTTGCGCCTTTTGTGCCTTCTTGTGGCTATTCTGGGGCGTGCTTTCCAGATCTCGTCGGTTTGAGGCGAAGCTTCGCTAGGATTCGCGAGTCGCGCTTCCGGATCGCCCGTCTTGATCGCAAATCCCGGCGGAGCCAGACCCCGCTCCGCCCGGGCACCAGAGCCTTCGGCACGGTGCCCGACACAGCCCCGGATCGGCGATTACGAGTGCGATTATGACCTGCGAATTCTCCCGTCTTTGTTCCGCCGAACGCTCACCTTGACCGGCGCAAGGGGGGCGTCCGCGCCCTTCCTTGCGTACGTGTCGGAGGTGTTGTTGGCTGGCCCTCAGGGCTTGAGGATTTTGAGTTTCAGTTCCTTCACGGGCTTGAAGTGCTTCGCGTTGCCAGTGCACAAGGTCTCGTTGTGCTCCATCGCCGTGGCGGCGACGATCGCGTCGCCAGCTCGCAGTCCGTGGGAAAGGGAATACTCCTCAACATAGATGGCTGCCCGATGTCCGATGTTCTCGGTCAGCGGAAGCGTGCGAAAGCCGAACTCTTTGAGGAAGGCCGTCACACAGTCATGCTGCTTCTTGTTCTCCGCATCCTGAAGAAGCTCCATGTAGGTTTGCACCGAGATACACCGAATCTCCGCCTTCTCCACCAACCGGGCAGCCTTGACGTTGCCACGCTGGATCCAGATCAAGACGTCTGTGTCAAAGATCACGATATCTCCCTCCCCTCAGGCGCGACATACGTTGCTCGACAGGCTCCGCCGAACCCCGCATGTTGAAGAAGGGATGATCGGTGATCTTCGTCTTCTTACACTCGCTCCGGGCCCTGATGACCCCTTTGAGCTTCCCGTGATACAGGATGCTGACATCCTCGTTGCGCGCCAGAGCCTTCAAGACGTCGTTCATGCGGTATCTGAGATCGACTATCGTCGCTTTCATCGGACCCTCCAATATGTATAGACTCACTATACACACTCGCGTTGCTCCCGTCAAGACTGCCAACAGACGCTTCCCGGCGGCTGTCAGCGGTACGGTGCAGGCAGATGTTCGGCTCCCGTTTGTTCTTGGGCCCAACGTCCAACGCTCAACGTTCAACGTCCAACTTCCATCGGGAGAGATCGCTGCAGCATCTGCGTTGAGCGTTGAATGTTGAACGTTGAATGTTGAGCGTTGGCTCCCGCCCTCGTCTTTCTCGCTTCGTCGTTTTCGTTGCCTGCGACGAACGGGGCTTCCCGTGTGGTGGAGTCTTTGCGCAATCCCGGGGAACCCTCTGCCTTCTGATCTGTGACCGCTTTGGCACCGAAAACCTCTTGTCTTTCGTTGCCGCGCTCGACGACGAAGCCACGGCGCGCTGCCGCCTGGATTGAGTTGGCAGAGGTGACCCGAGGCTGTGCGGGACGGGCTGGAAAGCCCGTCCTACGGGGAGGGCGTGGGGCTGAGGGTGCGCGGCAAGTGAGTAGGACGGGCTTTCCAGCCCGTCCCGAATGATCTGGAGTTGCGCGGCGCCGCCTGGATTGA
>JAFGHX010000117.1 GCA_016929905.1 Kiritimatiellia bacterium
CCAGGTATGCGCCGCCTCGCACGCCTTGCTCTGGCACCCATGGCGCTCGCACCATACGTTAGCGTATTTGCGCCGGGCAGTACTAAGTGCAGGCGCCGTTCAGTACCCGGCGTTCACGTAGTCGGGGTCCGCGTCGGGCCCGTGCCCGAGTGCGGCGCGCCGCTTGCGGAACTGCGCCATTGCGCCGGCGTAGGCCGGGTCGGCGGCGACGTTGCGCAGTTCTTTCGGGTCCGTCTCGAGGTCGAACAAGACCTCGGGCATCTTCTCCCCATAGTACTGATACTTCAGGTGGCCGCGTTTGATCATCAGCTTGTCGGTCTGGAACTGGGAGACGGTCTCGTTGTTCCACCCCTCGCCGTGCCCGGCGAGCAGCGGGACGAGGCTGCGGCTGTCGAGCCCGCCGGGGACGGGGATATCGCACAGCTCGCAGAGTGTGGCGAACAGGTCGCACTGGTTCACGTTCTCCTGCACGACCCGCCCGCCCGTCAGCCGCGCGGGCCATCGCACGATCAGCGGCACGCGCACGCTCGCCTCGAAGAACTTCTGCTTCTCCCAGATCGAATGCTCGCCGAGCATCTCGCCGTGATCCGAGGTATAGACGATGATCCACTCGTCCAGGTTCTCGCCCACCTGCTCCAGCAGGCTGGTGACCCGGCCGTACCGCGCGTCGCACGCTTCGACGTTCGCATAGTACGCGGCGGTCGCACGGCGCACCTCACGCGGGGTCACGTCGCCGTCCGGCGCGACCCGAATCGGGCCGGGCCAGAACGGCGCCTTGCCGAGCCACGGGTGCTCGAACGGCTGTTCGTCGAGGAACGGTTGCACGCGGTTGAGGTAGTACTCGAACTTGTCGCGGTCCGCCAGATACGGATAGTGCGGGTTATCGAGCCCCAGATACAGCACGTGCGGATGCGCGCGCTCGGTCCGATCGTAATCGGAATCGAGGAGATACTCGCGGATCACATGCTCCATGCCGACCGTCGCGTACTCGTCCCAAACGCCCGTGTGCGGCCCGACCCCGATCCCGGCGCGCTTGATCTCCTTCACGTCCGACCACTTCCGCTCCCGGTCCGGGTCCTTCGCGATCGCCGCGAACGCCTCCGGTCGGTGCCCGGCAATGTGTTGCGGTTGTGCCGGCGACATCATATGGTCCATTCCGATCCGGCGCAGCCAGCCCTGCATCGGGTCGGGCCCCATGTGATGGAGCTTGCCGCACGCGGTCGTCATGTACGCGTGCTGCGCGAACACGCGCGGCCAGGTGAGATGCCCCGCCGGCAGGTCCTGCCCGTACCGTTCGCAGCCGCAGGTCCGCGGCAACTGCCCGGCCATCATGCACATGCGGCCCGGCACACAGATCGGCGACGGCGCATACGCATTCCGGAACACCACCCCCGTCCGAGCCAGGTGATCGAGCACGGGCGTGCGCACGACGGTGTTGCCTTCGTAGCCCGCGACGTCTGCGCGGTGCTCGTCGCTCGTCAGGAACAGAATGTTCGGTCGTTTCGACATCGCGAGCCGGCCCTCCTCTCCATCGCCATCCATTCAGCATCGGCCTGCCACGCCAGCGTGAGCGCAGGCGCCTGTCCGCCGACGGGCCCGGCCACGCCGGCCGGACCCGCGATCTTCGTCGGGCAGCGCGGCATTTTCGCAGAGCACGGGACGCCCTGTCCAGCGCCGAAGCGAGAACCGGCGTGCGGGACGCGGAAAGCGTTGATTCGTCCGCGCGGAGTCGCGTATGGTATAAGCATTGACGGACGGGCCCGCGACCGGGCCAACGTGGCGCCAAGGCGCAGATTCCGAGCGGTCGCCTCCGGCGGCGGGTTCGGGAATCCGCAGCGTGTCCGTGTGCTTGAGCTATCGACAGAGATTACGACAAAGAGAGTTTGATTCTCGCGATATGGCGTACTGTTTTGACGAGGAGACCGCGCATGGCTGAGGGACGCCCGAACATCCTGTTCATTTTCGCCGACGACTGGGGCCGGTACGCGGGCGCGTACCGGCAAGTTGAAGGCGACCGCACGCCGAACGCGCTGCTGAACACGCCGAATTTCGACCGGGTCGCGCGCGAAGGGGTCTTGTTCACGAACGCGTTCGTGCCCGCCCCATCCTGCACCCCATGCCGCAGTTCGCTGCTCAGCGGCCGCTACTTCTGGCAGACGGGGCTCGGCGCCATCCTGCAGGGCGCCGTCTGGGACGCATCGATCCCGTCCTATCCCCTGCTCCTGGAGCAGGCGGGCTATCACATCGGCTACACCTACAAGGTGTGGTCGCCGGGCACGCCGCGGGATGCACCCTACGGCGCGGACCGCACGCGCTACGCGCCGGCCGGCACGCGGTTCGGCCGGTTTTCGTTCGTGGCGACCGAACACGTGGCCGAACGCGGCGTTGAAGGCGCAAAGGCGGTCCTGTACGACGAGGTGCGGCGCAACTTCGACGCGTTCCTCGCCGCGCGCCCGCCCGGCGCGCCGTTCTGCTACTGGTGGGGCCCCACGAACACGCACCGCGAGTGGCAGCGCGGGTCCGGCAAGGCGCTCTGGGGGCTGGAGCCCGACGATCTGAAGGGCCGGCTGCCGGCGTTTCTGCCGGACGTGCACGAGGTGCGCGAGGACGTGTGCGACTATCTCGGGGAATGCCTCGCGGTGGACGCCGGGCTCGGCCTGCTGCTGGCCCGCGTTGAACAGCTTGGCGAGTTGGACAACACCTTCGTCGTCGTGAGCGGCGACCACGGGATACCGGGCTTCCCGCGCGGGAAATGCAACCTGTACGATTTCGGCTGCGAGGTCGCGCTCGCCGCGCGCTGGCCCGGCCGAATCCCGGCCGGCCGGATCGTAGACGACTTCGTCAACATCATGGACCTGGCCCCGACCTTCCTGGAAGCGGCGGGGCTCGACCCGCCGGAGGGCATGGCCGCGCGCGGGCTGATGGACGTGCTGCGTTCGGAGAAGGCGGGGCAGGTGGATCCCGAGCGGACCTTCGTGGTGACCGGCCGCGAACGGCACGTGGCCAAAGCGCGGGCCGGCAATCTGCCCTACCCGCAACGCGCGATCCGAACGAAGGGTTTCCTGTACATCCGCAACTTCGAGCCGGACCGCTGGCCGATGGGCGACCCGAAAGGGCTCGACAACCCGGCGACGGAGCCGCCGCCGTTCGAAGAACTCGAACACAACACGTTCGTCGCCTATGCCGATCTCGACGCCAGCCCGAGCAAAGCGTGGATGGTCCATCATCGCGGCGAGGAACAGGTGCGGCGCCTGTTCGAGATGGGGTTCGGCAAGTTCCCGGCCGAAGAGTTGTACGACCTCGCCAAGGACCCGTACTATATGAACAACGTGGCGGGCGCGCCGGCTTACCAGTCGATCCAGCGGCAACTCGCCGAACGGCTCATGGCGGTGTTGAAGGAGCAGCGCGACCCGCGCGTCGCCGAACCGGCCTGCCGCTTCGAGCGCGCGCCGTTCACCAACGCCTGAGGAGGCGAAGGGGTCAGGTCTTTAACATATTAAATAGCGGCTAAATTAATATATTAAAGACCTGACCCCTTCGCCTCGCGAGGAAGGAGGGGACCCGCACATGCGAGGGAAGGCAGGACCAACCGACAGGCAAGCACGCGAATCGGGGGTTGACGGCGGCCCGAACATCGTCGTGATTCTGGCCGATGACATGGGCTATTCCGATATCGGCTGTTTCGGATCGGAGATCAGGACGCCGCATCTCGATTCGATGGCGGCGGACGGGGTACGTTTCACGCAGATGTACAACTGCGCGCGGTGTTGCCCGACCCGCGCGAGTCTGTTGACCGGGCTTTATCCGCACCAGGCGGGAGTCGGCCTGATGATCGGCGACTCCGGCGTGGGGCCGGCCTATCAGGGCTACCTTCGCGCGGAGTGCGTGACGATCGGCGAGGTCCTGCGCGAGCGCGGGTACGGGACCTACTATTGCGGCAAGTGGCACGCTTCGCCCGGTCTGCCCCTGCGGGGTGAGCCGATCGCGGAGCCGGGCACGGTCCGCAATCCGAACCCGCTCTCACGCGGGTTCGACCGGTTCTACGGGACGCTTGCGGGCTGCGCGAACTACTTCAACCCACACGCCCTCATGGATCAAGACCGGCGCGTGGCGGCGGTGGACGAGGGTTACTACTACACGGACGCGATCAGCGCGCGTGCCTGCGGCATGCTCGACGAGGCGGCGGCCGGCGGGAAGCCGTTCTTCCTGCACGTGTGCTATACGGCGCCGCACTGGCCGCTGCACGCGCGCGCGGCGGACATCGAGCGATACCGCGGCACGTACCGGCGCGGCTGGGACTGCTTCCGGACGGCGCGTCACGAAGCGTTGAAGGGGGCAGGCATTCTGAGCGACGAGTGGCCCATTTCGCCGCGCGATCCGGACTCACGGGACTTTGCGGACGACTCGCCCGACCGCCGGGAATGGGAGGCCCTGCGCATGGCGGTCTACGCCGCGCAGGTCGACAGCATGGACCAAGGCATCGGCCGGATCCTGGCGAAGCTGGCGGAGCACGGCCTGGCCCAGGACACGCTGGTGATGTTCCTGAGCGACAACGGCGGGTGCGCCGAATTCCTGCGTGAAGACGGCGACGGGAAGAGCTGGCCGAGCCTGTATCGGCATACCGCGCCGTCCGGCAAGCGGTGCGTGGTCGGCAACATCGTGGGGCTTGAGCCGGGGCCCGGCACGACCTTCATGAGTTACGATCTGCCGTGGGCGAACGTGTCGAACTCGCCGTTCCGCCTGTACAAGCACTGGGTACACGAAGGCGGGATCGCAACGCCGTTCGTCGTCCGGTGGCCAAGCGGCGCGCGCGGGGGCCGGCTCGTGCACCGGCCCTGTCATGTCATCGATATCATGGCCACATGCCTCGATGCGGCCGGGGCGACCTACCCGCGCACGTACGGCGGACGCGAGATCATCCCGCTCGAGGGCGAAAGCTTCATGCCGCTGCTCGCCGGCAAGGATACGCCGCGCGAACGTCCGCTGTTCTGGGAACATCACGGCAACTGCGCGGCGCGCGACGGCGAATGGAAGCTTGTGCGGCGCGATCGGGGCGAGTGGGAGCTGTACAACATGGGCCGGGACCGTACGGAACTCACGGATCTGGCCCAGCGTGCAACGGACCAACGCGACCGGCTGATCGGCATGTACGGGGAGTGGGCGCGCCGCTGCGGGGTACTCGACTGGCCGCTGAAGAAGACGTCGTGAGCCCGCTGCCTCTCGTGGGTGGCGGGCAGGGAGGATGGCTCATGGCGGACAACGGGAACGGGTGCGTACCGCTTGACGGCTTCTCGCCGGTTCAGAAGGCGACCATGCGGGTCTGCCTGTACGGCTTCTTTGTCACGGGCCTGTTCGGTGTGTTCGTGGAGAGCATGCTGTGGGGTTGGCTGTATCTCGTTTTTCTTGCGCTGATGGGCGTTATTGTGCTGCGCGTGTTCTGCGCGCGGTGCCCCTACCCCTATACGTACAAGACCTGCCTGGCCATGCCGCACCGGGTGGTGGCGGCGTTCTCGCGGAACAAACCGGACGCGATGCGCGTGTGGGAGAAGGCGGCCTTCATGAGCGTGCTGGCGGTCGGCATGCTGTTCCCGCAGTACTGGCTGTTCCGCAACCCGAAGCTGCTGGCGCTGTACTGGGCGTTCTGCATCCCGACCTGCGTGGCGTTTCCGTTCTACTTCTGCAGGCGGTGCCGCCACGCGCATTGCCCGTTCAACCCGCGCGCGCGGAAGACGCGCGGCTCCGTGCGCTAGCGCTGCTGGTCGGCAACCGGGCCCTCTCCCAACCTGTTCGAGCAAGTTCCCGAGTAAGCATGCCCGCCGAAGCTACCTGAGCGAAGGCGGGTTCTCGAGCAAGTTTCCTCCTCGAGCTACGCGCGCGTTATCGGACGGCTGATTCCGGGATGTTCCGCGCCAACCGGGCGGCGCCGGAATCCTGCTCGAAGCACGCGTCGACCACGGCCTGGCAGAAGATGATGCGGCCTTTACCGAGCGGCACGCCGGTCACGGCGAGGCCCACCCGCAATCGCCCTGTTTCAGCAGGCGCTGCAGGTGTTTGGGCAGCCGTTTCGGTTTTTTCGGGATGGGGCAGATGCGCATGCAATCGCCGCGGATCGGGAAATCCGGCCGTTCGTACGGCCGGCGCATGCAGCGGGGCGCATCGCTTTTTGACGGGGTATCGATAAAGATCCGGGCGTCGTCGATCGCGTCGACCGACCGATAGTCCTGCACGTCGGGGTCGTCGCGCGTGCTGATGGTCGCTGTCACGCACGCCTTGATGCAGAGCTTGCACTTGCGGCGCAGGCAGATCGGCCTGGTGATGAGCGGGTCGGGTGCGAGTTCGGCATCGGTGACGATCGAGTTGAACCGGACCCGCGGCCCGAACTCCGGGGTCAGGACGAGGTTATTGTAGCCGAACTCGCCGAGCCCGGCCCGGGTGGCGGCGTGCCGGTGCGAGAACGGGCCGAACGTGTATCGGAACGGGGAGAACGTCTGCGCGACCCCTTTCGGCGGGCCGCCCCAGATCTCGCCGTCGGTGAGGCCGGGCAGCGACGGATGCACGCCGGTCGTCGGGAAGATCATGGCCTGGTATCCACGGCTCATGAGGTATTGGCCGACGATCTGGCCGACAAACTCGAGCATGCAGTCCTGGACGAAGTGTCCGACGCGCCCGTAGATGCGGTCGAAGTATGGCCGGCGCACGTGCGGCGGGATCATGGGCAGGTCGGCTTCGGCCAGGACCGCGGGCGCGTCCATGACCCCCGACAGGATGGGCTGTGCGATGGAGATGACCGAGCGCGCGCCGGGGATGAAATCGCGGGGGTGATGGCCGGGCGGCGCGGCATCATGCAGCGGCGGCATCGGATCGAACCGGTCCACGCCGGCGACTCCGACGAGCGCGGCCCCGTGCCGTTTTGCCAGGTCCTTGACCTCCTGCGTGAGGGGGGCGATTGATTCGGATGACATGTGCGTTCCTCCCGATTCCTGCCCGCCGCGGCGGGGAGCACGGCAAGGCTGTGGCGATGCCGGGCGCCGCCGGGCCGCGACTCAGGGCCGGCGTTGAGCCTGTTGAAAAAGACGGCTCGCGAGACGCTCGCCCTCCAAGCATACGATAATGTTGCACAAAATGGAGGGCGAGCGTCCTCGCGAGCCGTCTGGGGGCACCGAATAACTCCTTTTCGACAGACTCGTTCGGTGAACGCCGCCCTGCTCCACCCAGGTACGTTGATGGCTTATAGTGCCGCGCCTGCGACACAAGACAAGAAGATTCTGTGCTCTGGCCGAACTTCTGCAATTCGCGAGCGAATTGCAGAAGCACGGGCGGCACCATGCGGTTCAGCGGGTCAAGCGGAGCGCGCGGCGCGCCTCGTCGGCGAGCGTCTTGAGCCGCCGCCGGTCGTCCGGCTCCAGGCCGCCGGGGTCGAACCGGAGCCGGTAATGCAGAGTGAGCGCCTGCTCGACATGCGCGGGCAGCGCGCCGGACAGGCGCCGGCCCACGCGGCTCCACCAGACGCGAACGGGCTCGCCGCGCGGGCGGGCATCGAGCGCGGCAACCAGGTCCTGTTCCAGGCGGAACCATTCGGAATCCATGCCGGGCCGTCGCAGCTCGAGCGCGGCCGGCAGTCGTGCTCGAACGCGCCGGGTACGCTGGCCCCTGAACAGGCGGACCCACAGGTAGACGAGCAGCAGCGGCAACGCGCCCCAGCGCGCGGCGGTGGTGACGGCCCGGCCGACGGGCCGTTCCCGCCAGCGGCCGATCGCGAACGGGACGCGCTGGAACCAGTCGCGCAGCGGCTGCAGCAGGGGCAACGCCTCGTTCTCGACGGCAAGCCAGTTGCCGGGCGTGGTGTCGACGTAATGCCAAGCGCCGTCCAGCCACGCTTGCGCCCACGCATGCGCGTGCAGGCCGCGAATCAAATACTCCTGCCGGCGCCTGTCGTATTCGGTGACGCAGTAGCCGGTTACGTAGCGGGCGGGGATCCCCGCCTGCCGCAGGAGCAGCACGGTGGCGGTTGCGAAGTACTCGCAGTGCCCGCGCCGGTCATGCTCGAGAAACTGCTGCAGCGCGCTCTGGGCCCGTTCGTCCTGCAGGCCGTCGATCGCGAGGTAGCGGCTGTAGCGGAAGTGCTTCGCGAAGAACGCCGAAAGCCGGGTCAACGCCCGGGCGGGCGCGGCGCCGGCCAGGTCGAGCCGTTCGACGACGCGCTGCAAGGCGGCGCGCTCCAGCTTCGGCACGTCGAGATCTTCCTTCGCGGGCGGTGTATCCCCGGCCAACCCGGCCTCATAGTCGACCTCGAAATCGAGTCGTGCGGGGGCGCCGGCGACCTTGACGGCCGCCAGCCCGTTGCGCGCGACGCTCTTGGCCGGGAGCCGGCAGAGGGCCAGGACCGTATCGGGCAGCGGCAGGTATGTGGGATCGCCGGCGCCGGTGCCGCAAAGCCCGAGCCGCGCCGCCTGCGCGCCGGGGCGCGGCGGGCTGAGGCGCCAGTCGTCGCGGTCGCCCGGCCCCTGTTGCGCGGGTGCGAATGCGAGCGCGCCGATATTCATCCACATGCCGCGCCGCCAGATATTGAAGGAAGCATGGCGCAGGTAGGCGGGTGCGCGTCCGTGCTGTTCGCGCAGGCGCCAGGCGACGGCGGGTGAGAGCTTGAGTTCACCGACCGTGCCGATGCGGGTAACGCTGCTGTCCACGCCGAGGTCGGGCCGGCCGCCGGCGCCGTAGACGAACCTGTCCTCGATCGCGAGGTGCAGGTTGTGCAGGCCGATGTGCCCGGCGTAGCCGGCGGCGGCCACCACACAGGCGGCCAGCGCGGTGACCGCGAGATTCAGCCGCGGTCGCGCCGGGTTCTTCAGCATGGCCCAGCCGAGCAGGGCCGCCACGCCGGCATAGAACAGCGGCCCGCCGGGCTTGACGGCGCTTGCGGCGACGAGCACCGTGGCGATGTAGGGATACTCGAGGTTCACGCGTCTCGAGCCGGCCCCGGCGGCGGCCACCGCGGCGTGGCGCCGGAACCCGACGGCGGTAAGGACGCGGACGGGGATGCCGGTCTGCGTGCCGTACACCTGTGCGAGCACGATGGGGCTGGTCACGACGGCGAGCCATTCGAACGCCTCGTAGCCTGCCCGGGCGGCGCCGTACCGGATCAGGGTCACGATCACCGTCACGGCGAACAGGATGATGCACGACTGCCAGATCCGGGCCAGCAGCGGCTCCGAGGTCTCCCATCGGAACCGGACGACGCGGCGCCCTTCGATCAGGAGGGCCAGGCCCGCGCCGAGCACGAGCCGGCCGGTCAGCACGCCCCAGAACAGGAGCGCGGCCGCCGCGAGGCCGGCGGGCGGGAGTGCGGCGTCTGCCGTGCGTGCGCTCATAATCGTGCCAACCCCTCCGCGACCCTGGACGCGTCCAGGAACCGGACATGCCCGTTCGCGGCCGTCTCGGGCGGTGCGGCGCCCGGCGGCCGGATGACGAGGACGAGCATCTCGATCCCGCGCGCCTGCAGCCGCTCGACGCAGGTGCGGCGCGCGTCGTCCCAATCGATGAACACGCAGATACACGCGCTCACGTCGCGCACGTGGCTCTGGATCAGCCTGTCCAGGTCCGTGAACGGTTTCGTCCGGCACAGATCGACCGCCGCCAGGATCTGGAGCAGCCGCTCCGGCTGCGCCGTTCCGCGCCCGGAGGTGAAGCAGTAGGCCTCGGGCCCGACGAACATGAGGTCGAGCAGCGATTCCTTGGTATCGAGCGTGCAGGCGAACGACGCGGCGACGGAGACGGCCTCCTCGAACACGTTCCGGCGGTCGTACGGCGCGAACGTGTCGAGCGCGAGCGCGTAGCGTGGGAAGAATTCGTCCTGGAACTCGCGCACGATCGGCTTGCCGGTCCTGGCCCAGCTGCGCCAATGCAGGTGCCGGACCGGGTCGCCGGGCCGGTATTCGCGCAGGCCGACAAACTCGTCCGACTGGCCAACGGCCCCGGCCAGGACGGCGCCGCACGGCTGGTACCGGGCGCGGCCGCCGAGCGTGACGGGGCGCAGCGGGTAGCGTTTGGGCAGCACGGTGACGGTCGTCTCCTGCGCGCAGGGCACGATGCGCAGGCTCTTGAGCAGCCCGAACAGGTCCGGCCGGCCGACCTGCATGCGGGTCAGGCGCAGGACGCCGCGCCGCAGCAGGTCGATCTGCATGGGCACGTCCAGCTCGCCGCCGGGCTGGACCGGGAAGAACGCACTGTCGGCGACTCGCGCGGCGCGGGCGCGTTCCCGCAGCCATGTCCAGCGGTAGAACAGGAAGGTGCGGTCGAACCGGTTGCGCGCCCGCTCGCCCGGCTCCGGTTCCTCGAAGAAAGCGGCCTGCTCGGGGACCGGTTCCTTCAGCGCCTCGCGCAGGCACAGGGCCGTGTGCCGGCGCCGGCCCCGGTTGCGTACGCGCACGCGGTAGGTCAGCCGGCTGCCGGCGCTCCCGAACTTCGGCACATGCCGCGTGAGTTCGAGCCGCGGCCGGAAGAACAGATTGTGGACGACGGCAAGCGCGAATGCCGCGGCGAGCAGCGTGAAGAGCTGGTAGGCGGCCGCCTCACTGGTGTTCAGCCCGACGGCCGCCGAAAGCGCCATCAGCACGCCCGCCAGCCAGCCGGCGGCGGTGAGGCGCCGCCGCCAGACGTTCGACAGGCCGGCATAGCTGCGATAGATCCTGTAGAGCCACCGGCGTAAACGCACGGGTTCACCCTTGTCCGCCAAAGCCCGAAAGGGCGACGGCGGAAGCTATTTGAGCGAAGGCGGGTTCTCGAGCAAGTTCTCGAGCAAGTTCTCGAGCAAGTTCGCGAGTAAGTTCTCGATCAAGTTTCATGCTAGGCCGGCACGTCTACGGTTCGGAGACACTCTTCGACGACCGCGCGCCCGGTCAACCCGCTGAACTTGGCCTGCGGGTCGAGCACGAGCCGGTGCGCGATCACATCGACGGCGAGCGTGTGGATGTGGTCGGGCGTCACGAATTCGGACCCGTCGCACAGGGCGAGTGCCTGCGCGGCTTTCATGAGCGCGAGCGACGCGCGCGGGCTGGCCGGCAATTGGACGGCGCTCTGCGTCCGGGTACAGCCGACGAGCTGCACGATATAGTGTTTCAGTTCGTCGCTGATCGCGACGGATTTCGCCGCCTCCTTCATGGCCCGGATATCGGCCGGCTCCGCGCAGGGGCTCAGCGCGTCGAGCGGGTGCCGCTTCTCCTGCGCCGAGAGGATCTGCACTTCCTCGCCCGCCGAGACGTAGCCGAGCGCCAGCTGCATGGCGAACCGGTCCATCTGCGCCTCGGGCAGCGGGTAAGTCCCCCTGAACTCGACCGGGTTCTGCGTGGCGATCACGAAGAACGGGTCCTTCATCGGGTAGCGGCGCCCCTCGATGGTCGCCTGCCGTTCGGCCATCGCCTCGAGCAGCGCCGACTGCGTGCGGGGCGAGGCGCGGTTGATTTCGTCGGCCAGCAGGATACTGGCGAAGATCGGGCCGGGATGAAACTCGAACGACTGGTCTTTCTGGTTCAGGATCGAGACGCCGAGCACGTCGGACGGCAGCAGGTCGGGCGTGAACTGGATGCGGCTGAACGCGCTCGCGCCGATCGAGCGGGCGAGCGCTTTGGCCAGCGTGGTCTTGCCGGTGCCGGGATAGTCCTCGAGCAGCACGTGCCCGTCGCTGATCAGCGCGGCGACGATCTTGCGGATCACCTCCGACTGACCGACCATGACCGACTCGATATTGCGCCGGATCGCCAGATAGGTCTCGCGGTATGGCGTAGCCATGCGCCGATTGTAGCGCAGGGGACGGGCGTGCGGAAGTCTTGTTTACGGGACAAGCCGGCCGCCCGGCGTTTTTTTTTGGACAGTCTCGTTGGCTGTGGATTTGCGTTGCGAGCGCGCGCGCACTCTGCGATAACCGTTCGTTCGCAGCGATCGAACGGGGAGGAGATTGTCATGCGTGTTTACATTCAGACGGATCTGGAAGGCGTGGCGGGAGTGCGCAACTTCGCCGAATGGACGGGCCCCGACACACGCTACTACGATGTGGCGCGCGGGCTGCTGACCCAGGAGATCAATGCGGCCATCGACGGGCTGTACGAAGGCGGGGCCAGCTATGTGATGGTTGCCGATTCGCACGGGCCCGGCGCGGTGGACATTCTGCAACTGGATCCGCGCACGGAGCTGATGCGCTGGGACTGGCGCCAGCCCTGGCCGCACCGGCTGCAGGAGGGTTTCGACTATCTGATCTTCGTCGGCCAGCACGCGAAGTCGCGGACGCCGCTGTCGAACATGACGCACACGGGCAACACGGGCGTGCTGGAACGATCGGTGAACGGCGTGGCCATTGGGGAATTCGGGCAGCTGGCCCTGTGCGCGAGCGAGCTGGGCATCCGCACCATCTTCGGGTCGGGCGAACTGGCGTTCACCGAGGAGGCGAGTGCGCTGGTGCCGGGCATCGAGACGGTTTCGGTGAAGCGCGGTCTGCGGGAAGGGCGCGGCGACGGGTGCACGCGCGAGCAGTACCGCGAGCGCAACCCGGGCGCGGTGCACACGCATCCGGTGAGGGCGCGCGAGCTGATCCGGGCGGGCGCGTTGAAGGCGATGCAACGCGCGCAGTCCGAGCCGTTCGGCCTGATCCCGCTGAGGCCGCCGTTCAGAATGGTGACCGTGCTGCGCGCGACGGCGGAGAACCCGCAGCGCACCTATACGGTGCAGGAGCACGCGACGAGCCTCATAGCCGCCATGAACGAGCGGGGCGCGCCGAAGCCGGTCGAATCGGACGAGCAGCTCAACGACCTGCTGTGCGAGCCGTTCGAGCCGGGCCTGTGAAGCGGGAGCGTTCGGGTCCGGGCGCCGCGGCGGCACGCGCCGCGGCGAGGCCGGATCAGCGCAGGTGCGTGAACGCGCGTGTGAGTTCGGCCGCGGCGCGCTTGACCTGAGCTTCGAGTTCCGCGCGCGCGGGACCGGCGAGCCCGACGCGCAGGGTGGTGATGCCGGCGGCGCCGGCGCAAGCGCCGCCCTCGCCCAGGAAGGCGGGCGCGGCGATGCGCGTGACAATGCCGCGCACGGGCTCTTCGGCGCTGAGCACGCCGTTGCGGCGCACGGCCGCGAGCTGGCGCGGCTTCGGCCGCTCGCGCCGGCCGGTCTGCGCGGTGTAGCGTCTGAAGATGTCGGCGACGGTGTCGGCGGGCAGGTAGGCCTGGCAGACGCGGAAGAACGCGTTCATGGGCCGGTGCCAGTGGCGGGCGCCGGCCTCGCTGTAGTGGAACGATTCCGGCTGCTCGGCCTTGGCGCGCAGGATGAGCCAGTCGCCGTCCCACTCGTAGTAGGCGGCCGACTCGCCGGTGGCGTTGGCGAGTGCATCGAGCACGGGCTGGACGAGCTGTTCGCGCGGTTGGCGGCCGAGCACGCTGTGCGCGAGCCCGACGAAAGCGGCGCCCGGTGCGTAGCGGCCGGTATCGGGGAGCTTGCGCAGCATGCCCTGCGCCAGCAGCGGCCTGAGCAGGCGGGCGAGCGTGGTGGGCGGCACGTCGCCGCACGCGCGGCGCAGGGCGGTGAACGTCGCCCCGTCGCACGCGTCGGCGCACAGGCGCAGGATCGCGAGCCCGCGCCACAGCGCGCTGGGGCCGCGCGCATCCTGCGCGCCGCCGTCCGGGCTCTTGAGTTCGCTCACCGCAGCCATCTCCCCTCCTGGAACCGTGCCTGCAGACGCCGGGTGAGGCGCTGCGCCAGCGCGGGGTCGTCCCGGGCGATATTGTGCTGCTCGCCCGGGTCCGACTCCAGATTGTAGCATTCCGTACCGGCGTTGTAATTCAAAACGAGCTTGTGCCGGCGTGTGCGGATGCAGCGGAAGTTCGGCATGGCGCTGACGGTATCCGCGCGGTGCTGCGCGGCCGCGCCGCGCAGCACGGGCCCGAGCGAGCGCGCGTCGATGTGTTCCTGCGGCGGCAGCCCGGCCAGCTCGCAGATCGTGGGGTTGACGTCGATCAGCTCGACGAGCGCGGCGGAGACCGCGCCGGCGGGGATGCCGGCGCCGGCGACCATGAGCGGGACGCGCAGCGCGCCCTCGTACGGGACGGACTTGGTGTAGAGCCCGTGGTCGGCAAGCATCTCGCCGTGATCGCTGGAGAAGACGAGGATGGTGTTGTCGGCCATGCCGCGCCGTTCAAGCGCCAGGAGGATACGGCCGACCTGGTCGTCGATGCATGCGATGGCCGCGCAGTACTGCCGGCGCGTGTGCGCGACTTCCTCGGGTTCCATGGCGCGGCGGCGCCCGACAATCCAGTCCGGCTTGCCGTTGGGGGAGATCGGGACGGGCGCGGGCATCGCGGCTTGGCGGTAGCGCTCGGCGTAGTCGGTCGGCGGGTCGAACGGGTCGTGCGGGCCGACAAAGCTGACGAACAGGTGCCAGGGGAAATCGGAGGGGATCCGCTCGATCCACTCCGCGGCGCGGCGGCCGATGTAGACGTCTTCGAACGCCTCGGCCGGCAGTACGGAATCGTGCGAGACGCCCCGGATCCAGTGCTGCTGCGCGCGGCGTTTGTAGTCGGCGTGGAACGCCTCGTACAGGCCCTGCTCGCGCAGCCACAGGCCGTAGGGGCCGCGCGGTTCCGGGGACTGCCCCGCGTGCATCTTGCCCTCGCACTCCTCAGGGTGCGTGAAGCCCCAGCCGAAGACGCACGGGCGGTCCCCGAACCGGCCGTTGTAGCCGTCCGGCTTGGCCAGGTCCAGCTTGCCGACACAGCCGACCCGGTAGCCGTGGTCGCGGAGGCGCTGGTAGTAGGTCGGCACCGAGTGCGGCAGGAAGCTGCGGTTGTCGAGACTGCCCACCCGCGCCGGCTGCAGGCCGGTCGCCAGCCCGATCCGGGCCGGCGCGCAGACGGGCGAATTCGTCGCGCACTGCGTGAACCGCATGCCGCGCGCGGCGATCGCGTCCAGGTTCGGCGTGCGCACGAACTCCGCACCGGCACAGCCGAGATAGTCGTGCCGGTACTGATCCGCCATGATAAAGAGCACGTTGGGTCGATCCATGTCCAGGCCTCCTGTCCCCCGCCGTTCGACGAGAGTATCTTGGTAGATATGAGCTATCTTTATAGATACCACATAGCTCAAGGGGTGTCAAGGGGGGGGGCCGGGAGAGCGGGTGAGGAGGAGCGGGGAGCGGACAGGCCGGTTCGTGACGGGCCTTGGTCCGGCGCGGGGCGGCGCCCGGGCCGGGCGTGTTCGAGGGGGTATGGGATTTTCGCGGCGCCCGGTGGTGCGCGCGTTGGGCCTCCTGTTCAGCCGCCTATGGCGGCTGAACAGGGGAGAGGGGGGAAAGGACGGGCTTTCGGAGCGGGAATCTTGCTCCCCCACGGCGCGAGGCCGTGGGGGCCGGGGCTGCTTGCGGGGCCGCCCGGCGCTCTTCGACAAGCTCAGGGGGCTGGGTCGAGGCCGTGGGGGCCGGGGCTGCTTGCGGGGCCGCCCGGCGCTCTTCGACAAGCTCAGGGACTTGGTCGAGGCCGTGGGGGCCGGGGCTGCTTGCGGGGCCGCCCGGCGCTGTTCGACAAGCTCAGGGGGCTGGGTCGAGGTCGGGGGTGAGCGGAGAGAGCAACGCTGCCGTCAGCCGCCGACCTGCCGCACGTTGACGAAGCGGCCGGTTTCGGCGGACTGCTTGGCGGCGAGGCAGGCGTAGGCGCTCTGGATTCCGGTTCGGATGGGGGTACGGGCCTCGCCTTTGCCGCGGATCACGCTGATGAAGTCGGCGGCGAGTTCGGAATCGCCGCCGAAATGGCTCATGCCCTCGCCGGCCTTGACGGTATCGGTGAACGGGGCGTGGTGGCGCACGTGTTTGAGGTCGTTGCGGTACCAGTCGAACTCGAGGGTCCCGTGGTAGCCGCTGATACGTGCGCCGCGCGCGGCGGCGTCGCGGCGTGCGAAGAATACCTGCCAATAGGTGCCGTGCATACCGGAGGCGAACTCGATGAGCGCGCTGGAGGAATCTTCATTCATGCCGGTTTCCGGCGTTCCGCAGTCGCGGCCGAAGAGGCAGGGGTGATCGGCGAGGCTTCCGCCCGAGTGGTTCCGCCGGCGATTCCGGGGGCTTTCGGGGCAGGCATCGGCCTCGCGGCAACGGGAACAAACCAGGCCGGCCTTCTTCTTCCCGCCGAATACGCGGCCGCGCGCCGCCATGGCGGCGACGCGCACGATGGGCGAGCCGACGAGGTACATGAGGTAATCGAAATCGTGGGTAGCCTTCTGCAGGAACAGGCCCTGGGTGACGGCGTAGTTGCGGTAGCCCTCTTCCCAGTAGCAGGTGCCGTAGGGCACGGCGTTGACGGCGGCGACGTGTTGGGGCGAACCGACGGCTCCCTTCTCGACGTACTCGCGAGCGAGCCGGCACAGCGGGGTGACGCGCAGGGGGAAGCTGACGACGACGCGACATTTCGAGCGCTCGAAAGCGCGTTCGAGCGCGACGGCCTGCTGCATGGAGACGGCGACGGGTTTCTCGAGGAAGAGCGGGATGTCGTAACGCGCCGCCTGAACGGCGTAGGATGCGTGCAGGTTACAGCGCGTCCCGATGGCGAGCGCATCGAGTTTCGCCTTCTTCACCATGCCGGCCAGCGTCTTGTAGAACACCGCATCGGCGCGGTCGCATTCTTCCAGCCGGCCGCGCGCCCCTTCTTCGTCCGGGTCCACGATACCGACCACGCGCAGGTCCGGCGCCTCCTTCCGAAAACAGTGCCGGATCATGCCGCTGATTCGCTGCCCGCACCCGACCACGCCGAGCCTGATCATGATCGCCTCCGTGCCGTACCTTGCGCCGCGCCGTTCGATGGACGCCTAAAGCATAGAGGGCCGTGCCGGCGGAAACAAGGGGGGGATGGGTTCTGTTGCCGGCACGGAAAGCGGTTGAACGCTGGCGTAGGACCGGTTAGACTGCGAGGGACAGGAGAGGGGGAGGCGGTATGGAGATGGCGGAATCACGACATGGCGCCAAGGGTGGCCCGTACACCTGGAGCGACTACCGCCGCTGGCCGCGCGATGAACGCTGGGAGATCGTCGCGGGCGAATCGTACGCGATGACGCCGGCGCCGAGCACGCGGCACCAGCAGGTGGTGGGCGAGGTTTTTGCCCAGTTGCACGGCCACTTTGCGGGCAAGAGTTGCAGGGCCTTTGTGTCGCCCATGGACGTACGGCTGACGGAGCAAGACGTCGTGCAGCCGGACGTGCTGGTTGTATGTGCTCCCGACAGGGTCCGGCGCAGCCACATTGAAGGGGCGCCCACGCTGGTGGTCGAAGTGGTGTCGCCTTCTTCGGCGCTGCACGACCATGTGCGCAAGATGGCGCTTTACGCGCGGGCGGGCGTGCAGGAGGTCTGGCTGGTGACCCCTTACCCGTGGCTGGCCGAGGTGTTTGCGCTGGACGGCGCCACCTACCGTCTGGCCGGCAGTTATACCAAGGAGGACACGCTCGAGAGCCCCACGTTCCCGGATCTCCGCATCGAACTGGCTGCGGTATTCGACTTTCGTATCGAACCGGGCGAAGAGATCAGCCTGATCAAGGAGGGCCGGCCACGGTACGCGGCGGAGGGGTCCAAATGAGCACGACACCTGCAAGTCCTTGGGCTCGGCACGGTCGGCTCGGCCTCGCGCCGAACGGTCATTATCTGCAGCATGCGGACGGCACGCCGTTCTTCTGGCTGGGCGACACGGCCTGGGCGCTGCACCAGAATCTGAGCCGGGAAGACGTGTGTGAGTATCTGGACGACGCGGCGGCGAAGCGGTTCACGGTCGTGCAGCTGATGGCGGTGAACCACTGGGCGCTTGCGGATGGCCGCAACTTTTTCGGCGAGCCGCCGTACACCGGCGGGGACGCCACGAAGCTGAACGGGCCGTACTGGGATCATCTGGCGTGGGTGTGCGACGCGGCGGCGGAGCGCGGGCTGTACGTGCTGCTGGTGTACGGGTGCCCGGGCCGGACGGACGAGCGGATGGCGTACGTCGAGACGGCGGCGGACGCGTATGCGTATGCGCACGCGCTGGGCAAGCGGCTCGGGGCTCGGCCGAACCTGATCTGGTCGGGCGGGATTGACGTGAACCCGGACGACACGGAGCGGGTGAGCGCGATGGGGATGGCCGGCTGGCACGCGATGGCGGAGGGTGTAGCCGACGCGTTGAACGGCGTGCACGCGTTTGACGGGGAGGCGGACTACTCGGCGGTGCTGATGACGTACCATCCGCGCGGTGCGAGCACGTCCTCGACCTGGTTCCACGAGGCGCCTTGGCTGGCCTTCAACGGCACGCAGGTCGGGCTCAAGCGGAAGGGAGGCGGCGACCACATCCGGCCGACGATCACCGCGGACTACGCGCGGATGCCGGCCAAGCCGGTGGTCAATCTGGAGCCGTGGTACGAGGGGTGCAATTGGAAGGAACCGGCGGTGAACGACTGGGACGTCCGGGTCCAGGCCTACCAGTCGCTGTTCGCGGGCGCGTTCGGGCACACCTACGGGCACAATGCCGTCTGGGGGCTCGACTCCCCGCGCCGCGCCGAGAAGGGCGTCTGGAAGCGGGCGCTCGACGCGCCGGGCCGCGTTCAGATGCAGCACGTGCGGGCGCTGTTCGAATCGCAGCCCCTGCCCGACCGCATTCCGGACCTTCCGCTCGTGGCGGCCGCGGCGGATGACGCGCACAAGGCGCCGCACATCCAGGCGCGGATCGTCGCGACGGGCGATGCGCAGGGCCGTTATGTCTTCGTCTACTCGCCGCAGGGCCGCGCCTTCACGATGGAACCGGCGGTCGGGCCGGCGGGCCGGACCGCGCGATGGTATGACCCGCGCACCGGGGCGTATCAGGCCGCGGCGCCCGGCGGCGCCGGGTCGGCGTACGAGTTCGAGCCGCCCGGCACGCCGGGCGAAGGGAACGACTGGGTGCTGGTGCTGGCGGCGGGCGAGTGAGGCGGGCAGGAAAGGGGCTCGCCGCAACAGTCAACTCGCGAGCAGGCGTTCGAGATCACGCGCGAAGCCCCGAACGGTCGTGACGGTCAAGTCCGTTCGCTCCTGTCTTTGGTCGCCGCCGTAGACGAGCATCCGGCCATAGGGTGCATCCGGCTCGACCTGTCGGAACCGGTGGAGTCCCTTCAGCAGGGCCTGTGCGGGGGTGTGCGATGCCTTGACTTCGACGGGCAGGAGAGAACCGCCCTCATCAATGAGAAGATCGACTTCGAGGCCGGAACTGTCGCGGTAGAAATGCAGAGGGGCTTTGCGGCCACGGTTCGCGAAAAACTTGAGTGTTTCCCCGACGACCATGTTCTCGAACAGCGATCCGCGCAGGGGATGATTCTTCAAGTGGGCTTGGGCGTCAATTCCACAAAGGTACGCCGCCAGCCCGACATCGTGGAAATAGAGTTTCGGGGATTTGATCAGTCGCTTGCCCACGTTTCGATGGTACGGCTGCAGCAGGTACACGACGTAGCTGGCACGAAGCAGACTGATCCAGTGTTGCGCCGTTGTGTGGGAAACACCGGCGTCGTTCCCCAAGCTCGAAAGGTTCAACAATTGTCCCGTCCGGCCGGCACACAACCCGAGGAAGCGCTGGAAAGCGTCCAGATCCTTGACGGCAAGAAGCTGACGAAGGTCGCGTTCCACATAGGTCGCGACATAGTCCGAGAGCGCCTGCGAGGGCGGAATCCTCTGGTCGTAGATCCTGGGCATGAACCCACCGACAAGCATCGCGTCCACGCTCATCTCGCCGGCCAACATTTCCAGCTCGCGCACAGTCAGGGGCAGAAGCTGCAGCACAGCCGTACGACCCGCAAGAGACTGGCTCACCGCTTCGTGCACTTCGAACTGACGGCTGCCGGTGAGGACGTACAGCCCGTTCGTCCGCTTCTCGTCGACTATCACCTGGATGTAACTGGGCAGGTCCGGGACGCGCTGAATCTCATCGAGGATGGCCCCGTCAGGGTGATCAGCCAGGAAGGCGCGTGGGTCCTGAGAGGCATATTCGCGGATATCGGGCGCCTCCAGGTTGACGTACGCAAGCCGCTCACCAAAGCAGGCTTTGGCCAGCACTGTCTTGCCAGACTGCCGCGGCCCAGTGATTGTCAGTACCGGGTAGCGCTCAAACAGGCTCTTTGCATGGTTCCCTAGTTCGCGATCTATCATGACCCAACAAGACTTACAGAAATTTGCGCAGATTGCAACTATAAAATGCAATCTGCACAAAAATGCCCTGTATGGGCTATCGAGCGGGCGCAGGGATCAGCGCAGCGAGGGGGTGGCATCGGCGAAATACTGCAGGAACACGTCCCGCATCTGTTCGCCGAGCCGTTCCCAGTCCTTGCCGAACGGCGGCTTGTTGAGCCCGGCGATCCAATTGCAGTTCAGTTCCAGCACGCAGCCGCTGACGCGATAGCGCGTCCACATGGCGCTGCCGAAGCTGCCGGGGTTCCTGAACTCGAGCGGGGTTCGTCCCTCGGTGAACCAGGTGTGTTCGGTGAGTGATCTCTCGAACCGGTCCATGTCGGCCAGGTACGGCCCTTCGTTCTCTTCCGGCCGGCTGACGTGGAGTTTACCGCCCTCGTCGTTGTGCAGGTCGATCGCGAGTTGGATGGGCCGGCCGCTGTCGATCATTTCGTCGAACCACGTTTCGAGCGCGTGGTTTTCGGGGGCAAGCCGGGGGTCGGCCGGCGCGGCCCATTTCCTGTTAAGGTCCATGCCGGCCACGTTGAACCGGGTGTAGCCGCGCGCGACGCCGTCCTTGCACGCCATGGGCAGCACGCAGACCGAATAGGTCTCCAGGTACCGTTTGGCGTCCGCATCGTCCCGGAGCAGGCTGCGGATGAGCCCCTGCACGCAATAGCTGCCGCCGGTCTCCCAGGGATGGGCGCGCGCGCGGAGGAACACGCGGTTCGGCGTCTGTTCCCGGCCGACCCGCACCAGTTCCAGCTCGCGGCCCTCGACGGTGTTCCCGATCGTCTTGATCTCCACGAGCGGATGATCGCAGATCTCGGCCAACAGGTTCTCCAGGTCGCTGATCCGGTACGGCTCGATCCGGGCCAGGTAGAGTTGACCGGCATCGAGCGTGACATCGATCTCGAGGGTGTTGTCTTCGGTCTTCCGCGCGGGGATGTGCCGCCACTGCGTGCCGTCCGTCGAGACGAAGCAGCCGGTTTTCCCGGAGATCGGGGAGCCGTGCTTCCCATTCCAGACGTTGTCGAAGTTCTTGAGCGTTATCCGCGCCGCGGTGCCGGGCTCGCCTTCCAGGCGCAGGTGCCAATGCCCGGCGGCGCGGTTCGGCGCGTCGCGTTCGTGGTCGTAGAATAGCTCGACGGTTGCGGCTTTGCCGTCGTCTTCTATATGCCAGTTGGCCGGTGACGCGTTTTCAAATGCGGTGTTGATGAATTGCAGGGGCATGGGTTCTCCTTTTGTGTGGCAAGAAGCGAACCGGCGTGCAGTCGCCGGCCTGAGCGCATCTAGACAGCATAGGCGTCCGGCCCTCAGAGGGCAAGCTCGGGGCAATCGGCCTCCGTAGGGAGAATCACATTCTTTCGGCCATGACATGGCGCATTGGATGTGAGAACATCCTGCTATGCCCACATGTACAGTGGATGGTGAGCGACGCATCGTTTTGCCGCCGTGCGTCCAGCCGGGTGACGTGTTTGACATCCAACCGCAGGCGGAGGGTCATCTGCTCCTAGTGCGGTTGCAGCGCCCGCGCCCCCCGAAGCGCATAGGCAGGAAAGCCTGCCTAGCGGCGATGCGGAAGGCACCCCTGCGCCTTACGAGGGGCTGGGAGCGGCTTCGACAGCTCACGCGCAAACCATGATTCTTCGGATGTGTTTGCCTGCCGAGGGGCTGCCTACACACACGAACGAGCCGCAGCGAGTTTCCGAGCAAGTTCTCGAGTAAGTTCTCGAGCAAGTTCTTCCACTAGCAGAAGCAGTTGATATTGTTGACCCACACGCGGCCGGGCCCGTTGATGAACAGGCGGACCTCGGCGGCGACGGCGCCGGGCGGCGCCTCGGCCTCGAACGAATCCAGGGTCCAGTCGGCGGTCCCGGAGAAGAGGCGGCCCTTGGGTGCGGCGAGCACGTCCTGGATGAGCCCGTCGTGCTCGTCGAGGAAGGCGACCTGCACGCAGGTCATATTGCGGACGTTCTCGGTACGGATCTTCGCGGAGACCGTATAAAGCGAGCCGGGTTCCGCGGCGATCTTCTGCTGCAGGCACAGGGCGCCGGGCCGGTCGTATTCGAGCCCGGGCACGTCCTGCCCTTTCGGGTTCGGTGTCCAGACGAGCTTGCCGCCGCCCTCGGACAGGCGCGTGCCGAGCATCCAGTGTTCGGGCGCGCCGTTTGCGCCGCGTATTTTGAACGAGGTGTTCAGGAGCCGTTCGTTCGCAGGGGCGATCGGCCGGTAGTTCCGGAACCGCCAGACCACCTCACGGGCGGGGTTCACCTCGAGGACCTGGTGGTGCTGCTGGTCGCTGATCAGCACGTTGCCGTTCGGCAGCCGGTCCGCGTCGTAGAAGTTGGCGAAGTACGGGACCGCATAGGTCCAGGCCACCTTGCCGGCGGGCGTGACCTCGAGCACGCGCCGGTTCTTCGAGTCCACGATCTGGGTGTTGCCGTTCGGCAGCCGGTCGGCGTCGCGCGGCCAGGCGAGCGGGTTGGCGGGGTCGGCATAGGCCCACACGACGTTGCCGGCGGGATCGACCTCCTTGACGCTGTTCCCGTCGGAATCGGCGATGAGCAGGTTGCCGTTCGGCAACAGATCGCCGTTGTGCGGGTGCTTGACGCCGGCGTTGACGGTGCGCAGCACGGTGCCCTGCCGGTCCACGATCACGCAGCGGTCGTTGTTGCGGTCCGTGATCAGGATGCGGCCGTCTGGGAGCGGGTGCGCGTCGTTCGGGTAGTGCAGGTGGCTGCCGTCGGAGAGGGTGCCCGTGCCGCCGGCCCACGAATCGGAGGTGAAGACCTCTTCGCCGGCCGGCGAGACTTCCAGCACGCGGTTGTTGGTGGTGTCGGAGATGGACGTGTTGCCGTTGGGCATGCGCTTGGCGCTGTGCGCGAAACGCAGCCCGTCGTGATAGTTCCATATCACATTGCCGCCGGGATCCACCTCGATGATCTCGCTGCCCGACCCGTCCTCGGCGCCGGCGTCGCTGATCAGCGTGTTGCCGTTCGGGAGCCGCTCGACGTCGCAGGGGAAGTCGAGAATGCCGGGCGGGGAGCCTCGGTCCTTGTTCATGGCGTCCTCCTTGCTGCGTCGGCGTCATGGGCTCGCTGCGCGGTCAATGGCTCGCTGCGCTCGCGTCAGTTGCGTGCTTCGCACGCGTCATTGGCGTGCTGCGCTCGCGTCACTGGAGGTGCCCCCCCTTCCGGCGACAGAATGACGCGCAGCCTGTGACGGGCGAAGCCCTAATGACGGCGAAGCCAATTGACATCCCTGACTGACGGGCGAAGCCGAATGACGGTCCCCTACATGTATCCCAGGCTTCGCAGTTTCTCCATGAGCCCTTCTTTGTCCTGGCGCCGGCCGCCGCGTTCGGTGGTGTTTTCGAGGTCCTGTTCCCAGGCGGGCACATCGGTGACCTTCCGGGTTGTGACCCGCGCGCCGAGCGAGCGGAAGCCCTGCTTGTAGAGTGCGCAGATGGGGATTTCGTACTGGAAATGCGCGTCCCAGACGTCGCGCTCGGTGAAGTGCAGGATCGGGCAGACCCGCATATGTTCGGGGCTGAGGCTGGTGGCCTTGCGCGGGCTGAAGTACTGTTCGTTGGCGCGCGCGCCCTGCTCGTCCCAGCGGATCCCCTCGACGAACGCGGCGATGCCCTTTGCTTCCAGGTGCACGTTCAGCGTCGCGGTTTTCATCAGGTGGTTCCCGACGAAGGATTCCGGCTCGTAGTCGAACTCGTCCTCTTCGTAGCCGAGCCGCTCGACTTCCTTGCGGTTGCGCGCGTTGAGGGCGCTGACCTTCACCGTGTTGCCGAGCACCCCGCCGGCGGCGCGGGACACGTCGTGGTTGTGGATCATATCGAGCTTCACGTCCCATTTTTCGGCCCACTCGGCGAGGAAGGCGCGGATTTCGTCGAACATGTCGCCCTCGTCGATGCAGAAGGCCTGCGGGATCGGGATGCCCTGTTCCAGGCAGACCTGCCGGATCAGCCAGAGCACCAGCGTGCTGTCCTTGCCGCCGGTCCAGGCGATCGCGAGTTTGTCGTGCGGATAGGTCTCGAGCGCCTCGGCGATGATCTTCTTGGCGGCGTCGATCTTCTTCGCGATGAGTTGGGTCTTGTCCTCGGTTGTCGTTGCCATGGTGTTGTCCTCCTTTTCACTTGGCCGGGGACCCACCCCTGTCCCCACCTTTGTCCTGACCTTGAACCATGAGTCCACGCCAAGAAAGCGGCTCGCGAGGACGCTCGCCCTCCATTAACGCCAGATGTCATGGCGATGGAGGGCGAGGCTCCTGACGAGCCGGGTTCTTGGAACGGACTCAACCATCAACCATGGCCGATCCGCGACTCCGGTCGCGGATCGGCGCACGCTACCTGCGCGCCTGCCTTCAGTAACCCCACGATCTGCTTCTCCCGCTTCCTTCCGATCCGGTACAGGGGCCCGACCACGCTGAGCGCGCCGGCCGCCGTGCCGCTGCCGTCCAGGATCGGCACGGCGATGCGCGCGATGTCGCGCGTCTGCCGCCCGTAGTCGGCGGCGAACCCGTTGCGGCGCGTCTTGTCCAGCTCGCGGGCGGGCACTCGGCTCAGATAGGTGACGCGTTCGTGCAGCAGCCCGAGCCGGCGCCTGGACCTGACCGTTTCGGTGATGGCGCGGACCAGTTCGCGTCCCTTGTCATCGGGCAGAAACGCGAGGACGGCGAGCGTGATGGGGTTCGAGAGGCCGAGCATGCTGGTGCCGACCTTGCGGATGAGCTGGATGGGCTCGGGCGATTCGGCGACGTCGACGATCACGATCTCGCGGCCCTCGAGCCAGGCGAGTTCGACGCTCTCGCGCGTGCGGTCGCGGATCCGCTCGAGCACGGGGCTGATGGCGGCGCGAACCGCGTGGCTCTGCATCGCGAGGCTGCCGAGCTTGAGCGCGCCGAGCCCCAACCCGATCGCGTTGCCGCCGTTGGCCCGGCGCAGGTAGGAGCGGTCCAGCAGTGCGTTGATGACGCGGAAGCCGGACGCGACGGGCATGCCGAGCGCGCGGACCGCGGCGTTGGCCGAGACGGGGCTGTCGCTCCGCGCGACATACTCGAGAATATCGAGCGCCTTGTCCACGGCCGGCGCGGCGGAGACGGGGGCTTTATTTCTCATATATGATATATCCTCTTATATATGAGAAGCTTACACCAGAGGCGGTGCGGGTGTCAAGAACGTTTTCGGGGGGGGGCAACATGCGCGCCGGCGTGATGAACGGCCGCGGCCTGGGGCCGCACGAGTTGCCGGATGCGACGTTACCCGGCGCCTTCACAGATTTTCGCGTAGAGTTCCGGTCTTCTTTCTTTGAACAGGCAGGTATCCCTATCACGCTGCAGAGATCTCTTTTCATCGAGGTCAATCTCTGCCGAGGCGAGGCCCGTCTTCTTGCCCACTTCCGCCAGTATGGTGCCGTCCCAGGATACGATACAGGTCCGGCCGAAGATTCGCGGGACTTTGTAGAAGTTCTTGCCGCCCAGAAAATAGGCGGACGATACAAGCCAGAGGCCGTTTTCGATGGCGCGTGCGCGCAGGATCACATCGGTGTACGACTCCGGCATCCCGCCCCACATGTTCGGCCAGAAGATGATATCGGCTCCGGACAGGGCCAGGATCCTCGCACCCTCGGGAAAGTTCAGGTCGTAACAGAGCTGGATCCCGATCTTCACCCCGTTGAGGTCCATCACCGCAAACTCGCTTCCCGGCGTAACGCCTGCATCGCCTTCGCCCGGGGCGAGATGCACCTTCCTGTACGCACCTTTCAGCCTGCCCTTTTTGTCGATGGCTATGCCTGTGTTGTAGCTCGTGCCATCTTCGGTGAGCATCAAGGAAGTCACGATGCCAATTCCGTTCTTCTTGGCGATTCCGGACAGTCGGGTCATGCAGTAGCCGTCCATTTCCTCCCCAGTCTTCTCCGGGGGGCTGTTTCGTCTCAGGCTCGCGAATGTTTCCGGCAGACATACGATATGGCAGCCTCTGTCCGCGGCTTCTTGGATATGCCGCTCAGCTTCGTCGATCAATGGCTCGGCCGATTCGAACTTCGGACTTTCGTTCTCATCGGCGGGCGGATGCGGAAGCATGATGGAACCAAGTGTTATCCTCTTCATGTGTCACTCCGATGTGTATTGGCTGCGTGCTGCGAGCGACATCGCCGCCTCGAACCGGGCCCGGTAGTGCTGGGAGCCGAACTGAGAGAAGTCCTCTCTCAGAAAGAACATGCCGCCGGTGCGCAGTCGCTTGCCGGCCTTGAGATGGTCCAGAAACGCCCGGCGCAGGGCGGTATCCCGGGGTGCCGTATCGGGATCGACCTCGTCGCGGTCGAACACGAAATAGAGGCCGTCCTTGCCGCCGGAAGGCAGCGGGAAGAGATAGAGTTCCTGCTGGTACTTCACCAGGTTCGAGGCTTGGCCCAACATATCGACAAGCTGTGTGTTCAGGATCCAGGAATGGCATTCGAACCCCGCCAAGGACCGATCCGGGTAGTGCTTGGGGAAGAACTCCAGGGCCTGGGCCATCGTTTGGCGACAACGCTCCAGGCTCATGGGCTCGCCTTCGGGGATATGCGTCCCAAGAACCGTGTCGCCCGGTTGCAGCACACAGTGCCAGGAATCCGTCCTCAGTGTGACGGTCGTACGGAGGGCCCTCCCCGTCGGGCTGATGGGGCAGCCGGTGATGCGATCTTCGGCTTGCGTCAATTCTGATGTCCACGCGGGGACGCTATCCGACCACGCGACGAAGCCTTCCGTGTCGTAGGTGACGCCGGGTTCGGATAGCGCCAGTACGCAGCCGTCCCGGCGATGCCGGAAGGCTCTGAGCCGGCCCCCGAACGGCCGGAAATGGTACTGCATTCGCCCCAACCGATGCAGGTCGCCCGATGCCACGAGCCGGTACCACCACAACAGCTTTCTTTCGATCCCCGGGTGGCCGTCCGATATCCGGCCATAGCGCTCGCATGCGATGCGAATGCCAGCCGCCGTGGCGCGTGTCACCGTTTCGGGAATGCCATGCGCGCGGTGTTGTTCGCGAAGCCGCCCGATTGCCGCCATCGCGAGAAGCAGGTAAAAGACGCCGCCGGATCCGTCCAGCGCGTGGTTCAACTCCGGCCACGCGTTGAACGCCCGGCGTTCGGCGGTCTGGTAGACAAGACGATAGGTGTGCCACGCCAGCAGGCGCAGCGCGGGACGGTCCTGAATGGTCCGCGCGGTCTTCGCCAGGAGCGGGTCGAATACGTTCGGCAGGCCGGTCCAAACACGGTTCTCGCCAATCGCGTCCTGCGCGAGGAATTCAAGCGAGCCGGCCGGACACGTATCGACCGAAGTCTCCCACCCCGGTTCGAGCGCGTCGCGCCCTCTGGTCTCACCCAGTTCGTTCAAGACAGAGCTCAGATCCACAGCTCACCTGACGGAAGATGGCATGCCCCGAACCCAAAATGCAATCCTTCACTTCAGGGGCGCCCTGCAGATTTCCGTATACTTCGCCCGGATCTTCCCCTCTCCGCCCCGCCGATCCGAACGGCGCGCGGCGAAGTAGACCCACGACCTGTCTCTTGGCAAGGCAATCTGGCCTGCCGCGTTGTCTTGCCCCGCCCCCGCCAAAGGCTCGTTCTTCCCGCCGAGTTCCTGCCGATACAGCGTGCCGTCACTGGCGAATACGAATGACGTCTCGTCGATCCACATGGCCTCCGTCATTTCCCCAAGCTCCTTGATGGCCGGCGGCGCCCCCGCCCGACGCGTGAGAAGGACACCCTTGTCCTTGGATGTGACGGCCAGAGAGCTGTAGTCCAGGATCGCCAGGATCGTCTCCCGATCCGCCGGCGTCCCGGGCGCCAGGTCAAAGGCGTTGAAATTGACCTGAGCATTGCCGTCCACGGTGGACTCAAAGAGCTTCTCCGGCTCGCCCGCTGCCCGCCCGCCCCGCACGCCAATTCGCCATAGATCGCCCGCGGCCAGGTAATAGATCCAGTCCTGCTCCGCTGCCTTTCGCCAACGCAAGGTCCCCGCCTCGCCCGGCCCCACGGACGCCAGAGCACGCCGTTTCCGCGTTTCGAGATTCACGATGAATAGGCCCTGATCGTCTCTGGACACAAGCCACTTGCCGTCGGGAGAGAACAGGATGTCATCCCCTGCTCCGAAATCAATTGGCGTGCCGTTGCTCACCGGCAGCCAATAGAGGTGAGAGGTGGTTCCTTGGGTGGTCAGGTACGCAACAGACTTACCGTCCGGGGCGATGACGGGAAACCGCTCTGTTTGCGCCGAGCGCGTGAGACGAGCCAGGCGCTTCGTCTCAAGCTCGAGCAGCCAGACATCGGGATACTCCTGCTCGGAAACGAAGGCCAGGGCTTTCCCGTCCGCCGAGACGGAAGGGGAGCTGTCCTTGTGACGGTTATCCGTGACGATGCCGCCTTGCGCACGGCTATGGATTACCGTTGAGAACGCCTGCCCCGACGTTGGAGACTGAACGCTCGGGATCCCGTCAAGGCGTGCCTTTGCATCCAGCCCGCCGGGAAGGACCTCGAATTCACTGTACGTGGCCTTGAGCACGTCATCTTGGGGGCTGAACAGTCGTGTTCGTATGTCATAAACGCCCAGGGCAAGATCGCCAAGCGACAACATGGCTGTGAACCTGCGCCCCGACAACTGGCTGATGGTTCCCCTCTTGCCCGGCACGGGCCGGTTGTTCTGAAGCACGTCGATCTCAAAGCGCAACCCCCTCAGATCGGCTCCGGGCGGAAAGGCAAGCTGGCCGTGCAGAGGGACCCGACTTGAAGATCCGCTCCGCACGAAATAGCGGTCCAAATAGGCAGAGAAATTGTCAGCCTGATACTCGATTTTGTAGTTCCCCAACGAGGTCTCTCCGTCGTAGACATTGAAGTAGCACGCCCCCAGCTCCTTGCCCAGGGCGTAGCCGGCGTCGAATCGATGCGTGTTGTTATTCGATTCGTTCAGATTCGCCGCAAGCCAGCGGGGCGTGCCGTCAGGGGGCACGAACTTCACTCTCAACTGTCTGCCGGCAGGCGTTCCCTTCAGCCAGAAGCTGGCTCTGTTCTCCCCGCAGACCATGTGACCGGGCGTCCATTTCTCCAGTTCCGCTCCCACTTCAGGCAAGTAGACGTCCAGGAATCTCTCGGGTTCGTGGAGCCATCTCCAATCCCGGGGCAGCGACCAGGCCACGCATAGAGAATGGGCCGGCGCACTGCGCGCCACACTCAGCCCGAAGCTGGGCGCGATCTTCAGGGCCGTGATCGGAAGCGCCAATTCGGCGCTCCAGAAATCCTTGCCCACGAAAGCCTTCCCACGCCATTCCTCGGGCCTGACGGCAAGAGCGTTCAGCCCGGAATTCTTTCTGTGGCGGGTACGATGGCAATAGCCTGCGCGTGTCGATCCGGGCGTGATCGCGAAATGGTAGTACGAATCGTGGTCATGGTTGGAATCGAGGAACATCTCCACAACATCGTCGTCCCAGATATTGCCGACGTTGTATTCCTGCGCGCGCGTCTTCAAGCCGGCCGGCTTGGGCTCCTCACAACGCACGCCCAGATACAGAACATCGTTTCGGCTGTAGACCCAGGCTTTCGTCGCAGGTTCACCCGGCTTAAGAGTGCCCAGTTGAAAGAAGACGTTCCGCGCCGGCGCCCTGCGCCAGCAAGGCTCATCCAGTTTGCCGTCAAGCACAATGGGCTGTGCAAGCGGCCTGACCCGCACCGTTTCCAATTCATGAACAACGCGACTGTCGCCTTGTGCCTGATTCTCCTTCTCCACGGAGACCTCCGCCAACAGAGAGGATTCCGAGGAGCCGCCGGAGCTGAGGCCGACAGGCTCTCCCTTCAGGGCCGTGCACAACAGAGACGTGGCCAGGGCCGCCTTCCAGCGCAAGCCGTCGAAATCTTCCGGAGGGAAAGGACGACCGGAGATCTCGTCCAGATCGATGAAATTGAGGATTCCGGAAAGCGCGGCGCGAGCCAGGCGGCGGGCCCGGCGCACGGCGGGCCGCTGGTCAGCCTCAGATTTCTCCAGGTACTGTTTCAGCGTGTGAACATAGGCGTCGTCGTCGACCCCTTCGCGCAGTTCCTCCGAGAGGTAACTTCCGACCATGCGGCCGGCTCGAGAATACAGCGCGCCCGTCCAATGCGGCACGCCTTGACCGATCTTCTGGCCCCATTCATCATTCTGCCTGCCTCTGCAGTTCGCGTAATGTTCCCGGAACGTCCCATAGGCGCCGGCCTTGACGAGATAGAAGCCCGGCGTGATTCGCCCCTTATCGCCGTACAGAAGAAACGGTTTGCCGGTCGCTTGCGCCATTTCCGCGAATTCGCGGGCGTCTTTCGAAACGCCGTGGAACATGCCCAGGCCGGGGAAGTCCGCATGCGTGATCGCCACGGCGGTTCCCCAGTGGGTATTGCAGGTCGTGGCAACATGAATCCGTGGCCAGAGCCCGGCCTCCCGGCCTTGACGGATGTGATCCATCCGTCTTCCCCACACGTCGGCATTCTGCTGTCCGATACCGTGGCTTTCTTCCGCCCCGTAGATCAGTATGCCTTTCGTGAATCCGTATTCCGCGAGCTTCTTGTCGATTGCTTTGAGCCAATTGTCGTCGACCGAGGTCCACTCCGGTAACGGGGCATCCGGGGACGGCCTGTCATACAGTCTCTTGTTCGCTCCGCTGCCAATGAGCAACGATCGTGCCTGTGGCCACACGGCCCTGATTCTCTGCAAGTAGCCGTCCATGCTGCCTGTTGCCCAGCCAACCGCGTGCCAATCGATCTTGCCCGCCTCATAGTCCACGATGTTCGGCCACCATGGCTGAAAGAAGGGACCATATCCGTGATTCTTCAGATCCCGCAATGCCTGAAGCTGGTAGAATTGATTGCTCCGCGGGTCCGCTTCCGTGGGGGCCCGGCCGGAGACATGGGGCTCAGGCGCCCAGCCATACGGCAGGATGATCCATAGCCCGCCGGGCCGGTGGGCATGCAACCGCTCCGGTCTGACCAAGGAAAAGGGAAGAACCCGAACCTGCAATCGGAGTGCCGTCGCGGCTTGGCCGCTCGGCTTGATCCAGATATTCCCTTGGTAGAGGCCCGGCGCCGCGTCTTCTGGGATCTTCAAGGAAAGCCAGCCGCGCTGAGTGATGTCTTTGTAGAGATCTCGCGAGGGCCCCCAGTCGGGGAGAAAGACGCCTCGGATCTGATACTTGTACGTGCCTCGCTTGTCGGTCACCCGATTATGTCGTTGCTGCAGATACCAAATGCGAATCGCCCGTGCATCAATGGTGTGGCCTTGGCGGGTCCTCAAATTCTCGGCTTCAATCCGGACATCGTTCAGGTCCCGTAGGGGCCAGATGCTGAACGTGACGGGTTCGTATTCGCCCGGCGTGGCATACGTTTCGAGCGTTGTATCCACTTCGTACGGTTCGGGACGCGAGTTGTGCTCGACCCCGCGCATCCAATAACGGCGAAAGACCAGATAGCCGCGATCTCTGTCCGCACGACTCGGGGTATAGGACCCTGCGTCCTCACGGTTTGGAACCAGCTCCGCAAAATTCACCGCGAATTCTTGAGCCAGCGCGCGGTCCAGTTCCTGCATGGCCGCTTGATGTTCACGCTTCAGGGCCACAGGGGTAATCACGAGCCCGCAGATCCTTCCGTTCAGTGCCTGGACCGTCAGTGTCTCGTTCACCGCATCGATCTCGAAATCATGGCGTCTATACTGCCAGCGTAGGTATTTGTCAAAGACGGCCAATCCTTTGCGCTCGAGGTCGTCGTGCGTTACCAGTGTCGCCTGAACATGACGAAAATACTCCGTGTCCATGAGCTCATCGAGCGAACGGTTCTCGTTGACCACGGGCTCGCCATTCACACTGACCCGGTGATTCGTCTCCAGGATGTCGTTTCTCCAATAACGACCCGTGAACAGACTCACCGCATAGCGGCCGGGCGCAATCCTGCAGGCGAACGTGGCACGCTCTGCCCCCTGGCCATAGAGCCGGGTGGGATAATTGGGGTAGTTGTACTCATAGACCTTGGACCGTTTCGGCGGCGTTGTCCAACCGTAGTCTTTGCTTTGGGCGAAATCCCGATCGAAGGGTACCGGCGCAAACCCTCTTGCCGCCTCACCCTCTTCGATCACGAAATCGAACGCCAACGATTCCTTTGGCAACGCATAGTCGGCGGGCTCACTCAGCCTCTGGATCTGGATATCGTCGAACAGGATGGTCCCCGTGAAGATGCGTTCGGGGTGCGATTTTTGCAGCCGAATCTCGATATGGGCTTGTTCGGCGTGTTCGGGAACCGTGAACGTCGTCTCGCCTGACCGGAAATGGCTCATCGGTTTCGTCATGCCGCCGGAGAACAGCCTCGCCAATTTGGGATCGACCTTCAGTCTCCGTCCATCTCGGCCTGTGAACCGTACCCACGCCTGAAACGATTGCCCGATCTCGAGTCCGCTTTCGAGAATGCGCCATCGCATCGAGAACCGGTATCGCGCGTTGGGCTCGAGCCGCAGGGGCTCTATCGTTCGCGCCACGACCCGTTCGGCCTCTGTCCAACTGCTCAACTGCAGGCTCTGATTGCCATGCGCGGCTATCTTGGCATTGACGGTGAGCGAACTCGGCGGCCCTTGCTCGATCCTCCAGTTGGCGGGGAGTGTTCCCTGCATGGCTTCGAAGGAACCATTGAAGCTACTTTGTTCCACGGCGTGAGCGTGAAGGCAGAAGATGCACAACAGACTGACGATCACGGCGAACGACTTCATCCTGTCTCCTTCTCTCGTTTGGCGGTTTTCCGCTCAAGACAGACGCCTTTACGTGTGTCCGAAGCAGGGCGGCCATCTCGGCCGCCCAAGGCCGGTCGATAGCTCCACGACTGCTGGCGGCCCTGCCAGCGGATCTGGTCCGGCGAATAGCCCGGCGGCGCGATGGTCGAGCTCGCCGTGCAGTTGTCGAAGAATGGGATGCGGGCGCAATCCGGGACGCCGGCTGTCGGCTGAACGGTCACCTCGTCGGGGAGCGACTCGGCCGCGAGGGCCCGCGCCAGCGCGAGCAGCAGCTCGCCGGGCCCGCAATCCACGCGATGACAGCGCAGGGCCGCGGGCAGCCGGCCGTGCGCGTTGACGTAGTTCGTGACCTGCCTGGCGCCAAGCAGGCAGGCCTGCCTGCTGAACGAGAGTTCAGACTTCGGAATCAACACCTCTTCCACGGGGCCCAGGGTTCGGCGAATCTGTACGTGGTCCGGCCGGCTGCCGTGAGCGAGCATGAACCCGGTGTACTGCGCGAGCGCCACGAGCGCGTCGGCGGCGGAAAGTGTGATGCCGCCCACCCTGGCGTGGTCGAACCGCTGGGTCATTCGCCGGGCGAGCGCCTTCATCTGCGCGCCGGTCAGCCAGGGACCGGGCGATTCGGCATATTCGGCATAGGCTTTCGTGAAGGTTGCAGGGCGGATATCGTTCCGGGCGGCCAGCCAGCGAGCCGCCTTCCCGGTCCACTCGACGTGTGCGTCGGTGTCCGCCTTGGTCCGCGTGACCCCGCGTTCCCAACGGCGCCCGTGCGGGTACAAACCCGCCCGCCCGCCGGCGCCGGCCGCCCGGAACGGAATCGACCACTCGTACCACCCGCCCCACTCGGCCATGACCCAGCAGGCGGGGTGTCCCAGGACCGTCACGTGGCTGTGGCCCTTGGCCAGTTGCGCATCGAATGTCTCCTGGAATGCTTTCAGCTCGGCTTTCGGATCCATCCGCGCGGGCCGCCTTCGCGACCGGTCCGGATCGTACTGGAACCCTCGCGCCCAGCTCCCCTGGCTGGAGACCACCCGGGAATGGCGGCCGAATACCAGAAGGCCCATCACCCAACCCACGCCGTCCAGCGGCGCACCCAACCCCCCGTTCCAGACCCGGACCCCGGCTTGCTGCATCGCGACTGACGTTGCGGGGCTGTGGTTGTTCTGATGCTGGCAGGTGGCAATAGGGAACTGGCCGCAGATCTCCGCCACATCCTGAAGTCCGGGCGTTTCGTACATGCGCCCCTTCTGCAGGGCGAGTTCCCAGGGATCGCGGTTCCCGTAGAGCAGTGCAGGCTCCGGATACTCGAATCCGTAGTTGCCGTGGTACGCGATGTCGTGGATCTTCAGCGCGTCGAGCACGTCTTTTCGACCCCGCTCCCGGAGCATGCGGGCTTTCTCGCCCGTCATGAAGTAGCAGGCCTGAATGCCCGCCTTCTCATAGAGCCGTGCCAGCCGCAGGACGGCATCGTCCGCCTCGGGGTTGATCGGATCTTCGGTGTCGAAACAGATGAAGACGTACGGCTTGCTCATCTTCCCGTCCCCGTTCTGACTCTCTCCATTCGCTCCGCGGGGATCAGCGTGCGCAGCACCTGCCGGTCACCCGTCGCGATCTTCTCCAGCAAGCGTTTGCAGGCGAGGAAGCCCATTTGCTCCATCGGCAGATGAACAACCGCCACCCGCTTATCCTTCACGGGCAGCGCCTGATCGTTGATGAACACGACATCCCGCGTTCGTTTGCCGCGGGCCCAGTCGGCCAGCGGCTCACGCAACGCGCCATAGACCCCCCCCGAACAACACACGACCGCGTCGATCCGCTCGCGCCGGATGCGCGCAAGGGCCTTTGCCACCTCCTCGGGATCAAACGCGCTCAAGGGCCTGCCGTCGTAGGCCATGGCATGGAGAGAAGCTTCGGCGCGCTCGCCGAGCGCGCTCTGCAGTCCTTCCCAACGCAACGCGTAGTTTTCCTGCAGAGCGGACTCGCCCGAATAGGCCAACGTGACGAACAGTGTCCGCTTTCTGTTCCCGGCCAGCAGGTGCTCCCCGCACATCATGCCGGCCTCGTAGTTGTCACAGGCCACGGCGTCCACCGCATGGCCGCGGGGCAATTGATCCACGGCCACCACGGGCACGCCCGACTGCTGGTACAGGGGTATCTTCTCGGCTGTCCCGGTGCCGCAAATCAGAACGCCATCGATCACCGACGGCTGGCGCGCCAGGAATTTCTCCGCATCGGCGCCATGCTGAAACATCAGAATGTGATCCGCCTGTTCCGCACACTTGTGCACCCCGCGAAAGATGGGCCACTCCAGCAACTGCCGGCTCTCCTCGCCGACCCCCCTGCTGGGGTAGAAGCAGAAGAGAATCGACCGCTCGGCGCGCCGCTCAGCCGGTGCGCGAGCCGACTTCGGTGCCCTGGCCAGAACCGTCCCCCTGCGCCCCTCCCGCCGCACGATGCCCCGCCCGGCCAGCGACTCGAGGACCGCGCGGATGGTGATCCGGCTGACGTTGAACCGCCGGCAAAGCTCCCGTTCGGGCGGAAGCACGTCTTCGGCCTGGAACCCGCCGGTCGAGATCCAGTAGAGCAATTCCTCCTCGACCCGCTGCCGTTTGAGCCCTTGGTTTCGCATGGATTCCCTCGCAGATGCCCCTCCGGGGATCATTGGTCCTTTTTTGGTATCTTCCTAAAGGATATACCCACCGAAAATACCACGTCAACCCCTCGGCCGGCAAAAACGCGCATGAGCAGGGGCGCGCGTCCGTCCGTTCCGTCTGTTCCCCTCTTGACGCGGGTTGGCCACCCCACCTATCCATTTGCGACTTCATGCCGACGATCGTGGAAGCGGCCACGGGAAAGGCCCCGGACGTGTGGGGCCGTAGCTTGCTCCCGCTCCTGCGCGAAGAGAAGGACGTGCCGTGGCGGGACGCGCTGAGCGGCAAGCGTAGTGCTCAAGGCTTGGAATCGCGTGCTTCGGCCGCGTTGGGGCTGAACGGGCCGCCCCGTTGCCGAAAGGCCCGCGGGGTACAGCCGTAGTGCCGGGCAAGGAGGCGGTGGAGGTGGCTTTCGTCGGTGAATCCCCATCCGCGCGCGATCGCCTTGATGGGATCGGGCGTGCCTGTGAGCTGGGCGGCCGCGCCGCTGAGCCGGTGGCGCAGAGCGAACCGGGCAAAGGAGACGCCCATGAGCCGGCGGAAGAGGCGGATGAATCGGTCGCGGCTGAGCGCGCAAGCCTGCGCGGCTTCCTCGTTGGTGATCAGACGCCTGGCCTGAAGCGCGAGATCGAGGGCGGGAGTCAGGCGGTAGTACGCGCCCGCGGATCGCGTTTCGCCGGCGGGCGGGCCGGGGCTGATTTCGATGACGCCCAGGAGCAGTTCCAGAAAGGCGAGTCGAAGCCGGGCGGCCTTGAACTCGCCGTTGGCTTCCCGTGCGGCCCGCACGCGCTCGGCCGCGGCGAGCAGGACGTCTCTTCGTTGCGCGGGCACGCGGGGCCGGTCCGCCACGGGCACGACGAACGGCGCCATCCAGTACACACCGGGCGCTTCCGGCCAGTACAGGTTCACCAGCAGCGACGGCCACACGACATTGACCACCGCCTCGCACGGCGCTTGCAACACCCGGTAGCCGTGCGGCTCCCAGATCCCGCAGAACCACACGTCGCCGGGCGCGCAGTCGAGCTGGGCCTTGCGGTAGAACCGCCGCATGCGCCCGCGCAGCACGACCCCCATCTCCAGGGCGTAGTGCATATCGAACAGCGGCTCCGGCCCGATGGTCTTGTGTCGCGCCAGCCCCACCGACACCGGCCGCGTCTCACACGCGGGCAGAGATGGCCTTTCGATCGGTCCTGTGATACCGCCTGACTCCGCCGCCATGGTCGTCATCCTGCTAAAATATACAATTATGGGCTTCGATTATCCAATGCGTCTACATTGCATGATGCTAACCAGTAAGCATATATCAACGATAGAGCGTGGTGTGACGGCTGTCAAGCGGGTGTTGGCTGTACGAGAATATACAGCATGGAGGGATGGGAGATGCAGGAGAAGATCGTTCTGATCGGGGCGGGCAGTGCGGTATTCACGCGCGGGATCGTGGCGGATCTCATTCGTCGGGGCGAGCCGATCGAGCTGGCGCTGGTGGACACGGATCCACACGCGCTGGAGGTGGTGGCGCGGCTCTGCACAAAGATGATCGAAGCCACACGGGCGCCGCTCGAGCTGTCTGCGAGCACGGACCGGCGCGATGCGCTACCCGGCGCGACGGCGGTAGTCTGCACGATCAGCGTTGGCGGGCGGCGCGCGTGGGAGCAGGACGTGCGCATCCCGCGCCAATACGGGATCCGTCAGCCGGTGGGCGACTCGGTGATGCCGGGCGGCACGTCGCGGGCGTTGCGGATGATCCCGCCGATGGTGGCGATTGCGGAGGACGTGCTGGACCTGGCGCCGGCGGCGCTGTTCTTCAACTACGGCAATCCCATGGCAGCCGTCTGTCGCGGCGTGCACAAGGCGACGGGCGCGAAAATGGTCGGCCTTTGCCACGGGGTGGTGGGTGTGGGCCGATACCTGGCGCGCGTGCTCGACGTGCCGCGCGAGCGGTTCCGCTACACGGCGATCGGGATGAACCACCTCACCTGGTTCACCGAGGCGCGCGTGGACGGCGAGGATGCCATGCCGCGGCTGCACGAAATCGCGGCCGAGAAACTTGCCGGCATCCGCTACGACACGCTGGGCGCCAAACGCGAGGAAGACGGCACCGTCCGGCCGGGCGAGGAGCTCGACCAGCCGTTCTGCTGGCAGTTGTTCGAACTGTTCGGCGCGTTCCCGGCCGTGCACGATTCGCACGTCATGGAGTTCTTCCCTCAGTTTTTCGCTTCGGGGCAGTACTTCGGCAAGGTGGTTGGCGAGAACACGCGCTGCATCGAGAAGACCATCGCGCGCGGCGACAAGGTATTCCGGCAGATGGAACAGGACGCGTTGTCGCCGGATCCGCTGCCGGCGAACTACTTCGACAGCATCACCGGCGAGCACGAGCAGGTCGTGGAAATTATCGAGAGCATTCGGACCGACGCGGGCCGGATCTACTCCGCGAACCTGCCGAACGCGGGGCAGGTGCCCAACCTGCCGATCGGCGCGGTGCTGGAGGCGAACGCCATTGCCGACGGCGGGGGCATTCGGCACATCGCGCAGCCGCCGTTGCCCGCAGGGGTCGTCGGCACGCTGGCCACGCGTCTGGCGTGGGTGGACACGGTCGTGGAAGCGGCCCTGGAGGGCAGCCGCGACAAATTCATCCAGGCTCTGGTCCTCGACGGCAGCGTGCGTTCCCTGGCTCAAGCCACCGCGTTGGCCGACGAGCTGCTCGCCGCGCATGCGCAGCATCTGCCGCGGTTTGCACGGGCCGGGGCGATGCCCGACCAACCGGCGGAGCAGGAAGCGCCGGCGCTGGTGTCGGTGTGAGGACGCGTGAGGTCACAATCGAGTATTATCAGACTGCGTGCACTCGGGCACGGCACTGGTAAAGGGAGGAGGCGTTCGACTAGAATAAAGGCTCTCGGGTGAATTCGGCTCGCGAGACGCTCGCCCTCCAAGAGAGAGCGCATGGAGGGCGAGCGTCTCGCGAGCCGGGCCAAACCAATGTCATGGGGTACGCACGCTGGTGATTCCGAACCTGGCACTCCGAACGCTGAGCGAGCAGGAGATCGCGGACATTCACGCCGCCATGCTCACCGTCCTCTCGCGTACGGGCATGGCCGTGGAGCACGAGGGCCTGCGCGCGATCCTCGCCGAACACGGCGCCGAGTTGGATGCGGGGTCGGGTCGGGTCCGGTTCCCTGTCGCGCTCGTCGAGCGGTTCCTGGCGGACGCGGAGCGGGTCGCGCCGCCGGCCGGTCCCCGGATTTCGGCCAACGTGCCGCTCTACCAAGGGCCGTATCTGGAGCCGGGCACGAACCGCTTGATCCCGTTCACGGGGGAGTTGGTGGCCCGCTACTTCAAGCTGGCGCGGCTGCTTGGCGGGCTGCACCGGAGCATGCTCAACTTCCCACCGGCCGCCGCGCGTCCCACGGAGCCACTGGAGATGCGGGTCTTTGCCTGGAAGCACGGGGTACACGAAGCCGGGAGCATTCAGCGCACGTCGCTGTGCCCCTATCTTCTGGAGCTGTACGAGATCCTGGCGGCGGCGCGCGCGAAGCCGGTGCCCGAGCTGTTCCGCGGCACGGTGTACGTGGTGGGCCCGCTCAAGCTCGGCGCGACGGAGGCCGAGCAGATCCTGTTCTTTCGCCAGCGGGGTTTGCGGGTCCGCATCGGGAACATGCTGACGATGGGGGGCACCGCGCCGGTAACGATGGCCGGCGCCGTCGCGCTGCATCTGGCCGAACGCGTCGCGATCGGGCTGATTGACCGCGCGTTGTTCGGAAGCCGCACCTGGTCGATGGGCGGTCCGCCCGTCCCGCTGGACATGCGCACGCTGATGATGCCCTACGGCCGGCCGGAGCTGCTCCTGGGCAACCTGGCGTGCATGCAGCTGGCGCGGCACTACGGCGTGGGGGGCGGCACGCACGGCGGGCTGAGCGATGCGAAGAGGCCGTCCTACGAGGCGGGCGTGCAAAAGCTCATGACGGCGCTGCCCTGCGCTCTGGCCGGCGGAGCGAGCATTCAGGCCGGCCTGCTCTCGATCGACGAGGTCTTCTCCCCGATCCAGATGATTCTCGACGCGGAACTCACGAGCGCCTTGCGGCGTATCGTGAAAGGGTTCGATGTCAACGCCGACACGCTCGCGACCGAAGTCATCGAGGCTGTCGGACCGGGCGGCGTATTCACGGCCGAACTTCACACCGCCGCCCATTTCCGCGAGGAGCTGTGGGAGCCGATGACCTGGTCGCGGGAGATGGCGCAGGCCTGGCTGGCGGGCGAGAAGAAGATCGACGTCGACCGCGCGCTCGATATCTGGCACGAGCTGATGGCTCGGCCGGACCCGGATCCGGAGCTGGACGAAGCGACGGAGCGGCGGCTGCGGAGAGTGATTGAGCGGGCGGGTGGACGGGTGTGAATTACGCAGGTGCGGTCGCGCGCGAGGTCCGTCCACGGCCTGGCGGCCGCGGCCACATTTTCGGCGTTGCCCCAGCCGGAGCGTGACCG
>JAFGHX010000118.1 GCA_016929905.1 Kiritimatiellia bacterium
AAGCGTCCATCTGTGGGCCGCGTCAAGCAGCCCGCCCAAATTCCTCCAACATATCTCCCCCTTCTGTGCCTTTTGCGCCTTTTTGCGGCTACCCTCTCCCGGGTCGTCCGATCGGCTTGTTTCAAAACTTGACACATTCGTTCCGATCTTAGGCCGATGAAACAGTTTAATCGTCGGGTTCGGCATCAGGCAGGGGGGGCGCCGTCGACTGCGGGGGATGTTGCGGGCAGCCCGGCGGGCGGGGCCGGGGGCGGCTGCGGCGCGGTGCGGTTCAACTGGTTGAACCAGAACAGGGCGACGGGCGTGCAGAGCGCGACGGCAAGCAAGGCGCCGGGCAGGGCGGCGGGGTACGGGTCGAGCACGGCCAGGGTAAACGCGTGCACGCCCACGGCGCTCAAGCCGGCGAACGGGAAGAGGGCGAGGTGGAAGCGGAAGACGTAGCGGCTCGCGAGGATCAGGAGCACGCCGCCGACCAGGCCGTTGAGCGCCCAGCGGACGATGCTGAGGCTTTCGTCTGCGGAGAGGGCGCCCATGGCGAAGACGAGCAGGACGCCGGCAAAGAGCGGTTTATGTCTTCGCCATCCGTCGCTGAACCTGTCCACGGCGGCTATGACGAGTATGAGGAAGGCCAGGGTTCCCACATACTCCTGCAGGGTTCCGAGCGCGATGCGCAGGAGCGGGCAGTAGCTGTCCGCCGGGCCGAAGTCGCCCAGAACAGGGGTCAAGGGCGGGAAGACCGACGAGACAAGGGTCCAGGCGGCGGGCAGAAGCAGGCCGATACCGCCGCCGAGCAGAACGGCACGACGTGTCTGGATGGGGACCTGGGTTCGTTTCCAGTTCGGCACCGCGGCAACGAGCAGGGCCGTGCCCAGCGCGGAGAACAGGGCACCGACGCCACCGCCGAGCACGGTGAGCAGCACTTGGGTCGAGAGCGGCTCGCTGGTGGAGAAGCGCGCGACGGTTGCGGGCCAGTCGTTCACCATGTTGGCGATCCGGAGCAGGAGCAACAGGGCGCCGGCCAGCAGGAACAGCCGGACGGACAGTTTTCGCCTGGCCCAGCGGATGATAGCGCCGACGATTCCGGCCAGGACCAGTGCCGTCACGGCCACGCCGCTGAACAGCCGGGCAATCATGACGACGTTCTCCCGGCTGCGCTCCTGCCGGTCCCACTCTTCGGGCACGTGCACATAGCGGTAGACCGCCGCGACCTCGTCGCCGGCGATCTTCACGGTGATGCGCGCTTCACCGCTTTCCAGCGGGTAGCGATGCGGGTCGGCGAAGCGGAACTTCCAATCGCGGCGTGCGGGCAGCTTGAAAGGTTCGGCGAGGATCTCCTTCAGCGAATCGGGGTCCAGCCCATACCGGGTCTGCACAGCCGAACGTGTGAGGGCGCGTGCCTCTTCCTCGTCGAGCGCGGCGCCGGCGGCGGCTTCGGGCAGCTTGTGTTGGACGGAGAGGATCTCGCCGTCCGCGCAGATGTGCACGACGTATTCCTCGGCCCGGCGAGCCACGTCCCCTTCGAACCGGGCGAACTTCATCTTCCATGCGGGCGGCGCGAGATACGTCCCGATGAGCCGGCTGTAGGCCTGCGGCCCGCCCTCGTGCCACACGAACCGATGCGGCTGGCCGGAAGCGTCCTCGGCGGTGCTGAGCAGGCGCCACGGCGCGGGCAGGTCGATGCCGCGTTGGCGGAGCGTGTCGCGTGCCAGCGCCCGCGCGGCGCGCCTCGAGATCGACAGGCGCGGCGCCAAGCGGGTGAAGTCGGAAGCGAGCAGGACGATCGCCAACCCGGCGGCCCATCCGAAAACGACAAGCCGGTTCGAGAGGATTGGCCCGATGGGCCGGGTTTCGGCAACGTCTTGTGCGGCCATCGCGCCCTCGCACCCGGCGGCGGGCTGCCAGGCCCCGTTGTAGGCGGCGCTCGGCACGGCAGCCCACTGCCTCGCCCGGCCCCGGCGATAGAGCACGACCCAGAGCGGGACCAGCGTGAGCAGGACCACCAGGCTCTTGTCGACCCAGACGCCGGCGGCGGAAGAGACAAAGAGGGGTGAAGCCATAAGCAGGGCGTCGACGGCGAAATGGGAGATGACGGCCGGCAGCAGGCCGAACGTGAGGTAGAGGCCGGCAAACACGCAGGAAGGGACAATCAGTTCCACGAGCCGGGCATAGCAGGGCTGCGCTTCATAGGTGGCGTGCGCGGCGCCGAAGACGACCGCCTGCAACACGAACGCGCCGGCGATCCAGGCGCGGCGGCGGCCGAACCGGCTTCCGATCAGCGCGGCGCCGGCCAGCGGAATGGCGCGGAACAGGCATTCCTCCATGAACCCGGCCTGCAGGGCGGCGGCGAGCGGGGCGAGCCACGGCAGATAGGCGGCGAGCACGTCGGGCTCGACGAGCGCGGAAGACGGCTGCCACCAGCCGAACAGGTTGGCCGCGAGCAGATAGAACCCCACGACGAAAGCCAGATGAAAGGCCGTCGCCGCGTAGCCGCCGAGCGTGCGGCCGAGCACGGGCCGCGAATTGCCGACGCCCGGCGCCCAGACGCGCCAGAGCTGGATCTGGCGGGGAAACGCCTTGCGGGTCAGGCTTTCGGCAGCGGCGAATATGAGACCGAGCGCGAACACGTGGGAGAGCAGCCCGGCGAGGAGCTGCGCGAGCTGCTCCAACAGGAACCCGTGTGCGGAGGTAGCGGTGTCATAGTCCAGCCAGGCGAGCGGCAGCATATTGACCCGGGCCAGGAGCTGCGCGCCGGCGACGATCGCGCTCCAGAGCAGCGCGCGCCGCCAAAGCACCCAACGCCGGCGCATCAGAATGACCAGGCCCACGAGGCAGCCGCCGCCCCAGAACAGGGCCCAGGCCACGATACCGGCCACCCCGCCGAGCGTCCGGTTCAACGCCCGCATTTCCTTGTAGCGGCGCAGGAATCCTTCGGGGATCTTGACGAAATGCGACAGGCCGGTGAAGCGGTCGCCCTGCACGCCGAGCCGCAGCCGGTAGCGGCCCTCGCCGAGCCGGGCATCCGGCCGTTCATAGACAAACGTGTGGTCCACCCGTCCGCTCTTGCGTATCTCCTTGCTCGTTTCCACCTCTTCATACTCGGTCAGGTCCAGGCCCCACGCGCGGCGGGCGGCCTGTTCCGCGATCGGACGCGCCTGATCGGGTTCCAGCGCGGCGCCCGGCTCGTCTTCCGGCAGCTTCATCTCAAAGCCGTAGGGCGCGCCGGCCGGCGTAAAGCGGACGGTGGTCTCTCTGGCCTCTCCTTCCCTGAAGTGGCGGACCTGCCAGGTGTAGGGCACGTAGAGCCCGGCCTTGAGCATCTGACGGAACGCTGCCCGGCCGCCGGCCTCCAGTTCGACGAAATTGCGTACGGTGCTGTCGAGCCCGAACGATGCCGCCTGCTCGAACGCGGCCGGCTGCCACTCGTGCCGGCGCGCGAGCTCGCGCGCCCTGGCCAGCGCCATAGCGCGGTCCATGCGCAGATCCAGCGTCACGATGGGAAACGCGACGGGGAAATACGTGAGCCCGAACCACGCCGCGGCGCAGGAGAAGGCGGCCAGGACCACCCAGAACAGAGGACGCCGGGTGACGGGCACGTTGTGCATACGCGAGGATACATAGCCTATTTGCCGACGCCGGGCAAGTAGAAGCGGCGAGCCCGGCTCGCCATGGCCCGCGGGGCGAAGGCGCTCGCCGCTCCCCCCCGCGTCGAAGGCACGGGCATTTCCCGCTTTCCGGTCGGCGTCTTGCGGTCGTATGATACCCGCCGTACGCGGGCGTTTGGCTCTTGGAGGACGGCATGATGAACACGCGGTATGCGTTCCCGGGATTGGCGGCGCTGTGGCTGGCCTCTTGCCTGCCGTGCGCAAGGTGCCATGCGGCGGACGGGCTGGCGGCGAACTACCCGGGTGACGAGGGCATCACGATCGATTCGAACGTCGTGTTCGTGGAGGACTTCGAGCAGGCCTCTACGGCCGCGGTCTTCGCGCACTGGGACGAGATCAAGACCGGGTCAAACATGACGTTCTCGGCGGATGTTCCTGCCGGGAGCGCGGGCACGAAATCGCTGATGATGACGCACATCGGCGGCGAGGGGACGGGTTGTCACCTGTACCGCCGGCTTCTGCCGGGCTACGACAGGCTGCACGCGCGCTGGTACGTCAAATTTGATCCCGACACTTACGAAATCCACCATTTCGGCACGGCGCTTGGCGGCTACAACCCGCCAACGCGTTGGCCGCAGGGCGGCGCCGGCATCCGGCCCAGCGGCGACGACCGGTTCAGCGCGGCGGTGGAACCGTTCGGCAGCGCATGGCGCTGGGATTTCTACTCATACTGGATGGGCATGCGCGCGTGCCCGACGGGTGACTGCTGGGGAAACGACTTCGTGAACGATGCCAGCCTGAGCGTGGCGCGCGGGCAATGGATCTGCGTGGAGCTGATGCTACAGATGAACGACCCGTGTACGGCCACGAACGGGGAGATGGCGCTATGGATCGACGGCGAACCGTTCAGTCGGGACGGCCAGATCATCAGCCACCTGCGGCCCGGCTCGCCCAAGGGGTACTGGGTCTGGGACAGTTGGCACGCGGACCCCGCGCGGGAGCCGTTCGAAGGGTTCCGCTGGCGGGCCGTCCCCGAACTGAGCATAAACTACATCTGGACCTCGCTCTACATGACGAAGCCGCCCGAGGGCTACGTGAGCCGGGTCTGGTTCGACCATATCGTGGTAGCCAAGACCTACATCGGGCCGATGAAGCCGGCCTCACCAGACGGCGTGCCGCCCGGCTCGCCGGCCAACTTGCGGGTGGAGTGAGAAACGCTTCGATCCCGCCTCCGAGTTCGCTCGGCAACCTCACCCGGACTATAAGGGACACACCATTAGTACTTGCCTCCTCCCTGCGTATGGGAGTGGTGCGGGAAAAGGAACAGAGGCAGGGGTTGAGGGTACTGGCGTCCGGGGCGGAACCGCCTCCGGACGACTCACGGCTCTGGTTTTGGAGCGTGTGCAGGCGAGGGGGAGGCGAGAGGATGCGAACGGCGAGGCGGTGTATCGCCGCAACAGGGCGCAGTTCGGGCACAAGCGAAAGGACGGTGCGCGCGCGATGCGGGGCGGCGATTGGGGCGCGCTTTGCACGATGCGCGACCTGCGCCTGGCGGTAATCTGCGTCAACGGATAGCGGCCCGCGCGCACAACACCGCGCCCGTCCGGCATTGCGCCCTTGGCCGAGCGGGCCGGATGTGCTAGCCTCTTACGAAGAGGCCACGCGGCGGGCCGCGTGCGACCGCCAAGAGACGCTCTCACATGAATGTCTACCTCGAGCTCACGAAGCAGTTCAACGCCGGACGACTGCGGAGCATCATCTGCAGCGGTCAGGCGGCGGTCCTTCACAGGGTGGCCGTCATGAGCAAAGACGGCGACTGGATTCTGCGCGAGGATGAGGAGGCACTGGGACACGTGCTCGGGGTGCTCGGCGACTACGGTGCCCATTACCGCCGCGCCGAAGCGGCCGCTTCTGGCGCGTCTCGGCGACGGCCTGGAGCCGGTCGAACAGGCGCTCGACGCCGAACGACGCGCGCTGATCCACGCCAACGAGAAACGCCTGCAGCGCTATCTCGCGGCGGCGGAGCCGTGGGCCGCGATCTGGCCGCGTGTGGCCAAGACCATCGCGGACCTGCCCCTGAAGGAGGCACACAAGGCCGTTTGTGAAGCGGCAGACGGCGTCTTGCCGCAAGCGCTGCCCGCAGGAGAAGCCGAATCATCGAGATCCGCGACGAATTCCTGAGCGAGGAAGACCTCGACATCCGCAACATGACGGACGAAGAGTTGGACCGGTATTGGAACCTGTGGCTGGAACAGGCGCAGGCGACCAATGCCTTGGACGCGCACCTCTATTCGCACGGTGTGTTCGACCGCGACCCGGCCGTCACTCCGCGGCTCCCACACGCGGTGGGAACCGCTCGCGCGTAACCCGCCGCCCCCATGGGCCGGGGCCCGCAAAGCAGAAGAGCCGTCCCGGCTCTTGCCCCCGGCGGCACGCCAGGTACGCCGCTTCCACGTTCACGTCAGGCGTTTCAGCAACCCGTGCGTGGCGGGCAGGATGTCGCGGTAGAGCTCGAGCTTCTCCTGGTACACGGCGTGGCGGGCATCGTCGGGCGTGAAGACGCGGTCCGTCTTGACGAAGGTTTCAACGGCTTCACCGGGCGAGTGGAACACGCCGGTAGCCTGCCCGGCGAGCATGGCGGCGCCGAGCACGCTTCCCTCGGTCACGCGCGGCCGCACGAAGGGCACGCCGAAGACATCCGCTTTGATCTGGAGCCAGGCGTCGGAGCGGGCGCCGCCGCCGGAGGCAATGAACCGCGTGGTGTCGATTCCCATCCGGCGCAGCGCGCGGATGCTGTCGGCGAAGTAGAGCGTCTCGCATTCCATGATCGACTTGAGGATCTCGCCGCGCGTGGTCGTGCTCTTCAGCCCGAGTATCACACCGGCGGAATCGGGGATGTGCCGCGGCGAGACGGGCGGCTCGAAATGCGGAAGGGTCAGCAGGCGAGTCGGAGCGTCGGGCATCTCCCGGTTCAGCGCGTCGTACACGTCGCCGTTGCCGGACGTCCTGTCGGCAGCGAACGTGTCGCGAAACCACTTCACGAGCATGCCGCCCTGATTGAAGATGAACGAGACGAACAGGCCCGGCAACACGTGGTGTTCGATATTGAGCCCCTGCCGGAGCATGGACAGGGGGTCTTGTACCCTCGCGTAGGCGGGGGTGATGCACTCGAAGGTGCCAATCCCGCACACGGCGCTGCCGGCCTCGATGCAGCCTGTGCCGAGCGCGTTGCAGCATTGGTCGTGACCGCCCACGACAACCTGCACGCCCGCGGGCAGGCCCAGTTCCGCCGCCGCGGACGGGGACACGATGCCGGCGAGCGTCCCGCCACGCTGGACGCGGCCGAGCCGGTCTCGGCCGATGCCGCTCCATTGCAGCAGCGGGTCGGCCCAGTCGTCCCGCGCCAAGTCGAAGAGCAGGGTGCGGTTCGCGAGGGAGTTGGCGGTTACCGGCTCGCACCCGAGCATGAACCCGACCATATCGCCCCAGAGCAGGAAGCGATCGGCGGCGGAATAGGCGTTCGGGTCGTGTTCCCGCAGCCAAAGCAGCTTCGGCAAGGCATATTCGGTTCCGAGGATGTTCGGGTTGAGCCGGTAGAAAGCCTCCTGCCCCATCTGCGTCTGAAGGGCTTGCACGTACTCGGCCCCGCGCGAGTCGAGACAGAGAATGGCGTTTCCGCGAATCTCGCGTTGCGCGGAGACGGGCACCATGGCTTCGCCGAGCGAACTGGCGCACAACGCGGAAACCGGGTCCGGCTGCGTCGCGGCCGCCGTCTCGGCGATCGTCTCGCGCACCTTGAGCCAGACGTCGTGGCTGTCCAGCTCAGCCCAGCCGTTGCGGGGATGGCGGACCGAGTACTCGCGGTAGGCCTGTGCGAGACAGGCGCCGTCTTCGGAGAACGCGGCCGCCTTGCAGCCGGTGGTGCCGATATCGATGCCCAGCAGGCTCATAGTTCGGTCCTGTCGTAACGGAGGTACGTGCCAAACGCTTCGCGGACGGCTGCCCGGACGTGACCGGCGGTCACACCGACGTGGTGGCGATAGCCCGCGTGGCCGATTGTCTCGAGCTTGTCCTGCAGCCTGTCGATTCGCGCCACACCGGCGCAGCCGAAGAAGTCGTCATCGATCGGATCATCCGTGAACACGCCCTCGTCGAGGTAACAGACGAGCCGGCCGTCCTGGGTCTTCGCGCTGGCGAAGGTCATGGGCCCCGACGCGATGCGGCCGACGTTGCAGCCATACCCGCTGCCGGCGCCGAGCGCTTTGGCGAACATGGGGTGGTCGACGATCCGGCCCTTGCCCGCCATCAGGGCCTGGGGCACCGGGCCGCAGTGGAACAGGATGCACTTGTCCGGGTCCTGTCCGTAGTTGTTGTTCCAGTCCAGGCACGTGGCGGGCCGGCCGGATGCGAGCGAGAGCGCGCGCATGGCCACGGCGTTGCAGACATCCAGCTCGCAGGCGGCGGGGATGCCGCGGTCGTTGATCTCGCTGAGCAACACGCACGGCGCGATCTTCAGTTCCTTCTCCAGTTCCAGCCAGCAGCGCAGGGCCACGGCGTCCATCCCGTATTCAGCGATCAGCTCATCGAGCACAACGCCCAATTTCACGAGCCGCTCGAACGCGTCGGCGGGTACCCCGTCCCAGGCGGTGTAAGCCGCGAGCCGCTCGGCTTTGCGTGCGTAGGCGTCGGCCCCTTTCCTGACGTCCCGAACCCGGAGCAGGACCTCCGCGAGGTCGAGCGCCTCGACGGTGATACCGCAGCGCTGGAGCGTGAGTTCGTCGAAGCGAACGGTCTTGAACGCCGTCGTGCGCGCGCCGATCGCGCCGACGGTCATGCGCTTCATCCCGTTGGCTACACGGCAAACGCCGGCGAATCGGTCGACGTGTTCGGCAAACGTCGCGCCTGCGGGGGAGACGGTATGCGGTTTGAACGTCGTGAACGGCAGGCCGTACTGGCAGAAGACGTCCATGATCGAGAACTTGCCGCAGAACGCGTCGCGCCGGCTCGTGAAGCCCATCTTGCCGGGCTCGTCCGGGTACGCCTGAATGAGGATGGGTACGCCGGCATCCTCCAGGGCGGCGATGGCGCCGGTCTCGTCGCCGAAATTCGGCAGGCAGAGGATAACCCCGTCGAAGCGGCCCCGGTTCTCCGCCAGGAAGGCGGCGTACTTCCGGCCGTCGGCGACGGATTCGACGGCGCCGTTGGGCGTGGCGCCCGCATCCATCGTCAGCGTCTGATAGCCGCGCGTCTCGAGCGCAGCCGTCAGTTCCCGGCGCGCGCTTCCAATCAGCGTTTCCGGGAAGAACCCGCGGTTACCGAAGAACAGGGCGAATGTGCTCATGCAGACCCCTTTCCCCATGGTCAATGGTTCATGGTTAATGGTTCATGGGACACGGTGCAGGGAGCACAGCCCGTAGCGACCGGAAGTGCGGCCCGGATCAACCGAGCATTGCCCTCGATGTTGAGTTCGTCGCGGACGATGGTGACGACCTGATCGTAGACGGCCTGCCGGGCCTTGGGGACCGATTGCGCCTTGAGCGCTTCGTACGGCTGGCGGATGGCGGTGGCGATGTTGAGCTTGGCGATGCCGTTGCGTATCGCGTCGAGGATGCACGGCTTCGGGATCCCCGTGCCGCCGTGCAGGACGAGCGGCACGCGGGTTCTGTCGGCGATGCGGCGCAGGTGCTCGACGTTCAGACGCGCGGCGAGTTTCGTCTCGTTCTTGCGCGCGGCTGAAATGGCGCCGTGCACGTTGCCGACGGCGACGGAGAGCCAGTCGACCCCGGTCTGCCGCACGAACGCGCCGGCCTCTTCGGGGTCGGTGAATCCACGGCCCGATGCGAACAGTTCCTCGTAGGGCGGCAGCGGCCCGGCCTCGTGCCCCATGACCGCGCCGAGTTCCGCTTCGACGGGGATTCCCGCCGCATGCGCCATGCCGGCAACCGTTCGAGTACAGGCGACGTTCCCGGCAAGCGGCAGGCGCGAGCCGTCGATCATGACCGACTGGTACCCGGCATCGATGGCACGCGCGATGATCCCTTCGAAGTCCACGGTGAGGTTGTCTTCGTCAATCACAGGCACGTGATCGAGATGCAGCCGCGTGTGACGCGCGTCAGCCACCCGCCCGTATTCCGCCGCCACGGCCTCCAGACTGCGTGATTCGAACTTCTCCCATTCCAGCCGCGCGACCGCGATCAGGCCGAAGCTGTCCGTGTCGCGCAACGCCTGAACGACCGGCCCCATCATCGGCAGATAGGGAATGTTGAACCCAGGCACAACCGTGCCCGCCGCCCGGGCCCGGTTCAGGATTTCGGCTGCGTCGAGAGCGGACATGGTACGGCCATTCCCCCCTGCATAACTTGCTCGAGAACCCGCCGAAGCTATCTGAGCGAAGGCGGGTTCTCGAGCAAGTTCCGTCAGTCCGATGGTACGGAAACGGCTCGCGGAAAGGAATGGACCGACGATCATTTTCATGTATAATCCGGCATGCTTCGATACATGATAGTCAACCGGGAAATGGACACGGTGTTCGGGCTGCTGCACCGGATCCTGGACATCCGGGTCACATTTTTTGATGTACAGGAGCATGAACTGGACTACTTCGACATGAAACCGATGTCGCCGTACTGCACGAGACGGCGCGCGGACCCGGCGTTTCTGGCGGCGTGCGTGCGGTGCGACAGGGATCAGCTTCGGCAGGCGAAACGGCAGAGAGATGTTCACATCTACCACTGCCACAACCGGCTGCTTGAAGGGATTGTCCCGTTGTACGACCGGCGCAACCTGTATCTGGGCTCGATCGTGTTCGGGCAATTGCGCGATCCGGCCGTGCCGGTACCGGCGGATGCCGGCCGGGAGGTCCGGCGCCTCTACGGGCGGCTGCCGGCCTACAGCGAGGCGGAGGTTCGCGACATCGGGCATCTGCTGAAGTACGTGAGCGAGTACATTATCGGAAACGAGGTAATCCGGTACCGCAACAAGCCCTGGGCGGAGAAGCTCGAGGCCTACATCGAGGCGCATCTTCCGGAGAACCTGACTCTGGCCCGGCTGGCGCAAATGATCGGAAGATCGCCATCTTTCCTCTCGCATCATTTCCCGCTGGAGTTCGGCAAATCCCCGCGGAGCTATCTGCTGCAGCGGCGCATGGAAGAGGCCCGGATCATGCTCGAGAACGGGGAAACGGTGCAGGGCACGGCGGTGCGGCTCGGGTTCTACGATGCCTTCCACTTCTCCAAGACCTTCAAGGCCTACTGGGGGCGCCCGCCGAAGCACTACAAGCCCGCGTGAGGCGCGGATGGGTAGAATGGAAGTGTGGATGGGTGGAAGGATGGGGGCGGTAGAGGCGGTCGAAGGTCGGAAGGTCCAAGGTCGAAAGTCTCAGCCGGACGAAGGGCAGCGGGTAACTCATGGGGCAACACAATTCGCCGCCAGATCAAACGCCGGATGTATTTGAGGTTTCGCGGGGACAATCCCTACGGATCCAGGACAGGTGCTGGGAGAGCGACGTATGCCTCTGCGTTCCCGACTTTGGACCTTCGACCTTCGACTTTCAGACCTTGGACCCTTCCCCCATCGGCATGGCAAACACTCGCCCATATTGTAATGGCCGGTCTTTCGGGGCAGGGTGTACGCTTGTGTCGGCAGTGGGGCAAGGCGTCGGATCCGGCGAAGGAGAGGAGGGTGAGATGCGAAGGATGATGGTTATGGCGGTTGCGGCAATCGCGGCGGGCAATCTGGTGTTCGCGGCCGAACCGGCGGCGGTGAGCGTGGCCACGATGCCGCCTTCGGTGGTGAAGACGGTGCCGCAGGCCGGCGACACGGCGGTGGACCCGGCGCTGACGGAGGTGCACGCGACGTTCAGCAAGGACATGCTGACCCGTGAGATGTGGTCGTGGTGCTTCGACTCCAGGGAGACATTCCCGGAGATCGACGCCTCGAAGATCCATTATCTGAAGGACAAGCGCACGTGCGTGCTGCCGGTGAAGCTTGAGCCGGGCAAGACGTACGTGATCTGGATCAACTCGCAGAAATTCAACTCGTTTCGCGATACCGGCCAGCGCCCGGCGGTGCCGTACCTGCTGGTGTTTCAGACGAGGGCACAATGATCCTCAAGCTAGTCGTTCTGATCGCGCTGATCCGCCTTCTGATCGCGACGGACAAGCCGTTTCTCTGCTCGAGCCTGTATGCGGCGGTTGTACTCGTGAGCGGGCTTCTGTTCGCCCGGCCGTTGACAGGCCTGCTCATCTGTGCCGGACTCGCCTTCCTGCTCGCGAGTCTGTACTTCTGGCTGCTTGACCGCTTTCAGGACGGGCTGCTCTGGTGGGTCATCCTGGTCGGCGGACTGGCCGTCGGATTGGTGTAGCGGCGAATGCGCGCCTGGCCGTGACCCGAGTGGGCCGGGCGTCCCGCCCGGCCATGGGCGAGACGGCCGGCCTGCTCAGAGCGACGGACAAACGAGTCTGTCGAAAGAGAGCCATCCGGTGCCCTCAGACGGCTCGCGGGGACCCGCCTTCGCTCAGATAGCTTCGGCGGGCAGGCTGTTCGCCCTCCATTTTGCGCACTCTGTCGTATGCTTGGAGGGCGAGCGTCTCGCGAGCCGTCCTTTTCGACAGGCTCAACGAGCGACGTGAGGCGCGGCGCTACTGCGCCGGCGCCGCGCAGGGCACGGGCCCGGCTCACGTCTTCAGCGTCTTGCGCACGGAGTCCAGCCGGCCGGTACTGCCGAGCAAGTCGTTCTTGCCCATGATGTACTTGGCGTATTCGGCCATGAAGACCTTGCCCGGTTTGCGCAGGTCGAAGTTCTCGGGCACGTCGCGGAAGTGCTCGCGGTGGACACGGCACCAGACGAGGCGTCCGTCGGTATCGATATTGATCTTTGTCACACCGAGCTCGGCCGCTTTCTTGAACTGGGAGGCATCCACGCCCTTGGCGCCCTTGAGACTGCCGCCGGCGGCGTTGATCCGGGCCACCTCGTCCTGCGGCACGGAACTGGACCCGTGCATCACGAGCGGGAAGCCGGGCAGCCGCTTCTGGATCTCCTCGATCACCTCGAAGTGCAGGCCCTGGCCGCCGGTGAACTTGTACGCGCCGTGACTGGTCCCGATCGCGCACGCCAGGCTGTCGCACCCGCTCTTCTCGACGAACTCGACGGCCTGGTTCGGGTCGGTCAGGTGCGCCTTGTCCTCGTCGACGGAAATATCCTCTTCCACGCCGCCGAGCTGGCCGAGTTCCGCCTCCACGACAACCCCCTTGGCATGGGCGGCGTCGACGATCTTCCTGGTAATCTCGATGTTCTTCTCGAACGGTTCGTGGCTGGCGTCGATCATCACGGAGCTGTAGAACCCGCTCTCGATGCAGTCCATGGCTGTCGCCTCGTCGCCGTGGTCGAGGTGCACGGCGAAGAGGGCGTCGGGCCAGATCTCGTCGGCCGTGCGGATCATGGCCTCGAGCATGCGCTTGTCCGTATAGTCGCGCGCACCCCGCGAGATCTGGATCATGAACGGGGCCTTGCTCTGCATGTTCCCCTGGAACAGCCCCATCGTCTGCTCCAGGTTGTTGATGTTGTAGGCGCCCAGCGCGTACTTGCCGTAAGCGTGTTTGAAGAGGTCCTTCGTGGTGACGATCATGCCTGTCTTCTCCTTTCCCTCCGCCTTGTGCGGCAGGCGCCTCCGGTTCTGCTCGCCCGGTGTCCATGCCGCCGGCGGTGATCCCTGTGATTCGCGATGCCCGCTCCTCGGCGGCGGCCGCGGGCCGTGCCGAGCCCTTCCTTCCCGGGGGTTGAGACTATACGCGATGCGGGCGGGGTGCGTCAACTGTCAGGTTCTGCGGCACAAGACGAACCGGAATGAACGTCGAACTTCGAACCGTCAACGAGGGAAATCGGGGTTTTCGAGCAAGTTTTCGAGTAAGTTCTCGAGCAAGTTGGCGGGGCGGGGGGTTAGGGCCCGCGCAAAAATAACTTCACATTTTGGCAGGCCAATGTTGTCACGGTCGCGGGAATGACGCGGCCCGAGGCCGCCCCATTCCCGCGGCACGGCAGAGCCGACACAACATTGGCCCGCCCCTTCGGGCTGGCGCTCTCTTGCCCGTGCTCGGCGTTGCGCGCTCGTCACAGACCCGGCGGGTATGCTCCTCGCGCGCGCCTTGAGCACGGGCAAAATAGCCGCCAGCAAAATGTGAACTTATTTCTGCGCGAACCCTTACAGGCCCTTGCGCATATGGGACGGCGGGATATTGAGTTCGAGCCGGTACTTCGTGATGGTGCGGCGCGCGACTTTAATGCCGCGTTCCTTGAGCGTGTCCTGGATCTCCTGGTCGGAGAGCGGGCTCTGGGAATCCTCGGCGTTGACCAGATCGGCGATCATGCCTTTGACGGTCTTGTTCGACAGCTCGCGGCCGTCGGCCGTCTTGACGCCGGGCGTGAAGAAGTACTTCATCTCGAACAGGCCGACGGGCGTCTGCATGTACTTGTTGGCGATCGCGCGGCTGACCGTGGTTTCGTGCACCCCGACGTTGCGGGCCACTTCCGCCATGGTCAGGGGCCGCAGGTGCGCAATGCCCTTGTCGAGGAAGCCGGTCTGCTTCTCGACGATTTCGCATGCGATCCTGTAGATCGTCTGCTGGCGCTGGTGGATGCTCTTGATCAGGAAGACGCCGGAACGGACACGTTCGCGGATATACGCCTTGACTTCCGCGCTGGTCGTCGGGTTCTTCATGAGGGCCATGTAGTGGCGGCTGACCCGCAGGTGCGGCACCTGATCGTTATTGAGGATAACCACGTACTTGCCGTCCACCTTCCGGACGACGACTTCCGGCAGCACGTAGGTGGACGACTCGGTGTTGTACATACGGCCGGGCTTGGGTTCGAGGGTGGCGACGAACCGGGCGGCTTTCAGGACGTCCTCGGGCGAGACCTTGAGCGCGTGCGCGATTTCCTGGTACTGCCGCTTGCCCAGGGCATCGAGGTGCTGGCCGACAATCGTCGCCGCGAGCGTATGCTCCTTGTCGAGCCGTTCGAGTTGGATCATGAGGCATTCGCGCAGGTCGCGCGCGCCGACGCCGACGGGGTCGAACTTCTGGATGACGGCGAGCACGTCGGCCGCCTGACCCGGGTCCGTACCGGTGGAGGCGGCGATCTCCTCGATGCTCATCTTCAGGTAGCCGTCGTCGTCCGTGCTGCCGATGATCAACTCGCCGATCTGGCGCTCCTCGTCCTTGAGCCCCGAGATCGCGAGCTGGTTCAAGAGGTGTTCCTGGAGCGATTCCTTCTGGGGCAACGAGTCCAGGAAGAACTGGCGTTTCTCGGCATCCGAGGAGGTATACGGCCGGACGCGCTCGTTCTGGAAGAAGTAGTCCTTCCATTCCTCATCGAGGCGGGCGAGCGTCTCGAACTCTTCCTTGAAATCCAGTTCCCGGTCCTGGGGCCCTTCCTGGCCGCCGGGCTCGATCTCGATCGTCTGGTCCTGGCCCGGCCGCTCCTCGAGGGTGGGGTTCTGTTCGATTTCCTGTTGGATCAGGGCATGCAGATCGAGGATCGGCACCTGCAACAATTCCAGGGACTGGCGCAGCTGCGGCGCGAGCACCATCTGCATGCGCTGTTCCTGGACCAGAGAAAATGATTGCCTGCCCAAGGTCTGTCCTCACTGCCGACACCGCAGCGCCGCCCACCTTGCCGGCGCGCCGCCACGTCTTGAACTATCCCATACAGTACCGACACCACACCCTGCGCGTAGGGATTGATTCTTGTTCAGAACCATTGTATGGTTCACGGGAGTGCCGCGTCAATCACTGACGCGCCCTGGGCGCCCCCAAAGGCACAGGTGAACCCGCGGGGCGTCAGCAGAATAGCGTCGCCTCACGCCCCGTTCAAGACTTTTTTGCCATGCCGTTGACAGTCTGCATCCTGGCCAGCGGGAGTTCCGGGAACTGTACGTTTCTCCGGTCCGGCCAGACTCGCGTCCTGATCGACGCCGGGATCAGTGCGAAGGCGATCGCCGAGCGGCTGGCGCAGATTGGCGAAGCGGCCGAGCAGCTTGACGCCATCTGCGTCACGCACGAGCACGACGACCACACCAGCGCGCTGAACACGATGCAGCGCCGGTACCGGCTCGGCCTGTACGCGAACTCGGGCACGATAGAGGGGGTTCAGCGCAGCCCGCAGATGCGAAACCTGGCCTGGCAGGTGTTCGCGACGGGCCAGCCGTTCACGATCGGCGATCTGCGGCTGGCTCCGTTTTCCGTACCGCACGACGCCTACGACCCTGTCGGCTTCATCGTGCAGAACGGCGATACGCAGGTCGGGGTCGTCACCGACATGGGCATACCCACCGGCCTCATCCGCGAGCGGCTCCGGCCCTGCCGTGCGCTGGTGCTGGAATCGAACCACGACCCGGCCATGCTGCAGGACGCGACGCGGCCGTGGTCGTTGAAGCAGCGGATCGCCGGCCGACACGGCCACCTCTCGAACGAAAAGGCGGCCGAAATGCTTGCGGAGATCGCGAGCCCGACGCTGATCCGCGTCTTCCTCGCGCATCTGAGCAAGGACTGCAACCGCCCGGAACGCGCGCTCAAGACCGTGACCGCCGCACTGGCGCGGGCCGGGCACGCCCACATCGAGGTCCGGCTCACCTATGCCGACCGCATCAGCGAGGTGTGGAATTCGGAGCTGGGCCCCACGTGACCCGTCGCGCGTGAAGAGGCGCTCGTTGCGGGAATCGAGGATTGCCACGACACTCGATGCGGCAAGCTGACTCCGATGACGCCGGGTCGTGGCAATCCTTTCGATTCCCGCAACCGTCGTGCGTCGGCCAGGCACGCCGGGGGCGTGCTGCGATCCTCTTGTCTCTTCCCTTTTCGCGCTCCTTTCGCGTGTTTTCGCGGGCAGAAAGAGGGCGCAGCATTCGTCATGTCTCGGCTGCGTCCGCGTCGCGCGCCACGCTGTTGCCCAGCGCGATGCGCGCGTTGCGTTTCAGCCGCGCGAGGCCCGTGCGGCAGACGGCGGTTCCGGCGAAACGCCGCTCGAAGTCGGCCTCGCTGAACGCCAGAATCGCGTGCGCGTCCGGCGTCCCGGCGGGCGGCTCGCGCAACTCCGGCATGACGGCCTCTTCGCCGTTTGCGTTCCAGGGGCAAACGGCGGTGCAGCAGTCGCATCCGAAGAGGGCCGCCCCGAGCGGCGGCTGCAACTCGCGAGGAATCGCGCCCTGGTGCTCGACGGTCAGGTAGGAGCGGCAACGGCGCGCATCGACGAACCCGTCCTCGCCGAGGGCGCCGGTCGGGCAGGCGTCCACACAGCGCCGGCAGTTGCCGCACCCGTCCGGTATTTCGCGCGCGGGCGGAAGCGCCAGGTCGACGAGTATCTCGCCGAGCACGAGGCAACAGCCGAACTCGCGGTTCACGATGCTGTTCTGCCTGCCGCGCCACCCGATTCCCGCCCGCACCGCCCACTCCCGTTCGAGCAGGGGTGCGCTATCGACGCAGATGCGCGTGCGTACCGGGCGGCCGGCGCACTCTCGCAGGGCGCCGGCCAACCGGCCGAGCTTCGCGCGCAGCACGTCGTGGTAATCCGCGCCGCGCGCGTACGTACTGATGCCCGAGCCCGGGACGGGATTGGACGGGTAGCGGGCGGCGACGACGATAACCGACTTCGCCCACGGGGCCAGGGCACGGGGATCGGCGCGCAGCGCGGCATGGCGGCGCAGGTACGCCATGCCCGCCGCATGCCCGCATGCGAGCCAGTCGCCGAACCGCTCATACGTGCGGCTGGCGCCGAGCGCGGCAAAGCCCGTTCGGCAGAAACCGAGCCGGCCCGCGTGTTCACAGACAACGGCGTGCAACTGAGAGGACATAGGCCTACGCCGATTCGTACGCCTTGATGATCTCGGCGGCAATCTGGTCGGGCGTCTTGCCGTCCGTCGCCACCCGGCAGGCCACGGCGTCGTAGTACGGCTTGCGGGCGGCCAGAAGCGTCTTGATCTTGCCGAGCTTGTCGGCCGCGGCCAGCAGCGGGCGGTTCGTGTCGTCGCCCACCCGTTCCAGAATCGTCGCGGGCGTTGCCGTCAGACACACGACCAGGCCCGTCCGGGAGAAATCGTCTATGTTCGCTCCGTTCAGTACGATCCCGCCGCCGGCGCTCACGACAAGGTCACGGCCGGCCGCCAGCTCCCGGACCAGCTTGCGCTCAAGTGCGCGGAAGTGGGGCTCGCCGTCTTCGGCGAAGATGCGTGGGATCGACTTGCCTTCGCGCGCCTCGATCATGGAATCCATGTCGACCAACGTCTTGTCCAGTTTCTCGGCCAGCACCCTGCCGACCGCCGTCTTGCCCGTTCCCATGAATCCCACGAGCACAACATTCGCCTTCGCCATGGTCCGTTCCCCTTCCGCGCCGTTGTCGGTGAAGGGCGTCCGCCGGAACACACCCCTTGTCTGGTGTTCCGCGGCCCCGCGATTCTCCGCCGCCCGGCAATCTTACCCCGGCCTGCCCGCGCAAGCCAACTGCTAATCCACATCCTGTTGGACAGCCGCCCGGTGCGCGTGTAGAATGGACGCTCGCGGTTCGGCGCAGGCAGGGGGGACCGAGCGGTGGCAGGCAGCCTGGACAGCAGGGCTCGTGGCGGACACGCTGGCGGCGGGGGTGGGCCCCGACGCCTTTGCCGGGGGGCGGGTTTTGTGTGTTCGGTTCTGTTGGCGTTGATCCTGGCATCCGGCGCGCGTGCGGCTCTTCAGCCGAGGCTCCCGATCGAAGAGAAACCCGCGCCCGGCAGGCCGGCTGCGGAGCAGCAGAAGCGTGAACCGGTGCAGCCGGTCGACCCCGCGGACGGCGGTACGGGTGCGGCGACGCCGGCTCTCGTGCGGGATGGCGTGTCCCGCGGCGTTCCGGGCCGCCCGCGTTCGGTTCCGATCTGGGCCTGGTATGCGCGGCTGGGCTGGCTCGAGGCGCGGCGCATGGCACGGGTGTGGCTCGAGACACGCGAGAAGGCCGGGCCGGCGCTTGACGAAGAGGACGCTCTGTTCTATCAGGTCTTCGCCGACCTGCCCTTCTTTGAAGCAGACGGCCTGTCGCGCCGAATCCTGGACCGGGCCGCACAGAAGGCCGAACTGTTGCAGGGCACCAACCTCCGAAACGGCCTGAACATCACGGCAGGAACCGCCGAATATGCCTACCGACAGGGTATCGGGCATCTGGCACTCATGGCGCGGTGGTTTTACGGGGACCCGGTCCATCTGGAACGCTGCATGGAGTCCGCGGCTCACACGGCGGCACTTACCATCCGCACGCCGGACGGCAGACGCCTGTTCCGCGACCACCGGTTGCTGGGCGCGCAGGCGCTGGGCAGCCCGGCGGTGCCCGCAACGGATACGGGCGCGAGTGCGCTCATGTGGCACCCCGCGCTGCAGGTGGCCGACTACAACGGCAACCCGCAGGCGCTCGGATTGGTCCGGGAATGGGCGGATAGCTGGCTGCCGCAGCTTCAGCCCGATCGCTGGGCCACGGAGCTGCAGGTGCTCTCCGGCAAGACGGTCAAGACGGACAAGACGGCCCCTCTGGCAAGCGGCAGCGGCGCGCACGCGGCCGCCTCTGCCTGGCTCCTGAGCCTGACGGGCGAAACCCGCTACCTTGAGCCGTTCCGTCACTTCTACAAACAGGCGCTGACCCCGTTTCCCGCCGACCGGTTTCTCGGCGACGCCTACGTGCTGGGCGGACTGGCCGGAGTGCCCCACCTGTCGGTGGAGACCATAGCCAAGCGTCACGCCGTGATTGCGCTGTATGCCTTGCGCCAGACGGAACCGCTCGCGGAGGCGATCGCCGGAACACGCGCCGCGCCGGGCGACGGATTCGCTTCGCTGCGTGCGGCGCAGCAGCACGGGGCCGGCCCCGCGCCGCTGCGCCGCCTGGCGAACCTCGCGACGCCCTTCTTCCTGGACGCCGTCTCGATCTCCTATCTCGGCGGGTTCGTGCGCGGGCACAAATTCAATTCCACGATGGCCGTCAGTTGGGAAGGATTCGGCACCGACTACGCGGCGCTCGTGATCGGTAACGAGCCCCGCTACCTCAGGGTGCTGCTCTACAACTTCAGCAACCGGCCCCTGAGCGGTCATGCACGGCTCTGGCGTCTTGAGCACGGGCAATACCAGTTGGAGATGGGGCCCGACGAGGACGGCAACAGCCGGATCGACCGCGCAGAGGTCGATCGGCAACTGGACCTGGCCAGAGGCGACCGCATCGCACTCACCCTGCCGCCGGGCGTCCCTACCCTGCTTCGCCTGCGCCAGCTCGGGCCGCTGGACTCCCTCCGCACGCGCCCGGATCTCGCGATCTGCCGGCAGGAGTTGAAAGTCGCCGGCCAGACGTTGAGCGGTACCGTCCACAACATCGGTTCAGCGCCGGCCCCCGAGGTGGTCGTCGCGGTCCTCGACACGAAGGGCAAGAGCCTCGCACGCAAGGCGCTCGGCGAACTCGCGGCGCCGGCCGACCTGGCCGCCAAACGAAGCCCGTTCGCACTTAGCCTGCCGGGCCCCCCGCAAAAAGGCTGGCGCCTCGTCGTGGATCCGGACCGGCGGGTACCGGAGATCTACGAGGGCAATAACCAGGTGCCCCTGGACTGAGAACGGCGCCGGGTTGCGGGCGAAGCCCGCATTAGACATCCTCCACCCGGCGATAGGCGGAGGGGGTGGTCGCCATCATTCCGCGGAACGTGCGGAAGAAGAAGGCCGGGTCACTGAACCCGCACCGGTCGGCTACGGCTTCGGTGGTGAGCTCCGTCGTACGCAGGAGCGTGCAGGCTCGGTCGATCCGGCGCCGGCGGACGAATTCGACGGGTGACATGCGCACGGCACTCCGAAACAACTTGCGCAGGTAGACCTCGCTCACGGAAAGGCGCGCCGCCAGTTCCGCCACCTTCAGGTTCGGCTCACCCAGGCGGTCACGAATCAGGTCAAACACCGGCTGAAGCCTGACGATCGCCGTCTGCCGCCCGCTGCGCGGGACAACGCTGAGCCGGCTGCCGTGATGCCGGATGATGAACAGCAGGATCTCGCGTACGGCCGACGCCATCGCCATCTTCCAGCCCGGCGCCTGCAGAGCGTACTCCCGCGCCAGTCCCGGAGCCGCCCGCCGATAGGGAGCGCCGGCCACCTCCGGAAATGCGCCGGCCATCCCCAACAGCGAGGTCAAGTCGACGGTTTCATACACGCGCGCATGAAAGTGGGCCGTGTATAGCTTCATCCGAACGCCCCGCTCCGGCCCGACTTCGTGCAGAACCATCGGCGGAACCATCAGCAGATCGCCCGGCCGCAGCCCGCAACGCTCAGCCGCGCCGCCCAATCGATACCAGCCGTGCCCCGCCTCCACCCAGTAGTAAAAAACCTCCGGAAACCGCCGCGGCGCCTGATGCCAGGCCGCCGTGCATTCCCATTCCTGGCCCCAAAGCGGAACGATCTGACAAACCTCCAGCCAGCGCGCCAGAATCCCGTCCGGATCCCTGTAGACATCCGGAAACGGCTCGTAATCCGTCGGCTCACGCCTGCACGCCACCCGCCCTGCCCGTCCATCCGACCTCATGTTTCGAATAGTACATATTTTGCACTCATCCGTCAATGGTCAGCGGGCGACCGGGAAGTCAGTATATTGCAGGTATGTCCAATATTCAGCGGTGTATTTCTGAAGTCTGGCATATGGGCGGGACTGGACAGGCTGGCAACTGGATTCGTATTGTCCCTGTTTCCAGCACGGGAACGCGCCTTCGCTCAGATAGCGTCCGCCGCCGTCCCGCGGCGCAGACGCCCCGAGACTATGGCGCGACAAGTCGGCGGGCATGCTTACTCGGGAACTTGTCTCGAGAGTCACGCTCGAACCGATGAGCCGGGAACCGGAACAAGCCCCCTCGATGAGCTGGGGCTGGCGACCGACTTCGCTCGATGCGCCAAAGTCGACCGGCAGCCGGGGAATCGAGTAAGTTCGCGAGTAAGTTCTCGAGCAAGTTGGGAGAGGAAACGGATTGCCGAACCGGCGGCAAACAACAGGGAAAGAGAGGGTCCACATGACGGTTGAAGCGCCCACGGCGGTAGAGAAGCGGACACGAATGCGAGGCGAGGCGAGGGAGCGGGATCTGATCCGTTCCCTGGCCGATCGGGTGGCGGAACTGGCGGCTGAGCCTCGAATGGCGGCAATCCGCCGGCGTTGGCGCGACGTGAACGCCCTGCGCAGACCGGACCGCGCTCCGGTCTGGTGTATGCCGCGCTTCTGCACCCACGAACTCATCCCGCCCGCCACTCTGGCGTGCCACACGCCATGGCTGCGCAACCTCGAACAGCAGTTCAAGTTCCTCATGCTGAAGCGCGAGATCGACGACGACACGCCGATCGAGCCGCATTTCCCTGTGGGTGCGGTGTTCGATGTGGACCCGCCCAATACGTGGGGCGTTGCGATCGGACACATCGACTCCGGGCGGGTCGGCGGCGCCTGGGCTTTTGACCCGCCGCTGAAGACCGAGGCGGATTTCGAACGCCTGCGCATGCCGCGCTACACATACAACGAGGCGCGGACCCACGAAAAGCTGGGCCTGCACCACGACCTGTTCGGCGATCTTCTGCCCGTCACGCTCGCCTGTGGTCCGCCCCTGCATTCGATCCTCTGCAACTGGGCGGCCAAACTGCGCGGGCTGGAGCAAATGATGCTCGACATGGTGCTTGCCCCGGAATGGCTTCATCGGTTGATGGCGCATCTGCGCGACGCGGTACTCGCGGGCATGGAGCAGGTCGCCGCCACGGGCCTGCTGACGCCGAACACCGAGGGCGCCATGTACGGCAGCGATCCGATCGGGCCGGCTCCCGCGGCCGGCATCCACACCTACAAAAACTGCTGGTGCGCGTCGAACGCGCAGGAGTGCGACCAGATCTCGCCCGCCATGTGGGAGGAGTTCTGCCTGGACTATCAGAAGCCGATCTTCGCGCGGTTCGGGCTCGTCGGCTACGGGTGCTGCGAGAACCTCACGCACAAGATCGGCGGGGTATTGTCGATCCCGAACCTGCGCATGTTCGTCTCCAGCGCCTGGACGGACCTGGACAAGGTGATCGAGGCGGTCGGCACGCGGTATTGCATCATGTGGCGGCAAAAGGCGAGCGACGTGGTGTTTCCCGACGACACCGCGGCTATTGAGCGGCACCTGGAAGACGGCACGCGCCGGCTGCGCGGGCATTACTATCAGATCGTGCTGCGCGAGCTTCAGACTCTCGCCGGCCACATGGACCGCCTGCACGTGTGGACACGGCTGGCCAAGGAAGCGGCCGCGCGGCATGCGTAGCCGTGTAACCTCGTGCAGTGCGTCCAACCCATCTTGACATTGGCAGCGGCGATTCTGGCGTCTGGCCGCTCACGGGCCGGGGGGCGGCCCCTCCCGCGGCTGTTCCTGGTAGAACCGGGTGGTCGGGTAGGCGAGCGTGATGTCGTCGTGCTTGGCGAACTCGTCGAGGATCGCTTCCCAGATCGCCTCTTCCGACCCGCGCCGCTGCCGCGGCTTGACGATGTAGCGGATGGTGAGCAGCACGCCGGAGTCCTTGACGGTGGTGTACACGATCGGGGTGAGCTTGTCGAAATAGATCAGATACCGCATCGCCGCGCGGCGGATCTGTTCGGCGGCGCCCTGCGAGAGGGGTTCGGCCTTGGCGGCCGCAATCTCCTTGAGGACGCCCTTGGCCTTGCGCCAATCGCTTTCGAACGTGATCAGCACGGGCACTTCGTGCCAGACGTACGCGAAGCCCAGCTCGTAATTGGCGAGCGTTTCGCGCAGCACCTTGCTGTTGGGCACGTGCACGATGCGGCCCGTGCTCTGATCGGCGCTGACCCAGTTGCCGACTTCGATCATGCTGAACTGGAACAGCGAGATGTCGATCACGTCGCCCTTGACCTCGCCGATCTGGATGCGGTCGCCCACCTTGAACGGGCGGCGCCACAGGATGAACGCCCAGCCTGCGATATTCGCTATCGTGTCGTGCATGGCCACGGCGATACCGGCGCTGATCAGGCCGAGAAAGGTGACGATCGAGCCCAGCCCTTCGATCCAGATCCGGCCGACCAGGATGATGGCCAGCACGGAGGTCCCGTAGGCCAGAGACCGCCGCCAGCGGTAGAGCCGGGCCGGGTCCTCGATGTGCCGCTTCGCGAGCGACCACACCAGCCGCCGGATCAGCAGCAGGCCGACCAGCACGACGAGCGAGGTGAACAGCCTGCTGTAGAGGATCGGCCAGGAACCGAGCTGCTGAAGAAACGCCTTCATACGGCTGAGAATGTAGCGCCGAACGCCGCGGAAGGCAAACACCGAACGTGCGCCTCGCTGGCGGGCCCGCAGGCCGAGGGGACGCGTGGAAGAATGGAAGGGTGGAAGGGTGGAAGAATGGAAAGCTGGAAGGAAGGAGGCACCCATCCTTTCATCCCCCCATCCCCCCATCCTTCCATTCTTCCATTCCTCCAACCCCCCGATTGTCCTGGCGAACTTGTCGATCGGCTGGTTTTTCAATCCTCCGGCCGTTCGCCTTCGGGCGCCATTTTCACCAGTTTCGGGTCGAACCGCGCCACGATCTGGACCAGGTCGCGCTGGGCGGCCATGACGGCGTGGATATCCTTGTAGCTCATCGGCACCTCGTCGAGCCCCGCGGAGATCAGCACCACATCGCGCGCCGCAAGGACCTTCTTCGCCTCGCTCCAGGTGAAGGAGTTCTTGGCGGCAGTCCGGCTCATGGCCCGGCCTGCGCCGTGCGAGGCGGAGTTCAGCGATTCCGGATGGCCCTTGCCGCGCGCGACGTAGCCGGGCGTCGCCATGGAGCCGGGAATGATGCCGAGCACGCCTGCGCCGGCCGGCGTTGCGCCCTTGCGGTGCACGATCACGTCCTCGCCGAAATGGTTCTCCTTCCACGCGAAGTTGTGGTGGTTCTCGATATCGAGCAGCACGTTCGCGCCGAGGTTCTTGGCGATGCCGCGGTGGATCAGTTCGTGGTTCGCGGCCGCGTACCCACCCATGAGTTCCATGGCCTGCCAGTACTCCTGGCCTTCCGCGCCGGCGAGGTCGAACCAGGCCAGATGCAGAAGCTGGCGCGGCAATTCGCGATGCCGTTCCATGGCCAGCTTGCTGTAATACTGGGCCACGTTGCCGCCCGTGCCCCGGCTGCCGCTGTGGCTCAGCAGGGCGACGTACACGCCGGCCTTCAAGCCCAGATCGTCCTGATCCAGCGTCAGCGTGCCGAACTCCACGAAGTGGTTCCCGCTCCCGCTCGAGCCGAGCTGCTTCCACGCCTTGTCCCTGTTGCGCTGCGTGATCGGGCTGACCGACCAGTCCCGGTCCATCACGGCATGGTCCTTTCGCCGCCTGAATCCGGCACCCACCCCGAAACAGGTCTCGTCCGCGATCGCGTTGCGCAGCCGGCCTTCCTGCCCGCGAATCGCGCTCACCGGCAGATCGAGCACGGTCATTTTCATCCGGCAGGCGATGTCCATGCCGACCGCATAGGGGATCACCGCGTCCTTCACGGCGAGCACCCCGCCGATCGGCAGGCCGTAGCCCATGTGCGCGTCGGGCATCAGCGCCCCGCACACGGAGATGGGCAGCCTGCAGGCGTTGTCCATCTGCTCGATGGATTTCGCGTCCAGGCCCTCGCCCCACCGCCGGTACGGGGCCGGTTCCACGCGGTCCGCGTAGCGGGCCCGCGCCGTGGCGGTCCGCGTGAGGGCGCCGGCCAGCCCGGCCCAGACCGCGTCCTGCGCGTACGCCGCCGGGTCCGCCACCACCCCTCGGATCGCCGCCGCCACCGCATCGTGCTTCATCCGCGCCTGTGCCGCGCGGCCCAGACACTGAAAGGCGACCTTCATCGCCTCGCCGTCCGGGACACCCAGGTTCCTCAATTCGCGCTTCTTCATTGTTCTCTCCGTAAGAATCCGATCGCATGGCCCGAGACCGACGCCGCCCCGATCCCGGCCGCGGCGTTCACCGCCGTCAGGTGCTGCCGCATCAGGCCCGGCTTCTTGCGGTTCGCCCGGATCTTCTCGATCCTGAACGGCTTGCCGGTGACCAGCGCCAACGCCAGCGCACTGCGCAGAATCTGGCCGCCCCCTTCGCCGAACGATCCGTCAAGGGTGAGCATCTTCTCTCTCCACCGACAACGCCGCCGGTTCGCCATTCAGCACGCATCACTCAGCGTGCGGCATTCTCCTCAGCCGCCGCCGCAGTGTAGCCCATTCGCGTGCCCCATTCAACCTTGTCAGAGATACACGCCCCCTCGGCGAGGCCCGCGCTGCGGCGCTCGACCGGTTCGATCGCGTGCAACTCGCCGATGTGCTCAAGGCGTGCCGCGACGCGCGCAGCCTTTGCGACGCGGGCCGCGCTTTGTTCGCCGTCTCGCGCCGGCGGCGCAAGACCACCAACGACGCCGACCGGTTAAGAAAGTACCTCGGCAAATTCGCGCTCTGTTGGGAGGACGTCCAGAGTTGAGCGGCCACACACACAGCCGCAGACGCTGGTGGTCCACCAACGCCATCACGCCCTTGTTTCGAACGGGTGCACCCTATCGCCCCCGTCCGAGCGGCCTGACCAATCCGACTTGTCCGACACGCGCGACCAAGAGCAAACCAGGAAGGCCGCAGGCCTCCACCAGATGCGCGTAGCGTGACTATTCAACGAAGGGCGCCAAAGTCGCCTTGAACCGGGATGGGTCTTCCCTTTGTTCCGGATTTTGAGATGATAACGAATTATAATACGTTTTTTTCACATTATCCTTGCTTATCCAGTCAAGATTCTCTAGATTCCTGACAATACAGCGGTTGCCAATGGGGGAGGACGCTGCCATGTTGCTCCAGTTTGCTGTCGAGAATTTCCGCTCGTTCAGTTCCGAAGTTGTGCTCAGCATGCTTCCGGCGAAGAGCCGACGACAGGACCACAAGGCCCATGTCTTGCAGGACGAAAAGGGCCGACGGGTGAAGGCCCTGCCGATGGCCGCCTTGTACGGTGCAAATGCCTCCGGGAAATCCAATCTTGTCGAGGCAATCTCCTTCGCAAAACAGATGATTGTCTCGGGCACGAAAGGAGAGGCCCCCATTCGGGTCGTTCCCTTCCGCCTGGCGCGAGCCACCCGCACCACCCCCAGCCGATTCGAGTTCGTCCTGAAGCACGATGGCGTCCTGTACACCTACGGATTCAAGGTCTCAAACTCAAGGGTGGAGGAGGAATGGCTGTTCGGTGTCCTCAACAAGAAGGAGGTCCGCCTGTTCGAACGGGTCAATGGGCAAGACAAGGCAACCGTGGAGCTAGGTAATCAGCTTGCGCCCACCGCGTCGGAGAAACGCGTCCTGGACGTCGTTGCCCGCACGACCAGACCCAATCAATTGTTCCTGACCGAGGCGAACGAGCGTAATGTCGAGAAGCTCAAACCACTCATGCGTTGGTTTCGGGACAATCTGCAAATCGTCACGCCAACGGCCAGATACCGATTCCTTGAACTCCGCGCACATACGGACAAGGAGTTTCTCGATTCTCTTGGTCAGTTCCTGCAACAAGCCGATACAGGGATTGCGGCCGTAACGCCCAGCGCCGAATCGGTAGATTTGGATAAGCACTTCCCCGGTATCGCCTCGGAGATCCAAACGCAGCTTGCCGATCTAGGCAAGGAAGATGAGACCGCTGTCTTTGTGCAGATGGGAAATCAGTTCTTCACCATCGCCAGAGACACAGCGGCAGGCCAAGGACCGGCCCTTCTGTCCCTGAGAATGCGGCACAGGACCGCAGAGGGCGAAACCGTGGATTTCGACTCTGGCGACGAATCCGACGGAACATGTCGCCTGATGCACTTCATCCCGGCGCTACTCGACCTCGAGCAGAATGATCATGTCTACGTCATTGACGAACTCGATCGCAGCATGCATCCCCTTCTGTGCAAGCTGCTCGTCGAAACGTTCCTTCAGGGAGTCATTCGCGGAAGATCTAACGGACAACTCATCGTGACCACACACCAAACAAGTCTGCTCGATCTGGACCTGCTGCGGCGCGATGAAATCTGGTTCATTGAGAAGGATCAGGGCGGCAGCAGCCGTTTGACTTCTCTTGCAGAATACAAGATTCGAGGTGATCTCAGGGTGGATAATGGCTACCTGAACGGGAGATTCGGAGGCATCCCGGTAGCGGAACACCTTCGCGTAGTCTGAGGGAGAACCATCTCGTGAGCTTGACGTCACGCAGGAAGAGGCCTCTGGATCGCTCAGCACCTCACCTGCGCGATACTCGTCTCATCGTAATCGCCGTGGAAGGAGAGAAGACCGAAAGGCAGTACTTCAAACTCTTCCAGACAGAATTCCGGAGCAAGAAACTTCAGGTGAAGGTTCTTCACACGGAGGGCGGTCGATCATCGCCACGGCATGTGTTCGACCGTCTGGGCAAGTTCAAGCGGGATTTCGATCTCCGACAGGACGACCAGCTCTGGCTCATGCTGGACGTGGATCGCTGGCCGGAGCGAACCCTTTCGGAAATCGCGGCCGCCGCCAGATCAAAGAGATTCCGGTTGGCCGTGAGCAACCCTTGTTTCGAGCTGTGGCTGTATCTGCATTACGCCGGGGTCCAGCCGGGAGCAAGGCTCACATGTCCTCAGATCCGAGAACTACTACGAAGCGAACTCGGCTCGTTCGATCGTACAAGTCTGCGGCTGGAGCAGTATGGCGACAAGGTACCGCAGGCGGCCGTTAGAGCGAAAGCCCTGGACGTAGCGCCCACGCAACGCTGGCCGTCTCAGGTCGGAACGCATGTGTATCGCGTCGTCGAGGAAATCCTGACTCTGCTCTCGGGGCCGACGGCCGCTAGTCCCGAGCCGCCACAAGGCCAACGGGCGCGGGGCCAGTCGTGAAGATTCGAATGCGATTGACCAAATCCATACTCAGCCTCGCACTGTTTCCATGCGTCATCCTCGCGGTGCTTTCCTTCATCCCTGCCGCGCTGCTCGTGCACATCGGCGAGACACGCGAGGGGCGCCTGTTCGGCGCGACGACGCTCGTGCAGCTCCCCGTGCCCATTCTGCTGTGGATTGCCGCCATCCTGCGCAAACGCCGGAAGTGCTTGTTCACAGCCGCGGGGCTTGCGTTGATCGCAGGCGTGCTTCTTTGTGTCTGCTACCTCCGGACTCCCGACGGCGAGTCGGCGCCCGGGTCCGCCGCGCGATCCGTGTTCACGGGGACCGCGCGTTACACGCGCGGCTCCATCGCCAACCTCGTCCCCGAGATCGACCAACTCAAGCTCGGCACGTACCTCTTTCCGAGAATCGATCCCTTCATCGATTCCGCCCAGGCCGTGCGCGTGCGCGAGTTGTTCCTCGGCGTCTACCGGGACATGCGCCAATCCGAGGAATTCGTGCGGCTCGGATCCGTCATGAACGACGTCTACAGAGACCTCTTCCTGCGCAGCCGTCCGTCCGGGCACCTGTACGAGTACGTGCCGCCGGACGCGGCGCACACCGAGCCCCTCCCGGTGATCCTCTTCCTGCACGGCAGTCTCGGCAACTTCAAAGGCTACCTGTGGGTCTGGAGGCAATTCGCCGACGCGCACGGCTACGCCGTTGTCGCGCCCAGTTTCGGCGCCGGCAACTGGTACCTGCCGGGCGGCGTGGAGACGGTAGAACACGCCAGGCAGTATGCCGCCGACCACCCACGGATGAACGCGAACCGGATCTACCTCGCCGGCCTCTCCAACGGCGGTACCGGCGTTTCCAGGGCCGCCACGCGCAATCCCGAGGCGTACGTAGCCCTCATCTTCATCTCGGCCGTGATGGAGAAGGACGTCCTTCTCGCGCCCGCCTTCGTTGAAGGGTGGAAGAAGAAGCGTATCCTCCTTGTTCACGGGGCAAAGGACCGGCGAATCCCTGTGCCACTGCCGCGCGCGGTAGCCGCCGGCCTGGCTCGGCACGATGTGGCCGTGGAATCGCACGAATATGCCGAGGAAGACCACTTCCTCTTCTTCTCCGCCTGGGATCGGCTCAGCAAGGATATCGCCGCGTGGGTCGAATAGGGTCTGCGTGACTCGAGAAGACGCGGAGGTGGTTTGACTGTGCAAAGCGGTACTTTACAAAATCCAGCCGGTCTATCCGGGAACCCCACTCGACTTCCGGGTAGGGCGGCCGTCTCGGCCGCCCATGGCCGGCCGGGGACGCCCGGCCTGCTTCGATGGCGGGTAACGTGTTCTGTCGGAAAGACCCGGCGCGGGTGGAACCCGCCTTCGCGCGGCGTTAACGGCGGGCGCGGCCTACCGAGACACATGCAGAGGCGTGTATCCTGACCGTCATGCCGCCGAAGATGAGAATTCCTTTGTCGTAGGCTTTATCGTAAGCTTTGTCGGAAACCCGGGCGCACAGACCGTCTGGTGCGGGCTTCGCCCGCAACCCAGAGGTCAGAGGTCGGAGATCAGAGGTCAGCGGCTCTTCCGGCATACACGCGTCGCCCATCTGACCTCTGACTTCTGACATCTGACCTCTTGGGAGCCGAAAACTTCTTGTTTTTCGTTGCAGTTTTCGAGGACGAAGCCACTAATTCCGAGGAGACCCGACCATGCCGCAGAGAATCCTGGTGGTCGAGGATGAGCCGGGCATTGCGGACAACATCACCTATGCCCTCCGAACCGAGGGATTCGATGTCGTCTGGTGTGCCACGGGCCGGGACGCGAAGAAGGCCCTGGACGAAGGGGACATCGCGCTGATGATCCTCGATGTCGGGCTGCCGGACCGGAACGGGTTCGAGCTGTGCAAAGAGATCAGAAAGACGTCCGAGCTGCCGATCATCTTCCTGACCGCGCGGGCCGACGAGGTGGACCGGATTGTCGGCCTGGAAATCGGGGGCGACGACTATGTCGTGAAGCCGTTCAGCCCGCGGGAACTCTCCGCCCGGGTGAAAGCGATCCTGCGCAGGACCGCCGAGAAGGAGCCCCCCGGCACGCGCGCCGAGGCCGTGGCACTCCCGTTCGCCGTGGACGCGAAGCGGCTCAGCATCTCCTACTGCGGCCGGCCTCTGGATCTGTCCCGCTACGAGTTCAGGATTCTCGAGCTGCTCGTCAACCGGCCCGGCTGGGTGTTCTCGAGAGAGCAGATACTGGACCGGGTCTGGGAGGAGCCCGAATCGAGCATGGACCGCACGGTCGACACGCACATCAAGACCATCCGCGCCAAGCTCCGGCAGATCAAGCCGGAGCCCGACCCCATCAGGACTCATCGCGGACTGGGCTACTCATTGAGGGAATCGTGGTGAAGATCAGAACCCGGCTGTTCCTGACCTTCCTGATCCTGGTGGGGCTCGGCTTCTACGGGTTGGTCGACTGGCTGCTGGACGACCTGCGCCCGCGTTATCTCGAGACGACCGAGGAGGCCATGGTCGACACGGCGACGCTGCTCTCGTCGCTGCTGGCCACGCAGGTCTCACCGGACGGACAGGTCCCGACCGGCGGTCTGCGTGCGGCATTCGACGACGCGCACGCGCGGGAATTCTCGGCCCGGATCTACGAACTGGCCAAGACGCGCATGGCCATGCGCGTCTACGTGACCGATGCCCGAGGCATCGTGCTCTTCGATTCCGACGGCGGCAAGGACGAAGGCAGAGACTATTCCCGGTGGAACGACGTCTACAAGACCTTGCGCGGCGAGTACGGTGCGCGCTCAACACGGCGCGATCCGAACGACCCGGGCACCTCAACCCTGCACGTCGCCTCGCCGATCCGGGTCGGCGGCGAGACGGTCGGCGTGCTCACCGTCTGCAAGCCGTCGGGCAGTGTGACCCAGTTCATCCAGCGCGCCAAACGCAAGATCGTCGGGGCCGCCGTTGTGGCCGCGGCCGCGGTCGTGCTGGTCGGGATCGTCGCCTCCGCCTGGGTGACGCGGCCTATTCAGAAGCTCACCCGCTACGCCCATGCCGTGCGGGACGGCAAACGCGTCTCGCTGCCCGCGCTTGGCAGGAGCGAGATCGGGGAGCTGGGCGCGGCGTTCGAGCAGATGCGCGACGCGCTGGAAGGCAAGCGCTACGTGGAGGAGTACGTCCAGACGCTGACGCACGAAATGAAGAGCCCGCTCGCCTCGCTGCAGGGCGCCGCCGAATTGCTCGAGGAAGACGTGCCGCCCGAGCAGCGCCGCCGTTTTCTCGAGAACATTCGCACCGAAACCACCCGTATCCGCAACGTCGTGGACCGGCTGCTTCAGCTCTCCTCGCTCGAGAGCCGCAAAGCGCTGAGAGAGGTGGAGCCGATCGGGATGACGGAACTCGTGTCCGAGGTGCTCGAGAGCATGAACCCGCTCATCACGGGCAAGGCGCTCTCGCTCGAGAAGAAGCTGGACGCGGACACAGCCGTGCGCGGCGAGCGGTTCCTGATCCGGCAGGCATTCCAGAATCTGCTGCAGAACGCGATCGAGTTCACCCCGCGGGGCGGCGCCGTCTCCGTAGGCCTGCGCCGGGACGGGGAGGCCGTCGTGCTCTCCGTGGCCGATACGGGTGTCGGTATCCCGGACTACGCGCTGAGCCAGGTGTTCGACAGGTTCTACTCGCTGCGCCGGCCCGATACCGGCAGGAAAAGCTCAGGGTTGGGCCTGCCCTTCGTGCGTGAGGCCGCCACGCTGCACGGCGGCGAGGCCACCCTCGAAAACCGCCCCGACGGCGGCGCCGTTGCCACGCTTCGCCTGCCGTGCATCCACCCGGGAAACTGAGACTTGAAAGTAGAAGCGGCGTCCCGCCGCTTTCCCCGGGCCGAAGGCCCGGGTCCCCGGGAGAGGAAGAGCCGAGCCGCCGTCGCCCTGCGGGCTATGGCGAGCCAGGGACCGCTCTTCCACTTTCCGCGCGGGAAACATTTCCACGCCGATTTCACACCCACTTCCTATTCTCTTCACACGCACAGCCTACTGTTACCGGTGATTCTCAGATGCGTGAACCCGACCCAGGAGGAACCGTGAGAAACTTGTGCAGCGTCATCTTTCTGTTGTGGGCCGGCTTGACGGCGCACGGCGCCGAATCCGTCTCGGTGCCCTGGGCGGAAGTGAAACAGTTGTACCGCGAAAGTCTGGAACGGGACATGAAGGAGAAAGCGCGGGAGCAGGAAGAAACACAAGTGCACGCCATCGAGGAGGCCGTGTACCGGCTGTCGGTCCGGGGTGAGACGGCCGCGGGCGAAGCACTGCTGTCGGGCAAAGTCATTCGCGGGCAGCCGGCGCCGATTCCCCTGTTCGACGCACGGGTCGTCCTCTGTGCGGTCCAAAGCGTGAAGGGCGGCTCGTTGCTGTGTGCCGCCAACGGGCCCGAGATCGCGTTTCTGCCGGCGGGAGAAGGGCCGTTCCAGGTGCAGGTGTCTTTTCTCGCCCCCATCGAAGAAGAGAGCCGTGCCCGGTTCGTCTCGCTCACGGTTCCCAACGCGATCCGCAACACGCTCGCGCTCGAGTTGCCCGACGACGGAGAAGTCGTCGACCCGCCGGGCCTGCTCGCGACGAACGGCCTCTATCACTTCGCGGCGACCAACATGCTGACCGTCCGCTTCCGCACCAGGGATCGGGTTGCCGCGGCATCCATGATTGAAGTGGACATCTTCTCCCGGGTCCGGATTCAGGGCCGGCACGCCGTCATCAAGACGCATTTTCTGCCCGTTCAGCTGTTATCGGCCCCCTTTGCCTTGAAGGCACCGGCCGGTGGCGACTACCTGACCTCGTCGCTGAAGCCCTCCTGGATCGAGCAGACCGACGGCACCACGTACCGCATCACGCTCCCACAGGACGCCAGGCAGGAGGCGTTCTGCGTTCAGTTCGTCGTGCCGGCGGCCGGCGGTGACGACCGGTTCTCCTTCGAGCTGCCGAGTATCGGCGACAACAACGGAAAGGAAGGCCACTTCGTATTGGAGGAAGCGGAAGACGTGCAGCTTTCGCTGACGGCGGACGGCCTGGTCTCGGGTATCCCCATTGCGACACTCCCCGTGCCGCTGCGCGCGCTCGCGCAAGACGAACGCACCTGCATGCGGGCGCCGACCGGAAACCCGCTGGCGGTGGCGGTCAAGCGGTTCCGGGCGGTCGAGACCCCTCCCATTGTCCTGGACTCCATCCATTTCTTCGCTTCCTTCGAGGAGAACGGCGGCGCCGTCACCGTCGTGATGCTGACGTTGCCGCCCGAGGCCGGCGCGCGGCTTCGCCTGAAACGCGTCCCGGATGCCGAAATATGGTCTCTGCGCGTCAACGGCGAACGCCGCAAGGTCTACGAGAACGAAGACGGCGCGTGGATCATCCCGCTCACGCCGGGGCAGGCCTCCGAAGTTGAACTGGCCGTCCTGCGCAGGGGCCCCAAACTCGGCCTGCAGGGGCGCCTGGAAGTCGTCATACCGGCGACCGGCCTGCCCGCCAGAAACGTGTATTTGGGGATCGCACTGCCGCCGCGCGTCCAGCTCATGTCGATCGAGGGACCGGTCAGCCCGGCGGAGGGCAACCGGGGCAAGGCGCCGCGCGAGTTCGTCGGCAACCCCTACTATTTCTCGCGCGCCTTCTACAAGGGCGAGGCGATGCCCCTGGCAATTGCGTACAAGGAACCGGTCAAAGAGGACAGGCGCGAAAAGGGAGGAGCACGATGAGTATTCGACGGATTCTGGCTGTTGGGACGATCTATGTGCTGGCCTGCGGCGGTTGGTGGACGCTGGGCACAACCACCCTGCTGCGCTCGCACGGGTTCTCCACCCGGCTCGACTCGGAAGTGCAGCGCCTCTGGGGCCAGCCGCTGGTGCAGGAGGCGCCCGCGCTCGCCGTCGAGATTCCCGGCTCCGACCGCGTGAAGCGGCTCATGCCCGCGTCGAACCGGATCGATGTCGAGTTGAGCACGGACTATCGCAAGAAAGGCCTGATCTGGTATCCCACCTATGTCTGCCGATTCACGGGCGTGTACACCCTCACGAACGAAGAGGACGTCGCACAGAAAGTGCGCCTCCATTTCGAGTTCCCGTGCAAGCAGGCGACCTACGACGCGTTCAGCGTCTCGCTCGACGAGCAACCGCTGCGCGTGCCCGTCGACACGGAGGCGGGTATCGCCGAAATCGTCGAGCTCGCCCCGGGCCAGAGCCGCGTGTTCCGGGTCGCCTATCACACGCGCGGGATCCGCGACTGGCGGTACCGCACGGATCCGCATCTCGGGCGCGTGCGTAACCTCACACTGGTTGCCCGGACAGACTTTACGAACGTGGACTACACCGACGGCAGCCTCTCGCCCATGCAGAAGGAGCCGATCGCAGACGGCATGCGTCTGACCTGGACGGCGTCGGACCTCATCACGAAGCAGGACATCGGGATCGTTGTCCCGGAGAAGCTGAATCCGGGCCCCGTCTCCTCGCGCATCACCTTCTTCGCGCCGGTCTGTCTCATCTTCTTCTTTGTCCTGATCGGCACCATCAACATCGTGCGGAAGGTGAACATTCACCCGATGCACTACCTGTTTGTCGCCGCGGGCTTCTTTGCCTTCCACCTGCTGCTCGCCTACCTGGTCGACCACGTCGACATGCACCTGGCGTTCCTCATCTCGGCCGTGACGTCGGTCGGGCTGGTCACCGGCTACATGTCGGCGGCGCTGGGCAAACGCTTCCCGCGTACGGCGGCCGTCGCCGGCCAGCTCTTCTTCCTCGTGCTGTTTTCGTACAGCTTCTTCTTCAAAGGGTTCACGGGGCTCACGGTGGCGATCGGCTCCGTGGTCACGCTCGCCGTGCTCATGGCCGTTACGGCGCGGATCGACTGGAACATGGTGTTCGGCAAGGGCAGCCGCTCAGGGCTGCAGCCGCCACCTCTGCCCACCTCGTCCGCGGCCGCTCGGGACTTGCCGTGAGCGGTTTGGCGCGCCAGGCGCGATTCGTACGTGTTGTCTTGTCGTGCGAGTTGACAAGGCGACGAGAAAGCGGCGTCTGATGGAGGGCGAGGCTGCGCCGAGCCGCCCGCCAGTCGACGACTTGCCCGCCGAAACGGCTCGGCGCAGCCTCGCCGTTCATGGGGAGACGCATCGAAGGGTAAAGCCCCTGTCGGCGCCGTATTCGGACCGACCGCTCACGCCTCGCGGAATCGTTCCATCAGCGCGAGCATTTCCTGCCGGATCTCGAACAGGCCCCGGCGCCAGTCGGCCAGCTCGCCGGGCTCGAGCAGGGCTTTGGCCTCGACCTTCCGCGAGGCGTCCATGGAGTTGTCGAAGTACTGCAGAGCGCGTTTGAGCAGCGCCACCACGAATCCGCCTTCCGGCGGGTGGTCATAGGCCAGGCTGTCGAGCGCGCCGGCCAGCTTCGAGCCGAGGATCTGGGCCTCGGCAATCATGATATGCAGATCCTCATCGCCGCTGTCGTTCCCGAGCAGGCCCCGCTCTTTGCACCGGCGCCACATGCCGATGGCGTGCTCGGAGGCGCGCTGCACCAGCGGGTGGCGCACGTCGCCGCGGTCCGTGCGGATCCAATCGACGCCCTCGCTGAGCGGATTGGGCTCCAGCTCCGGCGCGTCCGGCTCGGACGCGGCCGCCTTCCTGGCCTCGTCGTACAGGCCGCGCGCGTCGGCATCGAGCGCGTCGTCCAGCCAATTCCAGCCCATCTCGCGGGCGACCAGCCGCTGTTCGTCGGGGTGGCCCCGGTACTTCTCGAGCACGTCGCCGTACTTGTCGGTGCGCGCGTCGGACTCGCGAAGCGTCTTTTCCCACGCGAACTCGTCGTCGGCTCTGTCCGCTTCCTCATCCCACGACGCGCGCGCCTGTTCCTTTTCCATTTCCTTGCGGGCCAGGAAGTCGGCAAACGCCTGCTGGCTGGCCAGCGCGCGCGCGGCTTCGCCCTCGCGGCTCAAACGCCATTGCGGCTCGGAGAGCGCAGCGACGGCGAAGTCCGTCGATTCGATGACAACCCGCCCGTTCGCCTCGCTGAACCATTCCAGATAGACGGCGTTCGCCGCGCGCAGCGGAATCGGCTGGTTCGCTTCGCGGATCCGCGGCAGTTCCTCGAGGGGCACGGCCAAAGTCTGGACCTTCCGGGACGCCGTCATCTCGCCCACCTCGCCGGCCTGCACCGGACCCAGCTTGGCCGCCTTCGGCTCCGGCGCCGGCGCGGGGTTCTCGAAGACGGCCCGGCAGCCGGCGATGTCGGCAAGGCAGTTGCCGTGCAGGTCCAGCCTGACGGGCTCGGCCCGGCCCAGCAGCCAGACGCGCCCCACCACACGCCCCTCATGCCGGTTGTCGATCTCAACCTTCGTCACCGCCCTGCCCGGCCTGAATGCCATGGCGATTCACCTCCCGATTCCGTGCCGTACCGCCGTCACAAGAAGCCCAGAGACTATACACGCCGTGCGTTCGATATGAAGCAAAAAAGGGGCAGGGCCGGCCGTGCGAGCATTCATGGAATGGCCGTTCGCGCAACCGCCGGCTGGCCGCCGCCGAACGGCGCCTGCGTCGCATCGCCGCCCCGCCCGCCTCGATCCGTAAGAATTATCCGGCGAATAGTCACTTGGCATTCGACCCCAAATAAGGGACCTACCTTCGAGAGATAGTACGTTCTGTGGGTGGCGGCAGGGGGGCCGTGACATTGCCGGGCGAAGGGGCTGGATGCGGACTGACGCCTGAATATCGCCTACAGCGGCGCGCCGCAGCCATCGGCTCTTCTGTATGGAGGGCGAGCGTCCCCGCGAGCCGGGTGCGGCAATACGCTCCTGAACGCCGAGGATGCCTGAGCTTAACGGTTACCGAAAACGGGGGCGAAAAGTGGCGCTAAGAGGACGCCAACCACAACATGTAGTCAAGAATCGGCGATTTCTCTCCAGTTCCTTGGTCCGACCCCGCCCCGACAGTCAGTTCGTAACCTTTAGGACCAAGATCGTGGTCGGCCACCTTCCACCGACCGGGTCTGTATTGAATGCTTGTGCATCCGAACGCTGAAGGTTCCTGGCGGTCGGCGGCACGGTTGACAAATAGGACTGCTGTGTCGCCGTGCTTTACCAACCTGTCCGGGAACGCAAGGAAGCGGCTCGTGCAGTTGCTGAATACGTCGTTACGGGGGGATGGGTTGTATTGCGGAACAAACACGAAGTCCAGGGTCGCAGTCTCTGGTTTGACCATTTCTGCGAGCTGCTCGCATAGGGTAGCGTTCAGGTCCTTCTCTCCATCGCGGGCGATATGATCAAAGCAAATCTGGCATAGAAAGACTACGCCCGGCGCGACGAACCGTAAGACACGCGTGCCTCGTGCCATGTTCCTCGGCTGCTCCCATTGCGAGGCCGCAAGTTTGGCTTGGTAGTACCACCGTACCGGCAGGTTGCGGCATTTGACCGCGATCACACACAGGTTGGCGTATGTTCCGCCTGCGAATACTGGCTGAGCATCTTGCGACGCCGGGGGAAAACGGTCTATCACTTCATTCAAACGGTCGGGCCGTATGCCCTCGATTCCGCCAATGAACACGACATCACCGTCAACGCTCTCCATCTGCTGGGATACGCAACTCAGGCCGTCGGGATCGCCCAATGGTATGGAGAGTTCAGGGAAGACGACGAACTGGATCGGCACGCCGCGAGTCCGAGCATCGGCCGCCCTGACCTCAAAAGCTTTTCGGATGGCCAGCATCTGGCTTTCACGGTCAGCATCTCGGATCCGGCAGGGAGCGTCATCTGCGTCGGGAGTCAGATCGAACAGCGGCTGAGCAAGCACCATCCCGAGTCTCTGACCGGCATCGATGGTCAGGTCCGGAAGGTCAATCCGGCGGACATCAAAGGCCCAGCCGACTTCATTCACGGTGTACCTCCCGCCGCACTACTTGAGGCGCTTCCTGCAACCTTGCCAGCGCGCACCCACTCGTCCACTTCCGACACCTTGAACTTCCACAGACGGCCGACCCGGTGGGCGGGAATCTTCTTGGCCCGTATCCACCGGTGGATGGTGTCCGTACTGACGCCGAGATGCTCGGCGATCTCCTCCAGCGACACCCACGGCTCAGGCTTCATCTAGTGAACCCCATGTATCTCGATGATTGCAAACCGATGCGGAGTCTTGCATATTACCCCGGCAGAGACAAGAGGCAAGCACGGCTGTTTCGGGACTACTGTGGCTGAGGGCCATCGCTGATTGTAGGTGACGCTGTGGCAGACGATCTCACGATGCCCTGGCAGCCGCTTTCGGACAGAAGGAGTACGCAATGTGGGCTGACAATGAAACGACTGAGGACCTGATCGGGTTCCGGGTTCACGCGGACCTTATTGCCGAAGTCGTCAGTGATCCGAAGCTACTGCCCATCACGCTGGGTGTCTTTGGGGACTGGGGAAATGGCAAGACCAGCATCATGAAGATGCTGCAAAAGCAGTTGGGTGCTCGTGACGACGTAGCGGTGCTCTATTTCGATGCGTGGTTGTTCGAAGGGTACGATGACGCTAAGAGCGCCTTGATCACATCAGTCCTCAAGGAGCTAACAGAGCATAAACGATTCCCAGAGGCTCTGCGAGATGACGCTCGTAGACTTCTTGGCCGGGTCAACTGGATGCGACTCCTGAAAATGGGGTGGGACAATGTGGCATTGCCGGCTGTTCTGGCTTACGCGACTGGTGGAGCCACCGCTGTCCCCAGTCTGCTCGGCGTCTTCAAGGGCTTCCTTACGGGCCGGCCATCTGAAGGAGGACCAGCACAGCCTGACGAGTCCATTCTGAGCACAGAGAAAGCTGAGGGTATGCTCAAAGACAGCAGTGAGTCTGAACTCGGCGATGTCCGCAGCTTCCGCGATAGCTTCGGGGATCTCCTCAAGAAGACGTCCTTCAAGACGCTTGTCGTGCTGATCGATGACCTAGATCGGTGTTCTCCGGAGCGCATTGTGGAGAACCTGGAGGCCATCAAGTTGTTCCTCAACGTAGAGAACACAGCATTTGTCATCGGTGCGGACCCGCGAATCGTCAGACACGCAGTCGCTGTCCGCTATCGGGACGCTCTTGATGCGGCACGGTCATCTGCGGCTCCAGGCGAGAGCGGTACCGAGGCTGGAGATCAGCTTGTTCAGGACTACGTCGAGAAACTCATTCAAGTGCCCTACCATTTGCCGCGCCTGTCACCTGCGGAGATAGAGACGTACATGACGTTGCTCTTCGCGCAGAGGGATCTTGTCGATGCGGACTTCCAGATCTGCGTGGCGGCATGTGAGACACGACGACGCAGCAACCGGTTTGGCAGTTTTGGGCTTGCGGACGTTCAGGATGCCCTAAAAGGGAAGCCTCTTCCGGACGAACTCAAGGCTGCTCTTTCCTTCACGGCTGGTGCAGCGCAGCTCGTGACGGAGAACTTGAAGGGCAACCCCAGACAGGTCAAACGCTTTCTTAACGCATTTGTCCTCCGAAGGCGCCTCGCGGCGGTGGCCAAAATGCAGACGCTTCGTGACGACGTACTCTTGAAGCTCATGCTTCTTGAGTACTCGAACGAGGCGCGCTTCCGGGAGTTGGCCCGCTGGCACGAGGCACAGAAGCAGACGCCCAGAGAGGTCATCGACATGGAGGCGGGCGGGGAGGTGCCAAAGGAATGGAGCAAGGAAGCTCTCCAAAGATGGATTCAGATGGAGCCCAGACTCTCCGGCGTGGATCTATCCGACTACTTCTGGCTCGTTCGCGACCGCCTTGCGACATCCCTTGTTGGCTTGTCACTGATCCCGCCGGCAGTGCGTACAGCCTATGCAGCACTGCTCTCCGAGACGGGCCGCAAGCAAGCTGCCACGCTTCTCAAGGATCTTCGGCAGGATGAGATCGATGGCGTGACCGCCCTGATCGAGAAGCACCTGCAGCGCGATCCCAAGGATGCGGAAGCCTACCGCGGATACTGCAGATGTGTGGAACTACAGCCAACCACATTCACGGCCTTCTCCAGGACAATCAGATCGCTGCCGGCCATCAACCTGCCTGGGTGGTTGGCTGGCAATCTTGAACTCATGGCAAAGAACCACCCATCCCTGAAAGGCGATGTGGACGCGCTACGGGAATACCTTGGCAAACAGACCGAGGGCCGAGCTGCCAAGGCTGCTCATCTGAAGAGAGAGAGGTAACCATGGGAACATCCGGCCCGTATACTCCGTCTCCAAAGTGGTCACACGTGAAGACCAACGTGACCAACGCGCTCAATGCTGGCTCTGCCACTGGGCAAATGGCGGCTGAGCTTGTTGGTGCCGTTGCGACAGGGCTGTGTGCGGAACCCGGTGAGGGTTTCGGCTCGTTGCCCACGGACTTTGCGAAGCTCAGCCCGGCCGAAGCGACCACGAAGCTGAACGCGCTGTTGGCTCAGTTCCCCGCTCCACCGGCCAGGGCCACAAGTGCAAGGATCTCTGGCGGCCGGAAATCCACCGGCGGCGGTCAAGGACGCAAAGGCGCAAGTTCGGGGGCCGGTAGAGGGGGGCGCCGCAGCACAATTGGCAGAAGCGGGTCCGGGGCGGTTAGGCCAGCAGCTCAACGGCTCGCGAGTTTTCTCAGTTCAGTTCCCAAGGTTGGGCTGCGCCAGGCCTTGAGGGATGCCGGCATACCCAACGCCGACAGTCTGCTACCCTCACAACTCGCTCTCGCGATTGCCGATGTTCTGTCTACAGATGCGTCTCAGATCATCCAAGCAGAGCTGCGCGCGGCTCTCGTAACGGTCCTTGAAACCATATGCTCGGAGCCCGACTCCATCGACACCGCTGAGGCGCTCTTGACGGACGCTGCATACGACATGGCCGATGTTGTGCAGATGCTCTTCGAGTCCTACATCATGGAGCGATTCAAGACGTTCTTCTGCGAACACGAAGCGGCGAAGCACGGCTTTGAGGCGGCCGACAACATTCTCAAAGAAGCGCGGCAGTTCGTCTCGGTCGAAATGCAATTGGTCAAGGCAGATCGCCACGATCTCACCGCCGTTGACTGGGCAGGTCCTGAGGGCGCCAAGATCGTGGACGCCGTACTCGAGCGGACGATCGCAATCTACTCAGACACGTAGGAGCTCGGCATGAACATCGTCATTCAACAGAACCGGAAGAAAGCGTTCCGTGAGTTCACGGGTCTGGAAATCCACGTCCCCTCATTGAGCCAAACCTTCCTGCTGGATCTCGATTTTAGTGCCATTCTGAAGATGAGCTGGCGAATTGACGCAAAGGCTCTGGACTTTCTTGTGCTCTCTGCTGTCGTCTTTGCGGTCGACAAGATTGCGCTCAGAAGACGAACGCCGGACCGATGGACGCGTGACCTGCGCGTAACACTGCCGCTGCAGCATTTCGCAGAATGGAATCAGGCCGCCGCAGCGTTCGCTGAATCCGTATCGTTTCTCACCGGAGACCGATGGCATTTCACGTTCACGCAGGCGGATGGGCCGTTTAGCCGTCGACGGACAAATCGCCGGAAGTTGCCGCGAGGGTTCCCGAAGACCCCAGAGGTGAGTCTGTTGTCGGGCGGATTGGACTCATTTGTTGGTGCCTTGGACCTTTGCGCGAAGTTCCCGAAGCAGCCTATCCTCTTCGTCAGCCACTATGATGGCGATGTGGCCGGCCCAGCGAGCGATCAGGCTCACCTCTGTGAGTGTCTCAAAGCCGGGGTGCCAAACCCTATATCTCACCTTCAGGTTCGCGTTGGTGTGCGTCGTCCATCCGGGAACAGCTCGAATCACGGCCGCGAGCATGCCTTTGAAACCAGCTTCAGAAGCCGCTCGCTCATTTTCTTGGGCCTGGCCGTCTACGCCGCCTCGAAGGTTGGAGCGCGCACGCCGATCCACATTCCCGAAAATGGACCCATCGCTTTGAATATGCCCCTGAACCCGAGCCGGCGAGGTTCATGTAGTACGAGGACAGTTCATCCGTATTTCATTGACTCGCTGCAAAAGGCTCTTGTTGCTGCAGGAATCCGACATGAGATCACGAATCCGTACGAGTTGAAGACGAAAGGCGAGATGCTCTCTGAGTGCCTGAACCAGCATCTCCTTAAGAGCGCGTACCAACTCACGAATTCGTGCGGCAAAGCTGGCCGACGCGCCCACTGGAACAATCGGCGCGCCCGTGCTTGCGGAGCATGCGTCCCGTGTCTGTTCAGACGCGCAAGCCTTCATGCTATCGGTTGCGACGACGAGGTGTATGGCTTTGACGTTCTGGCCTTACGCGCCGATGAACACCCTGACTTTCATGCCCTGATCGGTCTCCTCCGCCGGAAGCCGAGTCGCAAGGACATCGCGAAGGCGCTTCTTGCAAACGGTCGGTTGCCACTGGCGAAGCTCGACTTGTATGCGGGTGTGGTTGAAAGAATGCTCGGCGAGGTCGGAAGGTGGTTGTCCGCAAAGGCGTCATCGTCGGTGTGCGCATTGGCCGGCATCAAGAAATCGCCATGATGATCGATACGCACTGTCACGTAGACCTATATGAGGCACCGTGTGATGTGGTGCGCGATGCCGAAACCCGGCACGTCACCACCATTGCCGTCACATACCTGCCAAGTCATTTTGAGATGGCACAAGAGCACCTTCGAGGTCAGACGTTTACGAGGCCCGCTCTGGGCCTTCATCCCCTCGCCGCCAAGGACCATGCAAGAGAGATTCCCCTGTTCAAGACACTGTGCGCAGGACAGGACCTCATCGGGGAGATTGGCCTCGATTTCTCTGCAGCGGGTAAGGTGCCTCGCTCCACTCAGGAGGCGTCCTTCGCGATGCTTCTCGACTGCATTAGGGATCGCCCACGGTTCGTCACGCTGCATTCCCGTGGAGCGGAAGACGTTGTGCTGGCGCATCTAGAGCGATCCGGCATCGTCAATGCCGTGTTTCATTGGTTCTCTGGTTCACGCGCGCAACTTCTCCGAGTCCTGGATGCAGGGCATCTGCTCTCGGTCAACCCCGCAATGATCCGCACCACAAAGTGGCATGAGTTTATTCGACTCGTGCCGCACGATGCCATCCTGACGGAGTCAGACGGACCATTCGTGAAGCAGGAAGGGCGGCCGGCGCAGCCCACCGACATACCTGCGGTTATTGACTGGTTGGCAGCATCGTGGCAGATGAGGCACGAGCTGGTGGAGGAGCAGGTCGGGATGAACTGTCGCCGCGTGCCTGCTCTGCAACGTCTTCTGAGCAGTGTGATGACATGAAGGTGGGTGACAACCATGCCTAGCACCCCAGGCATCGGTCAAAGTGCCGGCCAGCACTACGATGTGGCCCGAGCCATCCAGACGTTCCTTGGACAAATGGCCGAGGGAGGGATCAAAGTTGGCTCGGCAGTCATCAAGGAACTACTGCAAAACGCAGATGACGCCGGCGCCAGCGAGGTACAGGTCATCCTCGATGAGCGACAACACGGCAGTGATCTGCACAAAGACTACAGTCCGTTGCTTTCTCCCGCACTGCTGGTTAGGAACAATGCCCCGTTCAGGGACAAAGACGACGTAGCTCCCGGCGACCAGGATGATTTCACCGCGATCTGCGACGTGGCCAGCGGTCACAAGCGTTTCCAGGCAACGGCTGCAGGGAGGTTCGGCATAGGGCTCAACAGCGTCTACTTCCTCACGGATACACCAGTTCTCTTCTCCCGGCGAGAGGTGCATGTTTTCGATCTGCTGCACCGGATATTCCCGGCGAATGGCTGGCGCTTCCCTCTTGATGATTTCCGAGCTGCGGCGCAGACCGAGGCCGGCCCACTGAAGACTGTTCTGGAGCGCATTCTACCCAAAGTCGCGCTCGGGTCTGACCTGCCGTTCGGGGCCATCGCCGGGGACCCAACCGGTGACTACCGGCAGGCGCTGCTCCGGCTGCCGCTACGACAGCAGAACACTGGGGCAAAGCCGCTGTATCCTGATCTATTTGCGTCGGAAGAGGTCCGACTCGGCCTCCTTGACGAGATGTCGGTGCAAGCGGCTCGCGCCATACTGTTTCTCAAGAACGTGGATCGGATTCAGTTTGGCGTTCTGACCGAGGAAGGTGTCGCGACGATCGCATTGATCGAAGCGACCGCTCATCCCCTTGAGTTCCGAAGATTCGAGGACTCTGTCCGTGAGGCCGCCAAGCAGATGACGCAGAGTAGCGAGCTGAAGTGTGCATATCCACGGACGGTCACGTTCCGTAGGTGGGCAGGAGAAGTGACAACAGAAGAGTCGGTGTGGCCATTCCACGTCCGACATACCGCGCGTTTTGACGACCCAGACCTGCTCGACTTCAGGCAACGGCTGCAGAGGAACCAGGAACGTGCGGTGCCTTGGGCTTCTATTGGGATTCCGCTGGGCGTGGAAGCCATTCGCATTGATGGAACCGATGCCCCCCAGTGGAGGGTATTCCTTCCGCTTCTGGAACCAGGCCCATCCGGATGCATCTTCAGCGCTGGACTCTTCGTCGGCCCGTCCCGTCAGCGGGTCGAGTTCCGAATCGATGGCTCGGACGACGCAAGGCGCAAGACGGACTGGAATCGGTTGCTTGTTGAGAAGGGTGTGGTCCCTCTTCTCAGGGAAGCCAGTCTCGACATGCTTGATCTGGTTCCAAAGCTGATCCAAGACCATCCGAGAGAATACCTGGCTCTGTTTCCTCTGGCCGGCCCGGATGGGGCGCCGCAATCGCTGGCGCAGCACCTGCAGGCGTGTTTCTCCAAAGAGCCCTGGTGTCTCCGACTGCATGATCTATGGGGAGAGACCGTCGAAATCCTGATCGGCGGCGAGAGCACGAGCATTTCCATGGACATGGTCCCGGATTGGCTTGCTGCCTACGGGGATCGTTTCCACGCTCTATCATGCGTGGAACGGCGATTCATCAGGTGGAGCTTGGGTGACGCCCTGCGCGCGAGACTGGGCAGTCAGGCAAGCGTTTCTGTTCAACGTGCGGTCTCTGCCGATGTCGCCAGGTGTGTCCTTGTTCACGATGAACCGCCCGACCCTCAGGACCTGGACAAGCTCATCAGCCGTTCGGCAGAATCAGGCGCCGTTCTCACTCCCAAAGGACTTTCCGGCTGCTGGGCGTTCTGCAGGGCCGGCGATGGCAACCCTCTGAAATATGAACCGGAAGCTCTCTACATCGTTCAGTCTGGCGATGCAGAACTTCCCATACATCGCGCCTTCCAATCCTCGCATCTCAGCTTTGACGGGGTGGAGTGGGTCTCTGCCAAAGCCGGTTTGCCCCTGCTGCCCACCGAGCAACGGCGGCAAATCGAGAACGTGAGTGAGGCGGACGAGGCTGCGGCCCTTCAGCTCCTGCGGCGCGTATCGAGCCGGTATGGGCACGACAGCCTGGCATCGGCCGGGGACATCGCCCCTGTTGTCGATTTCCTCGCTGGAGTGGATGCCGTCCGACTTCCACCGGATCTGCACCTGGGGTTTCTCATCCGCACTGCCCACAACACTTCAGATCGTAGGTCCATGGGCACTGTGCTCCTGCGCCCTGAATCCAAATCGGATGAAGACACAGCCCTCTGGGAAGGACTATTCCGGCGGAATTTCCCGCAAGTCGACCCCTCCTTTTCTCGTGAGATTCACCGCTTGCTCAGCCAGCAGCCCGGCCTTGTCGATGCCCTGGCCACCGCAGACTGCGGTGTCGCCATTCCCGATGCCAACAACGCACTCGCCATCTTCGCCAGAGCTCGCAGGTCTGCACCCGAACGCTTTCCCACCATCGAGGAGGAAGTCAACCGTCCCACGGTCAAGGCTCACGCGGAAAAGGCGGCCGGAGTACTCCTGGAGATCGCGAATCGCCATTGGGACAGCTTGGACGAAGAATGCCGTCTGACGCTACAAGCGCTTCCCATTCACCGGACGGCCGACGGGCGTTTGGTATCTCTTTGCGACCCCATGGGCGCTGACCAGTCTTCCGTGCGAGCCCGGTTTCGGTTGCAGTCTCAGGATGACATCAAGGACGCACCCATCACGGTCCCCGAGTGCCGCCTCCTTCACAGCGCAGACAGAATGATTGTCCGGTTCTACAGGCAACGACTCGGCTTGGAAGAGCATGGCCGCGCCGCCGTTCTGAAGGACGTACTCAGGCAGATCGGCGAGCCGGATAGGGACAACCGCTCGCTGTTGGCCTATCTGGTGCGGCATTATTCCGAGACGATCCAGCGACTCAGCGAGTCACCTGAGCCGGGATACAAGAGAGACGCGGAAGAGATGGCGGCGTTACTCACGGACGCTCGGGTAGTCCCTTGTCTGGACGGTAAGTGGCGTCGCGCGCAAGAGGTCTCCGGAGCGTGGCCGGCGGCAGAACGGCTGCGCCGGCAGGGCTGGCACAAGAAGGACATTGGCCCACTGCTCACGGCCCTGTTCGACAAGCTGAGCATCAGTGACTTGGATGGTGCTGTTCGGGACAGTCTGAGTCGCTTCTGCGAGATAGAATCACTTGACGTCAGACAGCTTGCCTGCCAGGCGGTTACGAGTGAATCGCGTGACTTGTCGTTGGCCCAACGATTCAAAGTGCTGATCGACAACTGGGAAGATCGTCCGGCAGACGCAACGAGAGCCGAGGCACTCAGCGACGTCACCGTGCCCAGCCTCACGGGCCGGACAGCCTTTCCCGAAGCCGAGATACTCTCGCAGGCTATTCTCCACCTTCCGCAACCCATCCTCAGCTACCTGGCCCCCAAGGCGGTGGATTTGCAGGCCCTTGCCGATGAAGTCGGCTTGTCCGCCGCCAAGGCGAGGCAGGTGCTGGAGTACATCGGTGTTGCGACCGTTGACGCTGCCGTCTGTGACGAGAGGCTGCGGTCAGGGTTCAAGGGCATATGGAAAACGCTTGAGAAAAGGAATCGTCTTGCCCTCCTCGAACATGTGGCTGGCAGAGCCAATCTTGCCAAGGCGCTGTCGACAGAGGTGTCGACGGAGTCCGTGGTCTTGGTGTCGGAGGACCACTGGGCCCCGCCCGCCAACGTTGTATGTCCCAAGTGGCTTGATACGAAGCCGACCAATCTGCCCGCCTCAAAGCTGCCCTACGTGGACAGCGTTTCGGCGAATGTTCGCTCATTGTGGGACTCCTGGTGCGGGATTGCTGGTTTCAGCCAGGTTCTCGACACAATGCTCACGCACATTCGCACCATGGGCACTGCGAAGTGGCTACGTTCGGCAGCCGATCTCTACGACTGGATTGACCGTGCTGCTTCCTGGAAACAGTCATCCCCATCGGACTTGCAGACGGCGCTTGGCGAGCTGCCCTGGGTCTGCGCAGAAAAGGCCACCGAAGTGCGGTTCCTGCTCCCGGCCGAAGTGATTGTGCACCGAGGCGGCGACGTGCTCAAGCATAGGTTTTGGGTTGCTACTCGGCTGCCTGCGTATGCCAAGAAGATGACGGCGACACCGGGCTTTCTCACAGCCCCAGAGCCATCCGAAGAGAACCTCGAGGCGTTATGCGAGTGTCTCGCGGCTGCCCAGGAAACTGATCCCCAGGGGCTTGCATCCGTCTATTCCCTCGTTGCCGAACTGCTTGGCGAGGATGAACGTCTCGCTCCCGTATGGGATCGACTTGCCGCAACTCAGTCCGTGTTCCACCTTTTCAGGGGCAGTGGTCAGCCGGACACGAGACTTGGCGTCTTCCTCGGAACCGGCCAGCACCAAGACGATATCGGACAGCAGATCCTCTGCCTTAAGCGAAGCCCAGAGAACCTGCCGAAGGGCTTGAGACAGACTCTTCAGCGGCTGGGCGTCCCGGATTCCCCCACGGCAGAACAGGCGGCACATGCGCTGTGCACGATCAGCGGGCCGGTGAAGGACCACCGGGCTGCTTACGAGGTACTCGTGGCGCTCCTCGTCGACTCCGAAGTCGAGGTTGACTCACGCATCCGCGTACCAGCATGCTCAGGGAAGTTCGAGCCCCTGGCTGACTGCTATTGGGACGAAGAACTCGGCCAGCCCGGCCGCCTAGAACCGGGTGCCCGCCGCTGGCTAATCCACGCTCCGGACAGGACTACCAGACGACTGATCGAGTGGGTGGGCCGACACCCAAGGAGCCCTGTTCTCCTTCTTCGCAAGTGCGCCCGCCGTCAGATCACCGAGTCCCCCCGTGCGGACGAGACTTCAACAATGTCGCAGGTTCTTGGCCCCTGGCGGGATCTCCTCGCGGAGCTACATCGGGACGGATCCGTCTTTCGCGAACAGATTACCGATGTCATGGGCAGTTTGCCGGTTCACGCCGTCAACGTAGCTGCCGTCGATCGCATCCGGGTGCGCTACGAACTTCCTGGCGGGGATGTTGTGGATCAGTCTTCGTCATGGGGTGGTCCTCAGGCGGCGCACGACGGAAAGGCGACGATCTTTGTTCAACAGGCGCTCACGGCCACTGCCAGAGGCGACACCGCTGCGGACGCCATCGTTACAGACAGGCTCATCGCGACTGAAGTGGTGGATCTTCTCCGCACAAGCGCGTCCACGACTAACGACAATGAAGCCGCGGCAGCACAGGAACTGATTCTGCAACACCTGGAACGGCCATCGGTCCTGCTCACACGCATGCGCCAGGAGAACCAGGATCACTTCTTTCATCAGTACCACGACCAAGTAGCGGACCCGGAGTTCGCAAAGCTATTCGAGGAGTACCGAAAGACAAGCTCTCGGTCCCCGCGCCGGCAAGAGCTTGAAGAGAACATGCGGCAGATCATGGAGCGCGAGTACGTCGACGCCCGTCGCGACCAGATCCGCGGATACGGCTACGACGAATTCTCCGTGTTCGCCGAGCTTGTTCAGAACGCTGAGGACGCGTATCTGCAGCGACACCGCCTCGGCATGGACCCCCTTGAGCATCGACCGGTTACGTTCAGATATGTCCCGAACGGGGGGGATGGCCAGAGCCTTTATGTGGAGCACTATGGCCGTCCATTCAACTACTGGCGGCACGGGAAGCATGAGGATGCGAATTACTCCAGGGACGTCGAAGGAGTGCTCAGATCTGCGGGAAGCTTCAAGCCGCACACCACGACCGCAACGGAAGCGGAGCGTACCGTCGGCCGGTTTGGACTTGGGTTCAAGTGCGTCTACCTGATCACCGACCGGCCCGCAATCCACTCCGGTTGGTGGCACTTCGCGATAGAGGCTGGTTGCTTGCCCGTCGAGGTGCCTCCACCCACGGAGATTCCCCTCGGCGCAACTCGCATTGAACTCCCGCTGCGAGAAGACGCCGAACTGTTGCGCGAGGACGCGTCCAGGCAACTGATCAACTTGCTTCCCTTCTTGCGCGAGGTGGACAGCATTGAACTATGCGATGCTCGGACGGAAACGAGACTACGGCTTTGCGTTGATGAGACTTGGAGTTGTGGGGATGGAGTCATAGGCGAACTCGTCTCCATAGAGGGCGCATCTTTCCTTCGTGCCAATCGCGTTCGGTTCTTGCGGCTGCGGCAAGCCGATCACGCAGGGCAAATGGCCTTTCTCCTTGCCGATGACGGGCTGCCAGCGGCATGGGCGGAGGCGTTTGCATACGATGCTTTCGTGGTGCTTCCGTTGCACGCGCGGCTCGGGTGCGGAGTGGGCATATCGAGTAGATTCGAGGTGCAGTCCGGGCGTACCCACCTGGTCGATCCAGAGGCCAATGCGCAACGGTTTGCGGAGGTTGCAGCGCTAATCAGGCGCGTGCCGGCGGCGCTCAGGAAGTGCGCAGAGGTCGGATCCATACATCCAGAGATGTTTCGTCGCTTCTGGTGTATCTGGCGATGGCATGGTGGTGACAACGAAACCGAACAGTTGCGCCGTAACCTCGCAGAAACGCTCGCCGCGTTGCCGGAGGCCGATAGGGTCGTGCCCACGTTCGACAAGTCGTCCTGCATATCTCTGCACGATACACCGGCTTTCTACTTCCGGGGCGTCCCTGAGAAGGTCCGGATGGCGCTGCTGACCTCTGGTATGCCGGTCAACCATGAGGACGGTCAACAGAGAGTTCTCGCGCCGGATAACACGGTCCCCGACGATTTCGTCACGGCGTATCTCCAGACGTGTCGATACGCCGAAGTCGTCCCGACAGCAAGGCTTGTGCCTCTCGACTGGAAGGCCATTGGGATCTCATGTCGTGAATTCGCGTGGCTGGTTGAGCACCCAGATGTGCTCAACGCCATTGCTGCGGCGTTTCCCGAGCGAAACTGGGGAGAAGTCCTGGCATGGTTGCGTGAGTGCCCCGTTGCGGGCATCGATGGCAACGGTCGTCGGACTGAGGCGTGCCCGAGCGAGCTCCACGCGCCAGAGTTTGACGGGATGTCCCACCTGCCCAGCCGTCTCTTGACCGTCCTGGGCGACGGGTACGACGCCGCGGCGGTGCAGCTTCTAAAGGATGCAGGGCTTCAGACGCGCCCCACCGCCAAGACCATACACCATTGGATTTCTGACGGACAACTCACAGCAGGTGAGTGTAATGGCCTGCTTCGCTATCTGGTTGATAAGCAGCGATTCATGGACCGTCAGTACCGACAACTGGACGAGGTCCTCAGGACGCCTTGGGTTCCCTCGGGGCGCCGACGGCTCACTACGGCTGATGCTGCAGACGCCGGCTTGATCGCGCGTGACGTCCTGAGCGACGATCTCTTCAAGGCATGGATCGGTCTATCCTCATCGCCTCCACCCCCTCCGCTCCCATCGCGACTCAATTCACAACAGGCAACACGCTGGTTGAACGATCTATTCGAGTGGTGGCGCATGAACGGGGCGGGGTGGACGAGCCGTTATGAGGAGCGGGTATATCCGAGCGGCAGCCCCTTCGTGGTTCGTCCTGATTTTCAGCCCAATGACCGCCGTGACAGGAAAGAATGGCTGAGCCTATTCATGCTTGGCGCCTTCCACACAATGGGACGACAGACGGCCGAACAGCATCGGGGGTTCTTGAGATTATGCGATCGGAAGGGCTGGCTCGACGTCTTTGCCGATCCTCAGATAGACGCGGCCAGTTGGATGCGTGTGCTGGAAGGCTACCTGGATGAGAAAGTCGATCAGGCGGATTACTACCAGTGGATCTCCCACTTTGTCCGCATCTTCCACCTGTCGCGGTGGCTGCCGCAGTGTGTGGAGAGTTTCCTGGCTACGAATCGTATCCGCAAGCCCTTCTCGCTTGACCACATTGTGGCCCCGCGAGCGTCCGCCATCTTCCAGGGCGGTGGACCGGATGCGCCGCCCATCACACGGGCGCTTGGGACTGGGGCGTGTTTCGTCATGCGTGAGCTCACGAGAATGCAGGTCCTCAACCAACCCCACGTGTGGCGTCACTGCTTTGTGCCGGCGCGTCGCGTTCGTCAGGTTCTATGGATTGCCGGCTGCGATGAAATCGACGTCGCACCGGGCGGCGGAGTCGCGGTCTCTTCCACCATATATGAATTCCTGGTGCGCCGCCTCGGCGATCAGGAGAAGGCCACTTTCGGCAGGTCGTTTGATCTGCCTCTTCTTGCGGCGGCGAATGGAGAAGGGCCTGGCACACAGTTACCACAGACCGTCGATGATGTGGAGTTGAACGATGACATCTGAAAGAAGAGCTTTCCCTCCAGGTGTGCTGGTGAGAAGCAGCCGCTTTGGGCTAGGCAAGGTCGAACTGGATAAGGATGAGACCTTGATCGTTCGGTTTGACCACGGGATCGAGGAATGCCTTAGGTCGGACCTCTCGCTAACCCACGGTCCGCTGGACGTTGTGAGCAGCCCTGCGTGGCATCCTCCGCTCAGTGTCATCACTCGGTCCCTGGCTGCAGCTATTCAGTCCGTGAACGACCAGTGGGGAGTCTTTTCCCGATCCCGCATTGCGCTACTCCCGCATCAGCTTTGGGTTTGTCACCGCGTGATCTCAAACCTTCCTGCCCGTTGGCTTGTCGCGGACGACGTTGGGCTGGGCAAGACCATTGAGGCGGGCCTGATCCTCTGGCCACTGCTCTCCAAGGGTGTGGTGTCCCGCCTTCTCGTCATCTGCCCGGCATCTCTAGTCGAACAGTGGCAGTATCGGTTGCGCGAGATGTTCGACATCCGTTTGGCACAGTACGTGTCTCAGGCAGACACGAACAAAACGGACTTCTGGACCACGCATAATCAGGTGGTTGCCTCTTTACAGACCCTGCGGGACGACCATCGCGGTCGGCACACCCGCCTGTTCGATACACCTCAGTGGGACTTGGTGATCGTCGACGAAGCCCACCATCTGAACGCCGATGAGGAGGCCGGCCCGACGCTTGGCTACAGACTGCTGCAGCGCCTGGTCGACGATAAGAAGGTCTCATCGATGGTGTTCTTTACAGGGACACCGCACAGGGGGAAGGACTTTGGTTTTCTGTCTTTGATGAAACTGCTTCGACCAGACCTTTTTGATCCCAGGAAACCCATGCTGCCTCAGATGGCATTCTTGAAGGATGCCATGATCCGGAACAACAAGCAGAATGTCACGGATCTGAAGGGCGAGCGGCTCTTCAGACCTCCCGTTGTAACTCCTGAAACGTACACATACTCACCTCCTGAGGCACGCTTCTACGAGATGCTGACAGACTTCATCTCCACGGGGAAAGCCTATGCCTCATCGCTTGGCGCGTCGGACGCGCGACTGGTCGTGCTGGTCTTGATATCGATGCAGAAGTTGGCGTCTAGTTCAGTAGCCGCCATCCACCGTGCGCTGTCCGGGCGCCTGCAGAGAATCGAGTCTCAGCGCAAGATGCTGGGCCAGCTCAAGGACTTGGCAGATCGGGCACGTGGCGAGATCCTGCCGGCATACGCGGATATCGAGAGCGGTGGCGACCTGGACGCGTTGAGCCAGCTCGAAGAGCAAATAGCGACCCTCGAAACTAGCGTCCGACTGATCGAGGATGAGGAGCCGCAACTGCGGCAGCTAATTGCCGCCGCGGAGGAAGTGAAGGAAGAGACGAAGATTGGCAAGATTGTCACCCTGCTGGAGACACGATTCCGTGGCCGTCAGGTGCTCTTCTTCACGGAGTACAAGGCCACCCAGTCGCTGGTTATGTCTGCACTCATGCGGCGCTTTGGCGACGGATGTGTCAGTTTCATCAACGGCGACAATAGGGCGGAAGGGGTTATCGGGGCGGATCAGGCGCCCAGAACTATCACCGAAGCCCGAGATACCGCAGCTGAGAGGTTCAACTCGGGAGACGTGCGCTTCTTGGTGTCTACTGAGGCTGGCGGCGAGGGGATCGACTTGCAGGAGCGGTGCTGCTCCCTAGTCCACGTCGATCTGCCCTGGAACCCGATGCGGCTGCATCAGCGTGTCGGGCGATTGAACAGGTACGGGCAGACCAGACAGGTGGAGGTGATTACCGTCCGCAACCCAGACACGGTGGAGTCGCGGATATGGGACAAGCTGAACGGCAAGATCGACCGAATTATGGCGGCACTGGGCCATGTGATGGATGAGCCGGAAGACTTGCTGCAACTCGTTCTAGGGATGACGTCGCCGTCCGTGTTCCGGCAACTATTCAGTGAAGCATCTGCCGTGTCAGATGGTTCACTTTCGCGTTGGTTCGACAGTCGTACCGCCAGTTTCGGCGGTCAAGATGTCATGAGGACTGTAGCGGAAATGGTCGGGCATTGCGACCGGTTCGATTTCCAGAAAGTCTCGGGGAAGATCCCCCCCTTGGATCTGCCCGACCTGAGGCCATTCGTGGAGACGATGTTAGCGCTCAATAGGCGAAGGGTTCGTAGCGACGAAGGTGGGATCTCGTTCAAGACGCCCGAGGCCTGGCTTACGGAACCAGCTGTCAGGACTGCGTACGAGGGGCTTCACTTCAACAGAGGTGTCAAAGCACGCGATGCGGCTCAGCGCATCTTGGGGGTTGGTCACAAGGTCGTAGATCAGGCTCTTCGTCAGGCCTTGCTGGATGATTCCAGTCTTGCTGGGATGTCTGTGGCAGCGCTGCCGGATCCAGTCATAATCGCCCGGATCGTAGACCGCGTGACGGCCGATGCGTCGCCCACGAGAGCCGTGGTTGTGGGGGTGGTGTTGAGCACAGATGATCAGGCACCAAGAGAGATCCTCAGGGATTGGGCGCTCATTCAGCTACTGAACGAGACACTGGGACGCATGGGCCACCAGACCCAGCAGACCCCTCGACCCGAGGACGGGGACCTAGTGACATCGTCCGCGGAGGCGGCTGTGTCGTTGATCAGGTCGCGCATAGCCGAGTTGGATCTCAGCTTCAAGCTCCCTTCAGTTGAACTGCTGGCGATTCTGTGGCCCATCCCTCCGGTCGCTGAAAGCAGTGACCAGGCCAAATGACTGCCGACGCGTCGGGTTGCTCGATCACAGGTGGGGGTGGTCCATTCCGAGAATCCAACCTTCAACATGTCTATCACTATAGACGATCAAGAATCAGCCTCCGGGCCGCGCCGACAAACGAGTCACCATCGATATCCGCCTCAACGGCGCTGATTCTTACTGGGCTCTTGTGCCCCGCCACACTGAGTCGCACTCCGTCTATCGTATGCTCGCCGTGCAGAAAGCTCAGGTCCATGCCCCGGTCAATCGAATCGCCACCCAAGAGGACAGCGTTCCGGATCACAGTTCCCACGACCTGCACATTGTGGACTTCGACAACCAGACGGGAGACGAGCAGGAACCCGTGCTCCTTCCTGAGATCGATCCACCCGACCCGCCGGCCAGACTTCGCGAACAGGACCTGCGCGCCTGCTGCAAGCTTCCGCTCGCGACCAACGTGCTCCGAATAGTACCAGCGAGACAACTCCTGGTGCTCAGGAACCATTGCGAAGCCCATTGCGAGAGCTTTGAGAACTGCCTCCGTTTGCGCGTAGTGCTGGGGCTGCATGAGCGCGGCCAGTAACCCGAACCGTTCAACAATAGCGGGGTCCTCCGAACTGGATTTTTCACTCAGCAGACGCAGCCATTCCGTGCTCGTATCGTCGCCGCGGAGTCTTTCCCGCCACACGATTGCAGCGGCCGTAGTCTTCCGCGTGTCAACGCAGTACGTGGCGCACCATGTCTTGACTCCCGGTGTCTCATCCCATCCGTTGTGGTGGTCGTATACGTGAATACTGGTCCCCATCCCGGTGCCGGCCGACTACGACGGCCACGATGGCGCCGATATCGCCCTGTACAACCCCGCCGACGGGAAGTGGTACGTGGATACGCAACTCTATTCGCTCACCTTCGTCAGCGAATACGGCACGCCGCACCTGAGTGGCGCGGTGCCCGTATTCGGAAAATACCGGGCTGGCGTCGTGGTGCAGTGGAACGCCGACTCGCCCAAGGAACTGGGGCCGGGCCACCTCGCCTGGCCGACCCCGGCGCAGGGCAGTGTGGCGATGACTTCTGATAAGACAGTCCAGATCGACTGGCGTGAGGAAATTGCGTTCACGGCCTATAACGACCTGTCGTGGGCGTGCGGACAACTGGCCCAGAACATCACCCATTATACGACCGGCTCGGCCGCCGGGCCACTGGTGGACTATGACACCGGCCGCACGCTGGATGTGCACCTATTGGTGACGGGCGGGAGTTGGAACGGGGGCAGCCACACGCTGCAGGGCGCCAATGGCACCGCGGGTACCGACGCGGCCGAGGAGTTCGGCGGTAAGGTCGATTGCACCGGCGTCATCAGCTACAGCGCCGAGCCTGTGGTGCTGACCTTCAGTGGGCTTGACCCCGCCTCCTCCTATGAACTCACCGTGTTCGGGAACCGCAACGAGACAAGCTATACCGATCGGCTCACCCGCTACGTCGTAAACGGGGCCGCCGACTTTCTGAACCATGGGTCGATCGGAGCCGAAAGCTCGGGACTCAGCGATCCGGGTCTGACCGCGGTTGCCGGTGCGAACACCGCGGCCGGGCATGTCGCACGATTCCGCAACGTGCGGCCTGGCGCGGACGGCACGATCACGCTGTGCGCTGCGCCGGATGGCGACCTGAACAAACCCTACATCAATGCGACCAAGCTGCAACTGGAGACCGATACCGACAACGACGGCATGCCCGACGCTTGGGAAGAGAAATATGGGCTGAACAAGCACGACGCCTCAGACGCCGGACTGGACGCGGACGGGGACGGTGTGACTAATGGACTGGAGTTCCACGACGGCACAGACCCGAACAACACCGACAGCGATCATGACGGCATGGTCGACGGCTGGGAGAAGGCGCATAACCGCAACCCGCGCAAAGACGACGCGGCAGTGGATACCGACGGGGACGGGCTCGCTGACGGGACAGAGCACGATTCGGGCACCGACCCCGACAACGACAGCGACCCCGCCGAATCGGACAAGATCACGATCGAACTCACAACGGGTGACACCAGCGGCACCAAGTCCGAAACGTACACGCTGAAGGCCGGAAGCGGGTCGCGTGTGACCGGCGGGGAAGGCAGCACCACAACCGAACCGAAGAAATTCGTGAGGGGCCGCCAGTACGACGTGACCCTGATGCACGTGCGCAGTACCAAACCGAAGGGTGAAGAGGACTACGACTACGTCGCTCAAGTTGGCGGCAAGCGGACCGGTGCACCCGCCAAAGGCTGGTTCTGTGGTCCGAACTTCTGCGTAAACGACGAGGAAGGATTGCTCGGGGATTACGATCCGGATACGCCCAACCCGACGGCGAACACCTTTGGAGGCAAAAAGGCCATCCTATATGTAGGAATTGTGGACATGAACGCCCCTCGGGTCTTCTGTTGGAATGATTCCACCGCCAGAAGTCAAATAGTCGTGAAGCTGTGTTCTCTGGCTGGCAGCGGTGGGTTGGTGGGTGATCTGACCGTTCGCATATTGGACGAGGCAGGCACGCATGTAAGAAACGTCCGTTTGTGGGAGCACGTTCAGGACGACACATATTCGTGTGAGTGGGACGGCTGCGACGATGAAGAGCACCGGGTAAGCTATGGACACTACGTAATAAGGGCTGATTGGGACATCGGCACAGGCGTCTTCTCAGCCGAGGCTCCAATCACTGTGTTCAAGGTGGACACACGGTTCGAAGCGAAGGATGCTTGGCAGACCCTGGAACTAATCCCCAAGGGGATTGACGCGGTGGATGAGGAACAATGGGACGGCGGTGGTCCCATCCCAATTCGGTTTCGTATTTTTGGCAGGCACTATATTGATCTCATCTACCAGCGGGGGTTTGGCCATGAGTTCTGGCTCCAAGTGACTCCTCAAGATACTCCCATCGAAAAAGTCCAGTGCGATGCTGAATTCAAAGCCGTGGCGTTGGGCAAGTTGAGTGGCGAAGGATCGTCGGCCGGAACCAAACTCAGAGTGGTGTGGGGAGTCAGCGAGTATGTCTTTGCCCCCGGCGCGGACCCTAAGAAGGAGGAGGTCTTCTCTGAACAGCGCCTTTACGAGTTCACGACCGGCGATGCGGAAAAATCCGTAAACGGGAATCCCGAAGGCACCAAGGGCGGATTGCAGCTGAAGGTGGGCGAGAACGCCGAGGGAGAGCCGTGGGGATTCAATCGACGCTACATTTTGTGGCTCCGGGGGGACGGCGAAGTGTCCGTAAGAGGAACGTCGCACGAGGGCGAAGTCGACACAATGAGCGCGGGCGGTTGGGGTGTTGGTTTTTCAGAGTACAGGATCACAAATTTCAAGGCGATACAGTAAGATGTTGAGAATCTGGAGACGAGAATTCAGAAAACGAAAGGCACGGAAGAGCATGAACAGACAAAACGGAAGACAGACAGTCGAGTGGACGGGTCTGCTGTTGACGGTGGTGCTTACCTCGATTTCGACGGCCGCGGACATCGACACACGCCTCGACACGCTGAAGGCTCAGTGGGCCAGCGCCGTGTTCGTTCAGGCGGGGCCTTTCGCGCGGATTGCCTGCGTGGGAGTGGATGTTGAGGATGAACGCGTGGAATTCGTGTTGGCATTGGACAAGCAGAAGCCGGGGAACTCCAAACTGGGTACAGTGTTCCTGTTCACAGATAAGGGGGACGGGTATGTGCTGGAGCGGGCGTCATCGTTCGGAGGAAGGGCAGAGGGCAAGACGGTCGAAGCCGAAGTGTGGGCTTGCCCTTTGGTCGATATTGCGACGCGGGAATTGACGCTCTCTGTGTTTGTGGCTGGAGAAGACGCGGGACTTCGCGAGTTACCTCCCGTCCGGGTGAGTCAGAGCCTGACAAAATCCGTTGTGGCTGCACGCAGTCGTCTTCTAGCTCGCCTTGAGAAATCGCAAGACGGCGAATCGCCGGAGCTGACGTCACGTGAGCTCCTCGGCTTGGCCGGACAATCCGGCAACAAAGGCACGGAGGCACTGGTGAGACGCCTTGCCCTTCACCCTAGCAAGGACGTGCGTGATATGTGCGTGTGTCTGCTGGCTCGATCGAAACGAGACGGATCGACCACGGAAGAGCTCATCAGAGCGTCTCTGCCGGGCGGTGAAGGCGAGAAAATTATAGAGGAAATTCGAATCCTGAAATCGGTCTTCGCCGCAGGTTCTGATGTGGACACACTTCTCAAAGTGGCCGAAACAGACAACGACGAAGCCAAAGAATGGGTGCTGGTTCGGCTTGCGCACCAGGGCAAGAAGGATCTGTTTTCAGGGGTGAAACCCCGATTCAGTTGGACTCGCACCAACACTTTGCTGCCGGCATTGAGCGCCTTGGCGGACGCACGCAAGGGTAAGAACTAGAGCACTGCGGGAGGCGGAGACAAAACCAGTGACCTCACGCACGCTGTGCGCAAGGGTATTCCGGGGGCGCCAACCCTCTGTCGCCGCCGGGTTCCCGCTAGCCATTTCTCGTTACACACGCTAACCCCGCAGACCCCGCAACTACGGACAAGAGAAATGGAGCAGACTTGTCCATTTCGAGCTACATGTTGTGGGTTGGCACTTCTTAGCGGCTGTTTTGGGCCCTGTTTTCTTGATTTAAGGAATCTGGCGCCTGTGGCATGAAGCCGGTGCCATGCCCCGGGCGAATCGATATGTTCTGCCGGGCCA
>JAFGHX010000119.1 GCA_016929905.1 Kiritimatiellia bacterium
CGCCTTCACCTTGTAGTAGAAGTGCGTGTCGGCCGGCAGCCCGACGTCGCTGTAGCCCGTCACGCCGGCCGCCGGTTCGGCGACTCGAACCCAGAGCGTCGTGCCGCTCTCGCGCCGGTCGATCTTGAACGCCGTCTCGTTGGAGCTGCTGTCCGTCCAGCTCAGATCGATGCCGCTCGACGAAACGGCCGTCGCCGTCAGGCCGCTCGGCGCGGCCGGCACGCCGAGCTGGGTCGTCGCGCTGACCGGCGTCGTGTAGGCGGACACGCCGGCCGCGTTCTCCGAACGCATCATGTAGTGATAGGTCGTGCCGGGCGTCAGCCCGCTGTCGGTCACGCTCGTCGCGTCCGCCGCCGCGTAGAGCGGGTCCAGCACGTAAAAATCGATCCCGTCCAAGCTGCGCCGGATCTTGAACTGCGTCTCGTTCGAACTGGTGTCCGTCCACGTCAGCCGGATCTCCGTTTCGGAGACGGCCGCCGCGGCCACACCGGCCGGCTGCGCGGGGAGCCCCTCGTCGGTCGTGGCCGCCGCCACGCCGGAGTACGCCGAATTGCCCGCCGCATTGTACGCCTTCACCATGTAGTAGTAGTGCGTGCCGGCGGCGAGGCCGGTGTCGCTGTAGGCCGTCGTGCCCGCTGCCGGTTCCGCAATCCGCACCCAGCTGTCCGTCCCGCTCTGGCGCCGGTCCAGCTTGAACCCGGTTTCGTTGGAGCTGCTGTCTTTCCATGTCAGGTCGACGCGGCTCGCGGAGGCGGCCGTCGCCGTCAGGTCGCTCGGCGCGGCCGGCACGCCGAGCTGCGTCGTCGCGCTCACCGGTGTGGTATAGGCCGACACGCCGGCCGCGTTCTCCGAACGCATCTTGTAGGAATAGGTCGTGCCGGGCGTCAGCCCGCTGTCGGTCAGCGTCGTGGCGTTCGCCGCGGCATAGACCGGCTCGAGCGTATCGAAATCGACCCCGTCCAGGCTGCGCCGGATCTTGAACTGCGTCTCGTTGGAGCTGTTGTCCTGCCAGGTCAGCTTGATCTGCGTGGTCGACAGCGCCGTGGCCGCCACGCCGCTCGGCTGCGCGGGCAGGCCTTCGGCCGTGGTGGCGGCGGCCACGTTGGAGTAGTCCGAATCGCCGGCCGACGAAGTGGCCTTGACCATGTAGTAGTACTGCGTACCCGCGCTCAGACCGCTGTCGGTATAGCGGGTGACGTTCGCCCCGGTCTGCGTGATGCGCACCCAGGCGTCCGTCCCGCTCTGGCGCCGGTCCAGCTTGAACCCGGTCTCGTTGGAGCTGTTGTCCGTCCACGTAATCGTGATGGCCGTCGAGGAGGTGGCCGACGCGGTCGCGCCGCTCGGCGCGGCCGGCACGTTCTGCGAGGTGGTCGCGCTGGCCACGTTCGAGTAGCCGGAATCGCCCACCGAATTGGACGCCTTCACCCGGTAGTAGTATTTCTGGCCGGCGGCGAGCCCGGAATCGGTGTAGGTCGTGACGTTGGAGCCCGTCTCCTTGATCCGCGACCAGGTGCTGCCGTCGGTGCTGCGATCGATCTTGAACGCGGTCTCGTTCGAGCTGTTATCCTGCCAGGTCAACGTGACCGCCGTCGAGGAGGTCGCACTCGCGGCCAGGCTGCTCGGCGCCGACGGGGCCGACCCGCCGGGATGCGTGGCGGGATAGAGCGGGTAGCCGTGCAGGCTCTTGGCGCGCAAGGCCTTGATGAACCGGTCCACGTTCCCACTCATGAGGCCCAGCACGTAGTTGCGCGCGTTGCGGAAATGCGTGTTGCGGTTGAAGACCGGACAGCTGCTGTTGCTGTAGTCGCGCTTGTGGTCGCCCCAGCGGGCGGACTCGGCGACCATCGCCTTGTCGACGCGGCTCGCCAGCGTCGACCAGCGGGCCCGTGCATTGGCGTCGGTCAACGCGCCGCCGTTGTAGCAGTGCTGGTAGACGCGCTGTGCCCACAGGTCGCGGAAATCCTTGTTCTTCCAGAGTGCGCGGAACGGGCGCGCCATCCAGTGGTGCTTGCTGTCCGAGTAGTACTCCACGAACTGGGGTTTCACCCAGGCGCCGGCATTCATGCGGCCGGGCCGGGACGTCCCCGACGAGTCGACCCACGCGGTCTCGCCGTCCCAGATATAGTACTTGACCGGTCCGCTGTTCCTGTTCCCGACGTAGTAGTTGTTCACATACTGGTACGAGTAGTTCGGCTGGTTGCCCTCGACCCAGTCCCCGCCGCCCATGTACCACCAGGTGATGATGTAATCGATGTAGTGGTTCAGATCCAGGTACTGCTTCATCTTGTCGTAGTTGGCGGCCACGCTCAGGTCCTGCTTGGCCAGCGTATTGATCATGTAGGTGAACCGCGACTCGCTGCCGCTGACCGCGCCGAACGAATCACTGCCCTGGTTCCCGGCGAAATAGTCGCCCTTGCTCCCTCCGAAATAGGTGGCGGCAAACCGGGCGTCGGGGCGTTCGACGGGGTTATAGAGGCCCCAGTACAGCCCGTTGATGTACAGATGCATGAAGGTGCCGCGCGAGCCGGAGCCGGAAAGGGCGGTCTGCGTGTCACGCGCCCATTGGTCCTTGATGTAGGTCACGTCCCGGCCGTCCGTGTACCAGCCGCCGGTCCAGCAGTCGTTCCCGCCGCCGCGCAGGAAGATCTTGCCGAACGTGTTCGCGGCCGACCCGGAATGGTGCGGCGCGCTCTCGAAGAACGGGTAGTTCAGAGTGGACGGCCCGCCGTAGGTGGTCTTGAACAGGAGGCGCAGGCTGCGCTTGCTCCGCGCCCAACTGTGCGTCTTGAGGCCCGCATCGATCTGGAAGCCGGGCCGGCTGTCCGCGTAGATCAGCTCGGCGGAGACGCCGATCTCCTTCGTGTTCTGGCCGCCGCTGCCGCCGCCTCCGTTGAAGAAGCCGGTCCCGAACCACTCGTTCTTGCCGGCCACAAGCGACAGAGAGGGAATGGCCTTCAGGTCGTCCTTGATCGTCCCGCTGTAGCTGGAATTGTTGACGATATCGGGATCCATGTCGTAGTCGCCCGCGACGGTGCCGAACGCCGACGGGTAGCCCGATGGCCGTTTCTGCTTGATGACATCGTTCAGGAAGATGTACGTCTGCGTGAGGATCCTGGAGGTCGTCATGCCGCCGGCGCAGCCCACCGCGCGCAGGCAGGTGGTCGTCCCGATCGATACCGTGCCGCCGTTGGCCAGCACCGTGCCGTAAGAGGCCGTCGGCTTGGAGCCGTCGGTCGTGTAGCGGATCGTCGCACCCGCGGTGCCGGTGCTGATCCTCACGGAGAAGCCGGAATCGTAGAATCCGTGCTTCTTGTCGAACGTCGGGGTCGCCACCGTGGCGGCGTCGGCGAGCACGGCGGTGCCAACGAGGACAAGAACGAACGGCAGGACGGCGCGAACTCGATTCATTTCTGATTTCCCCCTGTTTTATTGGCTTATCGGGCGTTTCGAGGCCGGGCGGGGCCCTGATGCCCACCCTCCAAAAGGGGTACGGAACGAAAACGGGGAAACTAACGGAAAAACACGAATCTCGGGAGCACGGGACGTGGCCGCGGCCGCCAGGCCGTGGAGAGGGCGTCCGGCGTCCGTCCAGGCCCCGATCCACGCTCTGGCCCGCGCATGCACAAGGGGCAAAGCCGCAAGCGCCAGCTCGTGGATTGCGTTGTGCGGCGTGGGGTGCGTGAAGGCGTCTGCCACGGCCTGGCGGCCGCGGCCACGTCGGGCAAATCACCAGTCGTGCATTCGTTGCGGGGCTGCCCCCAGCCTTCGTGCGGTCTCCGCGCCGGCGTGGTAGAGGGCGCGCACCTCCGTATCGGACAGCGCGCGATTGTAGATGCGGACGTCGTCGATCTTGCCGTCCCAGTACACGTCCGGCAACGCGTCGGGCCGGCGGCCGATGTTGACGGGCTGCGCACTGTCATGCTGGGTGGCCGGGACGTTCGCGGTGACTTCGCCGGCCAATTCGCCGTCGAGGTAAAGGCGCAGCGCCCGGCCCGGCTCATAGACGCCGACAAGATGTACCCAACGCCGCAATTCCCGGATCGGTGCGTTGACGGCCCTGACATCCTCCGGGGCGGCGGCGATGTGGAAGGCGTACTCGCCGGTCTGCTCGATATTCAGACACCAGCACCGCTGGTTTCTGTTGCCCTGCTTCGCCACGATCCGCGCGTTGCGCAGGCTGTTGACCGTGACCCAGGCAGAGGCCGTCATCGGGCCGGTCAACCGCAGCTCGGGCGGATTCCCGATATCCACGTAGGCATCGATCCCGTTGAAAGCCAGCGCGCCGCCCAGCGGCCCCTTCACGCGCTCGGCGCGATAGATCCGGCCGTGGTTGCCGGCCGGCGAATGATCGAAGGCCTGCTTGCCAGCGATCTCGTCGAACCGCCAGTGCCCGACCAACCCGTCGGCCGGCAGGGAGGGGTCCTCTTGCGGCAAGACGTGTATCGTGTCGGCCACAAGCGCCACGTGCTCCGGCTCCAGTACGACGGACTCGCCGCTCTTCACGCAGGCCACGCTCAGCCGGCCTGCCTCCAAAGCCACCCGCGTCGAGGCAGAGGACACGCCGACGACGAACCGGGTTCCGACCACCGTGATCCGGGAGTGGGGAGTGATCACGCGCAAGGGTTGCCCGTGCGCGGCTGCCACGCCCACCTCGCCGGCCGCGACAAACAGCCGCTTCCCGTCAACCGCCGAGAAGGGCAGCAACTTGAACTCGGTATTCGCGCCGACTTCCAGGCGCGTGGCGTCCGCGTACTCGAGCACCAGCGCGCTCCCCTCGCCCGTCCGCAGCCCGCGCTGAAGGACGGGCACGGCGGCCGGCTCTCCCCGCGCGAGCGGCTGTCCGTCACTCCTACGCACGTCGCCGACCCGGTAGCTGACACGCGGGGACGCACCGGCCGGCGTCAGCGGCTTGAAAGACAGGCGGGCAATGAACACGCCCAACCCTACGAGAAGAGCGGCCGCAACGGCCGTCACGCGCCAGCTCCTGCCGGCCGGGAACCGGACCGCAGGCGGCACGCCAGCCTCACCGGCCGGTTGGGCGGCCGGCGTGGCCCGCTCCTGTTCCAGCCGGCTGAAGCCCTGTTCCCGCCCGAATTCCCACAGCACGCTCTCGTTCTCGATCCGCTCGAACCACGCGGCCCGGAACTCGGGGTCCGTCTGCAGCCGGCTCAAGACCTGCGCCGCCTGCTCAGGCGCGAGCGTGTCCGCCAGGTAACCCTGAATCAAGTCTGTTTCCGCGCTCTTCACAATGCCCGTCGTCCCTGCAAAACTCTGTCGTAAGCTTCGTCGATTCCCCGTGAGGAATATCCGGAAGTGTTTCCAGTTTCCAGTTTCACGTCAGCTCGTCACCGCCATCTTCTTTCGAATACACCCGGCAAGTTTTTCCCGTGTCCGCTTGAGCAGCATATGGATGGCCGGCACCGACGTACGCAGATCCCCGGCGATCTCCTCGCAGGCCGACCCACTCTCGTAGAATGCGCGGAAGACCTTGAAGGCACGCGCCTTCAGCCCGCGCAGGCAGGCCTCGAGCGCGGCCTTACGGGCCTGTATGTGGCTCGGTTCGCGGCGACGCGTCCACAGTTCCGCAATAAGCTCCGCGTTCTCGGCCGAGAACTCCACGTTCCGGTACCGCTTGTTCTTGTGGATGCCCTTGATCTCGCGCAGCGCGATCGAGCGGGCCCACGCCAGGAAATTCGTACCGGGCCGATACTGGTCGCACTTCGAACTGATCACCACGCAGGTGTCCTGGAACAGGTCTTCGGCGAGATGGTGGTTCTTCACGATAGACAGGATGAACGCGAACAGGATGCCCCTGTGCCGCACGATCTGGGCCGTTACCTCCTGATAAACGTCGTTCTTCATCCTCGCGCACCTCTCCCCTGATGGTGTCCTCCCGTAATTATTACGGAAAAAGAAGGGGGAAAACTAACGAAAAAGTGGAAGCGGCGCCTTCGGCGCCCGAATCTGGACACTGGAAACTTGAAACTGGGGGTAGGGACAGACCCGTACGGAGGGAAACGACGAGCCTATCCCCGCCACCCCAGCCCGGAGCAATCGGCGCCTGACTTTCCTTACGCCGCACACGGGTCTCTGACGCTACTCCTCCAGCCATACCCGCCCGCGGAAAAACGTTCGGGCACCGGGAGCCGTATTCGTGTAGACAACATCCTGCCCGGCGCCCAGAATGCGCTCGTAGCCCGACACCGCCGTCCACGTCGATTCCTGACTCGAACCCGTACATTGTTCCAGAGCATAGCGGCGGGTCTTGCCTTCATAGCCGGGCCCCGCCGCGGCAATAGTCTGAAATGAGGCGATGACGTGCCCCCCGCTCAGTCTCACATCAACCATGAACCCGCCTTCGCCCTGCGTGGCTTCGGCGGGCTTCGCCAACGGGTCAGTCCCAGCGATGTACTCCTCCAGATTCGACATGCCGTCGCCGTCCTTGTCCCCGCCCGCGCTCTCGCCCGTCCCGCCAAGTTGATCGGTCTCCCAGTCGTCCGGCATCACGTCCCGATCCGCGTCGTCGGCAACGGGCAACTGGTTGAAGACAACGGACAACGCGGCATCCAAGATCGCGTCGCCGCTGGCGACGTTGTTGTTGAGCAATTGAACGGCAAGGATGTTGCCCGTCCCGAGCGCCGGCAGCGCCGCGCCGGACAGAGAAACGCTCCAGTTCGTCGTGCTCGCCTTCACATAGCCGGTACAGGTCTGGTCGTACGCCACGAATGTGCCGGTGGCGCCCTGCACGTTCACGCGCGCCACCTCCTCGCCATTGACCCACATGATGAAACCGTCGTCGTAGTCGACATCCAGATCCAGCCGGCTGACCACGGCCGGGTCCGCCACCGCAAACGCCTTCCTCAGGAATACGCACGAATACGAATTGCACATGTCGGCCAACTTGGTGCCGTAGGTAAGCCCGCCGTAGCCGAACGGCGCCGCGCCGCTCGACCAGCCGGAATCGTCGAACCCGGGCGTACGCCACATCTCGGGCCGCGCCGTCGCCTCCGCGGTGCCCTTGCGGTATCGCCAGGTGGCCCCCTTCTCGATCTTCGCTTCCGGGCTGTTGTCCGGCTCCGTCGTCGCCGCCGCCACGCTCGAGTAGGCCGAGTCACCCGCCGAATTGGCCGCCTTCACCTTGTAGTAGAAGTGCGTTTCGGCCGGCAGACCGGCGTCGCTGCAGGCCGTCGCGTCCGCCCCCGGCGCGGCGATCCGCACCCAGGCCGATGTGCCGCTCTGGCGCCGGTCGATCTTGAACGTCGTCTCGTTGGAGCTGTTGTCCTGCCAGGTCAAATCGATCTGGCTCGAGGAGACGGCCGTCGCCGTCAGAGCGCTCGGCGCGGCCGGCACGCCCGCCTGCGTCGTCGCGCTGACCGGGTCGGTGTAGACCGACACCCCCGCGGCGCCCTCCGCGCGCATCATATAGTAATACGTCGTGCCCGGCGTCAGGCCCGCATCCGTCACCGTCGTCGCGTCCGCCGCCGGGTAGAGCGGGTCCAGCACATAGAAGTCCACACCGTCGAGACTGCGCCGGATCTTGAATTGCGTCTCGTTGGAGCTGTTGTCGACCCACGTGATCTTGATCTGGGTGGTCGACAGCGCCGTGGCCGCCACGCCGCTGGGTTGGGCGGGCAAGCCTTCCTGCGTCTGCGCACCCGCTACGTTGGAGTAGCCCGAGTCGCCGGCCGAAGAAGTGGCCTTCACCTTGTAGTAGTAGGTCGTGGCGGCAGCCAGCCCGCTGTCGGTATAGCTCGTCACATTGGCGCCCGTCTGCGTGATGCGCACCCACGGATCGGTCCCGCTCTGCCGCCGGTCGATCTTGAACCCGGTCTCGCTGGAGCTGTTGTCTTGCCACGTCACACGGATGCTCGTCGAAGTCTGCGCCGTGGCCGTCGCCCCGCTCGGCGCCGAAGGCGCGTTCTCGCTTGTCGTCGCTGAGGCCACGTTCGAGTAGCCGGAGTTGCCGGCCGAGTTGGCCGCACGCACGCGGTAGTAGTATTTCGTCCCCGCAGACAAACCTGAATCCGTATAGACCGTCGTATTCGCGCCGGGCGCCGCAATCTGGCTCCAGCCGCTGCTCCCGTCCAGACTGCGCTCGACCTTGAACTGCGTCTCGTCCGAACTGTTGTCCGTCCACGTCACCTTGATTGCCGTCGAGGAGGTCGCACTCGCCGCCAGGCTGCTCGGCGCCGCCGGCGGTTGTACCGCCGGCACGTAGTAGTTGTAGGCCTTGAGCGCGTTGATGAAGCGCTGCACGTTGCCCGTCATCCGCCCGCGCGCCAGGTCGCGTTCCGTGACCCAATCCTCATAGGTCACCGGACTGCTGAGATAGCCGTCGCCCCACCGCGCCGACTCCGCGTAGATCGCCACGCGCACGGAACTGCACAGCCTGTCCCAACGCGCCTTGCAGTTGGCTTCGGTCAATGCGCCGCCGTCATAGCAGTGCAGGTCGACGCGCGCGCTGAAGTCCTTGATGAATTGGCTGTTGCCCTTCAACCCGTGCCAGATCTTGTCAAGCGGGGCCGTGCCGGTGCCGCTCCGAAACGCCGGATGCACCCACGCGCCGTCGTTGGATCGGCCGACGCGGTCGCTGCCCATCTTGTCCCAACAGTCCTCGGCGTCCCACGAGAGGAAGATCGTCTTGCCCGGCGGATTGTTTCGCACGCCCGCGTACCAGTTGTTCCCGGGCCAGTCGCCCGTGCCACAGTACCAGTTCGCGATGATGTAGTCACAGTACTGGTTCACGTCCAGGTAGTTCTTCACACCGCTGTAGTCGTGGGCGACCGCCTTGCTCACGGCCGTGTCGAATCGGCTCCCGCTGCCGCTGATCGTGCCCGCGTGATGACGCGCGTGCCAGTCGCTCGGGCTGCCGCCGCGCCACTGCGAGTTGAACTTGTGGTCCGGCCGCTCGGTAATGTTGTACAGCCCCCAGTAGAGCCCATTGATGTAGAGATGGCAAAACGTCCCGCGCGCGGCCGTGCCCGACATCGCGATCTGCGTGTCGCGTACCCACTGGTCACGCGTGTAGTTCGTCTCCCGCGTGTTGTACTGCACGGCGAAATTGCGGTTCAAACCCGAGCGCAAGACAAGTTTGTCGAACCCGGTCTTCGACGTCGCGTGCTGCGGCGCCTGCTCGAATATGGGAAACTCCAGGGACGTGGGCCCGAACGGACTCTTGAACTTGATGCGGAACGCCCGCTTCTGCGCGGCCCAACTGTGCGCGCGCAGCGCGCAATTGATCTGAAACCCGCGCCCGGGATTGTCGCCATACCAAAACTCAACGGAGCATGCCCTTTCGGTCCCATGGTCCGGCGGCCGCGCGCCGTAGACCGCCGTCGTGAACAGGTCGCCCGTCTTGATGGCAATCGACATCGTCGGCAGCGCCTTCAGGCTGGTCTTCAGTTGGGAAACGCCGTACTTGTTTCGGATCTCCGGGTCCATCTCGTAGTCCGCCTGCCGGGTTACCGTGCCCGAAGATGTGACCGCCTTCCATTGTGAAGGAAAGCCGGCCGGATTTGCGGGCTGGTAGGGGACCTTGTCCAGAAACACATAGGTCTGGGTGAACGTCTCGGAGGCCGTGTACCCGGCCTTGACCGCGATCGCGCGCAGGCATCTCGTGTCGTTGAGCGACACCGCCCCGCTGTACACCGTCCCGACCGAAGCCGACGGCGCCGTGCCGTCGGTGGTGTAGCGGATCGTCGCCCCGGCGGTCGCCGTGCTGATCGTCACGCTGATCGTGCCGCTGTAGAACCCATGCGCTTTGCTGAACGTTGGCGTGGCCACCGTCGCCGCATGCACCGCACCCGCCAGAACCAGCAAGCCCATCACGCAAACAAGCAGTCTGCCCCGACTCGTCGTCATCCTCTCCCTCCTTCGGCTTAACCTCTCAGACTTTCTTCATTTTTCATTTTTCATTCTTCATTTTTCATTGGCTCTCCAGCCAAACCCGTCCCCGATAATACGTCGCACTCGCCGGCGCGGTGTTCGTGTAGACCACCGTCTGCCCCTGGCCCACGATATCCGAGTAGCCCGCCACCGCATGCCACGTGCCCTCCACGTCCGCCGCCACGCACGCCTCCAGGGCGTAATGCCTGTCGAGCCCGCTGTAGTGGGCCCCATCGGCGGCGATCGTTGGGAAGTCAACCGCGACTCCGGCCGCCGTCACGCCGACATTCACCTGGAAGTAGCTGGCGGTGCCGGCCGGGTCGGTCCCGGCGATATACTCGCCAATATTCGAAACGCCGTCGCCGTCCGCGTCGCCCTCGGTGGGCTGGCTCGTACCGCCCAGCATCTCGGCTTCCCAGGCGTCCAGCATGCCGTCCTGGTCGCCGTCATCCGACGCGCTCAACGGACTGCCCTCCAGCGTCGAGAGCTGCAGATCCATGTCCGCGTCGCCGCTGGTCAGCGACCGGTTCAGCAACATGACGGCCACGAGATTGGTGCCCGCCAAGCCCGGCACATCGCCCCCCGCCAATGTGGCGCTCCATGGATCGCCGGTTGCGTTCTCGACCGCCGTGGCGGTGTACGGCACGGACTCACCCGCCGTCCCCGGCGCATTGACCCGCGCGACCTCCTGGCCGTTGATCCACATGATGAACCCGTCGTCGCACAAAACGTCCAACTCAAGCGCGCTCACGAGCTCGGGCGCGCAGGAGAGCGTGAACGTGCGGCGCAAATAGACGGTGGTGTAGCTGCCCTTCATATCCGTCAACTCCGTGCCCGACGTCCACCCGTAATCGCTGTAACCGACCGGTGCGGCGCCCTGTGCCCAGCCGGAATCGTCGTAACCGAGCTGCGTCCAGGCGCCCGCGCGCGAGCCGGCCTCGGCCGTGCCTTTGCGGTACCGCCACGCCGCGCCCTTTTCGATCTTCACGACCTTCTCCTGCCCTTGCGGCCGCTTCGCCTTCAGCATCAGCGCGTTGAGGTAGAACCGGCTGACACTGTCGGAGACGGTCACGACCATATCGCCGTCCGCGCCCGGCGCCACGTTGTCGTACCGCGCCACGAATCCGTTCTGCGTGTTGTCGCCGTTGCAGATCGACACCGCCGCCGCGCCCGTGCCGGGATCCGTCGTGCTTCGGTTCTGGAACGTATCGACATCGGAAATCGTCGTCGTGGTGAATCGGTCTGTATAGGTCGCGCTGGCGCGGTTGCCGTAGAGCACCAGCTCATAACGCAGATCCGAGTCCAACCCCGTGAACGTAAGCGTCAGGTTCGGCCCGTAGCTGATGAGGCCGACGCAGCCCACCTTGCCGTTGAACACGCTGTACGCGTCGGTGCCGGCCGCAGGCGGCGCGCCCTGTGTGTCGTACGGGCCGCCGCCGCCGTTGTCCACCGCCAGCGTGACCGGGGTGGCCGCACCCGTGGCGAAGTCGACGAGCGTCCCGCTCTGCCCCCGGGTATGCGTCGTGATGTTCGCCGAGAGCTGGCCGCTCGCCCAGCACAGGTCGTTGTAGGCCGCAAAGAGTTGCTCGCCCGTGGTCTTCGCGTCGGCGAGGTTGGAATACGCCGAATCGCCGGCCCCGTTGTAGGCCTTGACCTTGTAGGTGAACGTCGTACCGGGCGGCAGGCCGGAGTCGGCATATGCCGATTCATTCGCGCCGAGCGTCGCGATCCGCGCCCAGCTCGACGTGCCGCTCCGGCGCCGGTCGATCTTGAACCCGGTCTCGTCGTCGCTCGCATCCGTCCAGCTCAAGGCAATCCGGGTGTCGCCCGTTGCCGTGGCCGCCAGGTTCTGCGGCGGGGCGGGCGGATCGCCCAGTGCCAACGCGCCGACCAGCTCGAGATCCATGAACAGATCGCTGCTGCCCGCGCTCGACTGGTGCAATTCGACGGCCAAAACGTTCTGTCCTCGGGCCAGTTTCGTCTTGTGTGCCAGAAGATCGAACACCTCGTACCCGTCGGCCGTGTGGTTGTCGGCCGCTGTGTCGTACGCAATGGTACCACCGGGCATCGCCGCACGCCGCACCTCCTGCCCGTTCAGATACGCGACGAACCCGTCGTCGTATTTCACATGCAGCGCCAACTGCGTCACGGCCGCGGGATCCGCGCCAAAGAAGAAGGTCTTGCGGAAATAGGTCGTGATAGGCCTGTCGGCCGGGTTGTCGCCGTAGTCCACCTCGGTGTCCAACTCCGGATAACCGCCAAGACCGGCGTATCCGAGCGGCGCGTTCCCGTCGCGCCAGGCACCGTCGTCATAGGAGGCGTTGCGCCACGCTGTGCCCAGATCCTCGCCACGGTCGTGGTAACGCCAGCCGGCCGTCCTGGGGACTAGACAGCCGGAAGTCGGACGCCCCGGTGTGCCGCCCGCATCGAGCGAGGCGGACCAGTTGGCCGGATCGTTCCCGTATCCCGCCGAATCCAGCCGCTCCAGCGACGGCCCGTCCCCGTCCGCACTCTCCGGCCAGGGCGAATCGTCGTCGTACTTCACACGATCCACCAGAATCCACGGGATGCCCTCCGGGTCCTGCGCGTCCGGCCGCCAGAGTTTGACGCTCTCGCCGCCGTTGCCGAGCCGGCCCTCATAGGGCCCGAAGACGCGAACATCGCCCGGCACGTCCGGATACGCCGCGCGGAACGCGGACTCGTTCGTCGCCACAACAAGCACCCGTTCGCCCGCGCCGAGTTCCGTGCCCTGCGGAAACGCATAGTCCACCGCCGCCGACAGCCGCCACGTGTTCGCGGAATTGGCGGGATCGTAGAGCTTGACCGTGCTGCCGCCAATGTTGCGCAGTTCCACAAACTCGTCGGCTGCGTCCAATGGGTGGTACATGATCTCATCAATCACCACCGGCCCCACCCGCGGTGCCGCGTTCGCGCCGCCCAACGTGTGCGCCGTGCTCTGCGCCACGAAATCCACGACGCCATCCGTCGTCACGTGCCGGCCGAACGCCACGCCGTTGGCCGCCCCGCCGAACCGCGCGTCGGCCTGATACTGCAGGTTGCCGTTCGTATCCCACTTCGTCAGGTACACCTCGTCGCCGTGCGAACTGAGCGCGAAACAGGCGGGATCGTTCGTGTTCGTGTTGAAGTCCGACTCGTCGAACACCACATAGCCGCCCGCCGCCAGCGTCGTTCCGTCCGGAATCCGGAACTTGAGATAGTCCGTCGCACTGTCGCTCAGGTACCACCCGCCAATATCGGCGGCGGCCTGTCCTGCGTTGTGCAACTCGATCGCGTCGACTTGCGGCGGGTCCGTGTGGGTGAGCGCCTCGTTGACGACGATGCGGTAGGGCACCCCGTCGTCATAGCCGGGCGAGCCGCCGATCAGGTTGCTCCGCCGCCATTTCGCGGGGTCGTCCTGGTCGCCGCTGCCGGCGAAGACCAGCGAGTGGCCCTCGCCGTCCGCGTCCTCCGGCCACGGATCCTTGTCGTTGTACCGCACGGAGGTGACCGTCCGGCCCTCGTTGTCGAGCAGGGCCACGCGCTCGCCGCCGTTGTCCAGCCCGCCACTGTATACGCCAAACAAGGCCGCCGCTTCCTTCGCGCCGGGGTAGCGGGCCGTGAATGTCGCCTCGTCGGCCACCAGCAGCGCGATCTCCCCGCCGGCCAGCTCGGCGCCGGCCGGGAACGTGTAGGTGAGGCCCTTAAACGTCATCTCGGACAGCCCGCGCGTGGAGCTGCCGGTGTTCTGGACTTCGATGAACTCGAACGCACGGCCGCCCAGCGGGTTGTACATGATCTCGGCAATCCGGATATTGCCGTAGTGTGCCGTGTAGTTGTAGGTCGCCGCGTGCAGCGCGCTCCACGTCCCGTCGCTCTTGTAGACACGCGCCCGCACGTGAGTGGTGCGCGACAGGGTTACGCCGCCGGCGTATTGGCCCGCCGCTGAAAGACGCGTGCCGCCCGCCTTGCGCGGGTCGGAACCGTCGAGCGTGTAGTAAATCGTGCCCGTGCTGTTCGGATTCGACAGCGTCAGCTTGAACCCGCTCGCGATCGCGCCGCCGTGCTGCAGGAAGGCCGGAGACTGCAGGTTCGGGTACCAGCCGTATTCGTCGCGCAGAATGCCGATGAAATCGTTGGCGTTGCCCGCCATCAACGCGCGAACCTTCGCGCGGTCGGTCAATACGTCGTCGAGCGTCTCCGGCGGCTCCACGCGGTTGTCGCCCCAGCGGGCCGAATCGCAGACGATGCCGCCTTCGACATAATCGTTCAGCGCGTCCCAGCGCGCCTGGCAGTTCGCGTCCGTCAGCGGCCCGCCGTTGAAACACGCGCGAAAGACCCGGTCCGCGAACAACGTCATGAAATCCCTGTTCGCCTTCAGCGCGCCCCAGAGCCCGGCGATCCCGGAGCCCGGCCCCGCGGTCCGGAACGACGGATGCACCCACGCCCCGTCGTTCGAACGGCCTTCGCGCTCGCTGCCGAGCTTGTCCCAGCAGTCCTCGGCGTCCCAGCAGAAGTACATCAGCGGGCCCGGCGACGTGTTGCGGTTGCCCGCGTACCAGTTGTTGCCCGGCCAGTCCCCGACCCCACACTGCCAATTCACGACGATGTAGTCGCAGTAGTTCGTGACATCCAGATACCCGGCCAGGGCCTCGTACTTGGAGGCCGTTCCCAGGCCGCCGGCCGTCGACAGGCTCATCAACGTGTTGTAACGGGTCTCATCGCCGTCGATCGTGCCGCCGTGGTTGCGCGTGTGCCAGTCCTCGCGCTCGCCACCGAAATAGGCGGACGTGAACGAGTCGTCCTGCCGCTCCACCGGGTTGTACAGGCCCCAGTACAGGCCGTTGACGTACAAATGCACGAAGATCCCGTGGCAGCCGTAGCCCGAGACCGCAATTTGACTGTCACGCGCCCACTGATCGCGCGTGTAGCACGTCTCGCGCTCGTTGTAGCTGGCCGTCGGGTTGCGGTTCAGACCCGAGCGCAACACGACCTTGTCGAACCAACCGGCCGCCGACTCGCTGTGATGCACCGCGCTCTCGAAGAAATCATAGCGCAGCTTCGGCGGCCCGAACTCGCTCTTGAACTGCAGCCGAATCGACCGCTTCGGCACCGCCCAACTGTGCCCCTTCGTCCCGCAGTCGATCTGGAACCCGCCGCCCGGGTCGGCGGGGTACATCAACTCGGCCGAGCACGGGATCTCCGGCGAGGCCTCCGCGCCGCGCGTCATGTACGGCGCGTTCTTGTTCTGGGACCCGAAAAAATCGCTCGTGTCCGCCACCACCGACAGGGTAGGCAGCGAAAGCAGGTCGTTCCGGATTCGGTCCTTGTACTTCGCGTCGTTCACCACGTTCGGATCCATCTCGTAGTCGGCCCGCATCTGGGTCGGGGTCGACTGCGCCCCCTGCCGCGGCCACCAGTACGACGGAAATCCCGACGGGTTGGCCCCCTGCTGCAGAACCTCGGCGGGGAAGATATACGTGTGCGTGTCCACGTCCGTCGGATCGTACCCGCTCTTGAACGCCGCGGCGCGCAGGCAGGTCGTGTCGGTGATGTGGACCACCGCGTTCGTACCGCCCGCCGTGCCGGTGGTGGCGGTCGGCGCGCTGCCGTTGGTCGTATAGCGAATCGTGGCGCCCGCCGTCTTCGTGGAGATCGTCAGATAGAACGAGGCTTCGTAGAACCCGCGGTCAGCGCTGAACGTGGTGTCGGCGACCCGTTTGAACGCCACGAGTTCCAGATCGATCTTGCAGTCACTGCTGTCCAGGCCCGTATTGAAGATTTGGAGAGCAGCTACATTCTCTCCTATATCGAGATAATCTTCGGGGTCCGGCAGGTCGTACGTTTCGAACACGCCCGATTCGTGGTCGCCGGATGCCGGTGAGTTGTGCAGCGGCGTGCCGTCCGGCTCGTTCTTCTCGAGCACGCGCTCGCCGTTGATCCAGAGGATGAACCCGTCGTCGTAATCGACGCTCGCCTTCAGCCGGGTCTCGGCGTCGAGGGCGTTCACGGTAAACACGCGGCGGACGAAGAACGAGGCATACGTCCCCTTCATGTCGGCGAGAGTCGTGTTGATATCGGCCTCGCCGTAGCCGATAGGCGCGGCGCCTCGCGGCCAGGCGCCGTCATCGAACTCCGCCTCCCGCCACGCGTCGCGCGGATCGGACCACGCCGCTGTGCCTTTGGCGTAGCGCCAGGTGGCCGCTCTTGCGATCAGCGTCTGCCCGGCGGCCGGGCCGGCAACCATCAGGACGGCAAGCCATGCCGCGCCGAACCCCAAACGGACTCTTCGTCTGTTCATCCGCCCTCCCTTCGATGTAACGGCTGAAAGGTTACGGGCTTCGGCTCACGGACATCGGCCCGACCCCGGCTCTGTAGTTGCGCGCGACCTCCTCAGGCGAGAGTGCGCGGCCGTAGACGGCCGCCAGGTACATGCGCCCGAGCCAGCCACGCGGGAGGCCCTCCTCCCGCTGCCACTCGTTGCACAGCGTGAGCGCATAGCGCTCGTCCCAGTTGGCGAAGGTGCCGGGAATGACGACCGGTGTGCCGGGTACCTCTTCACGCACGGGTTCGTAGGTCCGCCTGCCCGCGCTGCAATCGACGCCGTTGACGAACATGCGCACGCGCCCGCTCGCCTCACGGGTGTAGACCACGTGCGTCAGATCGGTCGTGGCGCAGCCGTGCCGGCTGTAGAGATCCGGAGTGCCGTTGGGACAGGTCTCGGTCGTGCGCACGCGGCCCCGGTAGTCGCCGCCCCACTGGCCGAGCGTGAAGTTGCGGTTGCCGGCATCGCGCGATACGGTGAGCAGCCGGACGATCCACTGGTAGTTGATGGAGCCCTGCACGGTGTCGGCCGGGGCGACCCAGACCTCGGCGCTGAACTCGTTGCTGCGCCGGCACGCCTCGGTGATCTTCACGGCGGGCTTCCCAGAGGAAATCGACGCTGGCTGACGGACCACGATCCCGCCGCCCGGCAGCCATCGCAGGCCCGCCATGCTTCGGATCGTCAGGTCCAGCGGCTCGCCCACGCCGGACACATCGTGCACAAACGGGCCGCGCCCTTCCCGGAACGTGTACAACACGAGCAGGCCGCTCGTGACACGGCGGTCGGGCCCCGCCTGCAAACGCGGTGTCGCCGCCACAACCGTGCGTGCGCCGACCACCGCATGGTAGCCCGCCCGCAGGTCCGCCGTTTCGCGCGTGGCCTTGTTCGTGATACGCACCACCCCGCGCTGCATCTCGATCCGGGTCGCCCCGGCGTCAACCTCCACCGTGAACAGCGTGCCAAGCACCTGCACGGCCGCGTGCGGCGTCTCGAGAACGAACGGGTCGTCCGCAGGCCGCCGCGCCACGCTGGCCACCACGCGCCCGCGTTCGATGAAGACTATCGCCTGGCCCCCCGTCAACCGAACGCCGGTCGCCGCGCCCAACTCCAGAGTCGTGCCGTCGGCATACCGCAACCGGGCGGCTCCATCCCCGCCCGCGGTCGCCAGCCGGTCGCCCGCCTCAACGCGCACATCGCCGGCCAACGGCTGGGCCCGGCCGTTCCGGACCCAATCGACCCGGCCGGCCAGCCGGCTGGCGACGATCGCCGAATCGGACATCCGCGGCCCGATCAGGCCGAACTGTCGGCTCACCAGCACACCGACCCCGACCAACAGCGCCGCCGCAATCGCCGTCGGCAGCCAACTTCGCCCCACCAGCCCGCGCCCCCGCATCTCGACCGCGCGCGACCGAAGCGGCGGCCGAACCGTCGTCCGCCGCTTCCCGGTCACACGCGACAACCGTGCATCAATCTTGCCCAGCAAATCCCGGTCCACGCTGAGCCGCTCCTGAATCTGCGTCATCAGAAGCGTCGCGTCGTCCGACTCGGCCGGGAAGCGCTCGACCAGCGAGAAGTTGCGGAGCATGCACTCCACTTCCTGCAGCCCCGCCAGCTCCGCCGCTCGCTCTGGGCACGCCTCCAGCAACGCGCGAAGCCGCACGCCGTCGTCACTCGACAGTTGACCGGCCAGATGGTCAGCCATCAACCGTTCAAACTCTGCACGTACGGCGTCCCGGCTCATCCCGCGGCCTCCCCCCTCAGCCCCGTCTCGATACACTGCCGAAGCTGTTGCCGCACCCGCAGCATCGCCATCCGGACGGACGGCTCAGACCTCGACTCCTCCCGCGCAATACGCGCCAGAGGAATGCCCTTGAAGTAGTGCCGATCCACCACGCCCCGCCCCCACTCCGAAAGCCCGTCTAAGCAGCGCCGCAACAGCCTGACCCGCACTTCAGAATCGTCCGGGTCCCGCTCGAGTTCCGCCGCCAGACACTCTTGCAGCGAGAAATCCACCGTGTATTCCGCAACGTGCGCCCGGCGGCGACGCAAGGCGCGCCACCGCATCCTCACCAGGTTCCGCGCGATCCCACGCAAATACTTGCCGACCTCGTCGGGATCCCAATCCGCCATCTCCACACATTGGCCACGCGCGCCAATAAACACGTCCTGTGTCAGTTCATCCAAAACATCAGGATCCGAGACAAAACGGCACAAGAACGCGCGGATCCGGGATTGATAAGCCAGGACAAGCCGCCCCAAACACTCCCGCTCACGATCAGACAATGGGCCGCGCTTCATTCATCGCCTCCGTATCCATTAGCTTCCATTGCCACAATCCCATGACCGTAACAGAAAACACCGTTCCGTATTCGATGGTCAATGCCCAATGTCCGATATTCCCCCCGTTTCGCCCCTGCCCGCCCATGCAAAACCGTCGAATTTACGCAAAAACACATCCCAAACAGCCTGTTTGCGATCCGTTTGGGACGGAAAACAATGGAAACCCGAGGTGAGCGAGAAGTGCAGCGAAAAGGCAATCGGCTCGTGCCACGCGCCGACAACACAGATCCCGTGCGTAGCTTGGGTGCGAGATTGCAGCCATGGAGGGGAAGCAAAAGGAGCCGTGGCGTCACGCAGGCAGGCGGACGCGGCAAGGGGCGGGCCACACAGGTCCGCCCCTATCCCCAGGCAAGGGGGAAGCCTGGGAACCGCGCAAACCCGCTACCCGCTAGTCGGCTTCGAGCCAGACCCGTGCACGGAAGCAGGACGGGACATCCGGGGCCGTATCGGTATAGACCACGTTCTGGCCGGCGCCGAGTATATTCTCGTAGCCGGGTACGGGCGTCCACGTGCCCTGCGTGCCGGCGCCCGTACAACGCTCCAGCGCGTAGTGCCGGCTCTCCCCCTCGTAACCCGCCCCGCTGGCGGCCCTTGTCTGGAACGAAACGACGATCTGTCCGGCGCTCAGTCCGACATCAACCATAAACCACGAACCCTTCTGCCTTGGATCGGTCCCCGCGATGTACTCCTCCAGATTCGACATTCCGTCGCCGTCCTTGTCGCCGTCGGCGCTTTCGCCTGTCCCGCCAAGCGCGGCCTGTTCCCAATCGTCGGGCAACACGTCCTGATCGGCGTCATCCGCCACGGGCAGCGAATACTCGACAACGGACAACGCGGCATCAAACATGGCGTCGCCGCTCCCGATCGAGTTGTTGAACAACTGGACCGCCACCACGTTGACGGTGCCGAGTTCGGGCAGGCCGCCCCCGCTCAGCGAACCGGTCCACGCCGCGGTGCCGGCACTCACATATCCGGCGCATGTTTCGTCATGCGCAACGGGTTCGCCGACCGCCCCCGGCACGTTCACCCGTGCCACCTCGTGCCCGTTGATCCAGAGGATGAACCCGTCATCGTAGTCGACGTCCACCTCCAGCCGGGTGACCA
>JAFGHX010000120.1 GCA_016929905.1 Kiritimatiellia bacterium
CCCGCTCTTGCGCCGGTCGATCTTGAACCCCGTCTCGTCGGAACTGTTGTCCGTCCAGGTCAGCCGGATGCTCGTCGCCGACTGCGCCGCGGCCGCCAAGTTGCCGGGTGCCGCGGGCACAGGCGTGGTGGGCGGCACGTAATAGCCGTACTTCTTCAGTTCGGAAATGAACTTGGTCGCGGAGCCGGGAATGACGTTGTTCTTCACCTTCGCCACGCGCGAGTCCCATTCGGTGATCCTGATGGGGGCATACCGGCTCGGGTAGACGTTGTCCGCATCGCCCCAGCGCGCGCATTCGGCGTAGATGGCCGGGCGCATGGCATTGGCCAGCTTCGTCCAGCGCGCGAGACAGCTTGCATCGGACAGCGCGCCGCCGCTGGCGCAGTGCAGGTCGGCCCGGCGGCTGAAGTCGTAGAGGAAGCTCGAGTTGCCCTTCAACCCGAACCAAATCTTCTGCAGAATCTTGGTCGGCGACACACCGGGCCGGAACTTGGAATGGACGGACGCCTGTGACTCGCCGTAGTTCAACTGCAGGGTGTAGTCGGCATCCCAGGGCACAAACGTGGTCTTGCCGGCCGGGTTGTTGCGGGTAATGGCATACCAGTTGTTCTGGGGCCAATCGCCGTGGCCCGCGTACCACGCGGCGAGCAGATAGTCGCAGAACACGTTCACGTCCAGGTAGCTCTTGACCGCGGTGTAGTTGCCCTGCACCGCCAGCGAGACCATGCTGTCGAACCGGTCGTCGTTGCCGACGATGTCGCCTGCGTGGTGGCAGGCGAACCAGTCGCTCTTGGCGCCGCCGTACCAGAGTGCGCCGAACCCGTCGTCGCCCCGCTCGATGATCGTGTACACGCCCCAATACAAGCCGTTGATGTACAGGTGCGCGGATGTGCTGCGTTTGCCCACGCCCGACATCGCCCGCACGGTGGCGCGGAACCACTCGTCGCGCAGGTGCACGCCGCCGCCGGGCTCGTCGTTCGGCCGCAACCGGCAGAAGCGGTCGCCGGTGCCGGACCGCAGGATCAGCTTATCGAACCCCGTCTTGCTGGTGGGGCTGTCGGCGGCATTCTCGAAGACGGGATAGCCGAGCGTCGATGGCCCGTAGGGGCTCTTGAACAGCAGGCGGAAACACCGCTTGGCGTATGCCCAACTGTGGGCACGGATCGCGCAGTCAATCTGGAAGCCTTTTGCCGAATTCGACGGGTCGATCAATTCGACCGAGGCGGCTTTCTCGGCCGGCGGCGTAGACGGCTCCTGCCCGTACACCGCGGTCCCCGCGGCGTTGAACAGATCGGACCGGTTCATGGCAATCGACAGGGTCCGCAGCGCCTTCAGACTGCTCTTGAGCGTCGAGTCGCCGTACAGGCTGCGCACATCGGGGTCCATTTCGTAGTCGCCCGTGATGCCCTTGGTCCAGAAGTTGCCTTCGACCAGATGTGTCGTCGGCCATTGCGCCGGGTAGCCCGGCTGGCTCTGCGACTGTCCCAGCACAGCGCCGAGGAAGATGTAGGTCTGCGTCTGCACGGCGGAGTCGGTGAGGCCCGATTGGCAGCCCACGGCGCGCAAGCAGGTGGTCTTGGAGATCGTCACCGCGCCGCCGTTGGCGAGGACCGTGCCGTAGGTGGCGGTGGGTTTGGACCCGTCCGTGGTGTACCGGATCGTAGCGCCCGCGGTGGCCGATGAGATCGAGACGCTCACGGCCGAATCGTAGAAGCCGTGCGCCTTGCCGAACGTCGGTTCCGCCACGGTGGCGGCGCGACAGGCGAGCGAGATCAACGACAGGATCGAGCAGACGACAACCTGGACTCTTGTGGCGCTTGACATAACAATCCCCTCCGCGCTTCCTTAATTGAACTGGGAACGGGCCGAACCCGCCTATTTCACAGGACGGTATGCGCCGGAGCGGGAAAAGTTACATCGATTCATGTCGATTTGCTCAACCCGTCTGTTTTCGTGCTTTTTCGGGCTTTTTCGCGTGTTTCGCGGGTCAGAGCCGGCTGGCCTGGCGGCCGCCGGCCCGGTCGCGAACCAAGCGATGCTGCCAGCCGAGGCGGTAGTTGCGGCCGACCTCGTCGGCGGTGAGGGCGCGGCTGTAGATCGCGACAAGGTAATACTCGCCGAGCCAGGCACGCTGCCCGCCGAATTCGTTGGCGAGGCCCAGCCGGAACTCCCGGCTCCAATCCAGAAGGTCACCCGGGCTGACCGGCGGGTCATCGTGCACTTGACTATCCGCCTCCGTTCCTTCGTACACGTCCGTTCCGTCCACGAAAAACTTCATCGCTCCGGACCGCGCACGCGTGAAGACCACGTGCATCGGCCGTGTGCGGGCCGCCGGTCTTGTGACCGGCGCCGGCTCGCCGCCCAGGCCAGTGCCCGTTCGCCGCACGCGCACGTGGAACCGGTCCGCCCACTGGCCCAGCGTGATATTGCGGGTTTGGTAGCCGTCGGAAAGCGTCACGATCCTGGCCGGCCCGTCCTGCCGGGTTGCCCCCTGTACGCTGTTCGCGGGTCGGATCCAGACTTCCACGGTCACCTCGCCGCTCGCGCGGCAGGCGTCGGTCACCTTCTCGGCCGGCACCGCGGAAGCCAGCAGCGTCGGTTCCCGTACCGACAGGCCGCCTCCCGGCAGCCAACGTACGGCGCCGGGTTCCGGGATGCGCAGATCCAGCGGCCGGCCCACTCCCGAGACGTCGCGGATGGTCGGCCCTTGCCGTTCTTCAAAGGTGTAAAGCACCTCAGGCCCGGCGCCAGGCCCGTCCCGCGCTCCGCGCTCGAACGCCGAGCGAGCGGCCACAACCGTGCGTTCGCCCACGACGGCGTAGGTCCCCGCCGCCAGCCTTGCCGTTTCTCTGTTCGCCAGGTTCGTCACCAGCACCTCGCCGCGCTGGACGTCGATCCGTGAAGAGCCCGGCAAGACAGACACCGCGAACGCGGTACCGAGCGCCTGTACGCGGGCATGGGGCGTGCGTACCGTGAACTCGCGCCCGGCCGGCTGCGGAACGACCTCTGCCGCAACCGTTCCTGCCGCCACGAACACCACGCGCCGCGCCGCGGGAGTCACCTGCCCCTCAAGGGTCAGATCCGCCCCCGTCCCCAACGCCAGGCTCGTGCCGTCCGACAACCGGACAACGGCCCGGCCGCCGGCCCCCATCACGATGCGGTCCGAGCCCACAAGCGCTCGTCCGGCGGAAGCCGGTTCCCCTGTGCTGCCGGACCAAACGGTACCCGCGCCTTCGACCCGTTCCAAACGCGCAACGCACGCCGCCGCGGCCGGCTCGAAACGGTCGACAAGGCGCCCGATTTGCCCGTTGAACGTGAGCCCCAGCAGGATGAGGATCGAGGCCGCCAACGCCGTGCCCCACCACGGCCAAACCGAAGCCGGGCGGCGCAGCCGGGGCGGCCGGCGCCGGCGGCGTGCAGCGGGAGCGCGGCCGGACGGAATCCGGGCAATGCGGTCCAGCACCTGCTCGGCCGTGCTCTCCAGATGCGCCGGCTCGACCAGGCACATCGCCACACGCCGTTCCAGGTCCGCCTGCATGTGAGCCGGGGTATGTTCCGACCGCAGAACGGACTCAATGCGTACGAGGTCGAGGAACCGTCGCTGCAGAGCCGGGTCCGACCGGATGAGTTCAACCAGTTCCCCGGCTTCACGCAGATCGAGTGCGCCTTCCGTGTAGTCGGCCAGAAGCTGTTCGAAGCGGTCCATTCTCATTGCTCCGCAAAGGCCATCTGTTCCCGGATACAGCGACGCAGTGCTTCCCGCACACGCAACAGGCGCACCTTCACCGCGCTGACGCTCACCTTCAGATGCTGGGCCAGCCGCTCAATCCGCCACTTCTCCTGGTACTTCAGGCGAAAGAGGTCCGCGTGGTTCGCAGGAATCTTCTGCACGCACTGCCGCAACGCATGCCGGAATGTGTCCGCGTCGGTCCCTTCCTCGTCGCGTTCGGCCTGCTCCATCTGCACGTAGCGCAGGTATTCCAGCGCGTTCTTCTGCGCCGTCTGTTTGCGCCGGATCTCCATGCGCAACGCGTTCATCGCTATCTGACGCAGCCACGGGAAGAACGGCTTCGCTTGGTCGAACTGCTTCAGATGCGTGTAGGCCTGAACAAACGCGATCTGAACGAATTCTTCCACTTCGTTCGCCGAGAAGCAGTAAAAGGAAAGCACCGCACGCAGCTCGTTCTGGTGCCGGCGGACCAGACCGGCGTAAGCCCGCATGTCCCCGTCCTGCACACGCCGCACGATGGCACCGTCCGGCTCCTCAAAATCATTCTCGCGCCGCCTCATCCCAAACAGGCTCCTCTCCCGACTTGCTCGAGAAGTCTCGGCCAGAGGCCGATCAGCCTATAGCAGAATTCGAGAACGTGCTCGATCTTCATCGGCCGCCGCCATCCCCCCAACCGGCCACTCCTCCAACCTTCCATTCTCGTGTATGCGCCACAAGCCGAAAAGTTACAGGTCTTCGGGGGCGGTCCCGCCAACAGAACCGAGCCGCCAACCCCGTTCTGCGCATCCCACGCCCCTTTCTCCCCCGTCCTGTGTCCGCGATCCGTTATCCGCGCCCCCTACCCCTCGCTCCGCCCCCGGCGCCCGCGGCCCGGCGGCGGTAGGCGCTCGGGCTCATCCCGAAATGGCCCCGGAAAACCTTGGCAAAGTAGTTCCCTCCCGCAAAGCCGCAGCGCAGCGCCACGTCGCAAACCGGCAGGCCGCCGGCCTTCAACAGCTCGGCTGCATGCTCCAGGCGAAGCCGTGTGAGATACGTGGTGAACCCCTCACCCGCCTGCGTGCGGAACAGCCGCGACAGATGGTTGGGGTGTAATCCGAACGTTTGCGCCGCCAGATCCCGGTTGACCGGCTCATGGAAGTGCTCGCGCAGATGATTGCAGACCGCCTGCCACGTGGCCATGGGACGGCTGACCACACGTGGAGCCGAGGCCATCTCACGCCGCACCAGTTTCAGCAGCCCGCGCGCGATCGGCAGCGCCGCCGGCCCGGCATCGCTCTCCACCGCCAGCTCCGACAGCGTCTGTACCGCCAGTTCCAGGCCACGCCGCCGCGGAGTGGGAACGTGCACCAGCACCGACGGATGCCGCCTCTCGGCCAGCGGCCCCGGCACAAACGCTTTCCAGGTGATCGCCGTGTATTCCGGGTCGAAAATGACCGAAAGGAGCGAGTTGCGAACCCTGTCGATGGAGCGGTGCCAGGCCGTGGCGCCGGCAAAAAGCAACTGGCCGCGCACCAACCGCAGTTCCTCCGCCCGATCCCCTCGTCCGATTTCGAAGTGACGACACCCGCGCAACAAAACGAAAATTCTGGCGCGGCCCGGCGTGAACGCACCGGAGGGCGCCGCCGGCCGGTCGCTCGCCAGAATCACCTCACGAAACCGGACACGCCGCAGCACCCCGTCCAGTATCCGCATCAACCGCTCACGGTCGTCCATCCCCGCCACCCCCAACCCGGACAAGAGGAAGGTTACATATTTACCCGAACAGCTACGAATCTATCCTACACAGAGGCGGAAGGGCAAGACTATACTCATAGATGCCTGCCGACCGATGTTCCGATTTCATGTAGACCAGGAAGCGAGGGCACCATGGCGAGTGACGCACGACCGAACATTCTGTTCATTCTGACGGACGATCTGGGCTGGCGCGACGTGGGGTTTCACGGCGCGCCGATTCGCACCCCGAATCTGGACCGGCTGGCAGACGAGAGCGTCGAACTGACGCAACACTATGTGTGCCCGGTGTGCACGCCGACGCGGACCTGTTTTCTGACGGGCCGGCATCCGGGCCGGTTCGGGCGGCATGCGACGACGCCGTCCAACGCACCGGTTCTGCCCGACGGCTATGAAACGATCGCCGTATCGCTGCGCAACGCGGGCTACGACACCGGGCTGTTCGGGAAATGGCATCTCGGCTCGTCGCCGGCGTTCAACCCTCACAACTACGGTTTCAACGCGTCCTACGGCAGTCTGGCCGGCGGGGTGGACCCGTACAGTCACTGCTACAAGCGCGGCGAATTCTGCAAGACGTGGCATCGGAACGGAGAGCGTGTGGACGAACGCGGGCACGTGACCGATCTGATCCTGCGCGAGGCGGTGGAATGGATTGACGGGCGGACGGGCCCCTGGTTCTGCTACGTCCCGTTCACGGCCGTGCACACGCCGATCAAGCCGCCGCAGAGCTGGCTGGCAAAGTACGCAACGGACGCGTTCGACGACGATTCGGAGAAGGACGTCTCCTTCCGGAAATACGCCGCGTACACCTCGCACATGGACTGGGCGGTCGGCGAGCTGCTCGAAGTGCTCCAGCGCCGCTGCGAACGGGAGAACACGCTCGTCGTGTTCGCCTCCGACAACGGCGCCCCGTGGGATTCCATGAAGGACCCGCTCAACTATCCCGGCCACCAGCCGGTGTATCCACGGCTCGGCTGCAATCTGCCGTACCGCGGCCATAAGGGCCAGATTTACGAGGGCGGCATTCGCACCCCTACCCTGGTCCGCTGGCCGACGGTGCTGTCGCCGGCCAAGGTGGGAGGCGCCATGCACATGGTGGACTGGATGCCGACTTTCACGAAGATGGCAGGCTATACACCCGCCGAGGACCCGCACTGGGACGGAGTCGATGCCTGGGATATGATCCGCGGCGAGGTGCCGAATCTCGAGCCCCGTACCCTCTACTGGAACCTGCAGCACAACCGGTTCGGCATCCGGCAGGGCGACTGGAAGCTGATCGTCCGCGAGGGCAAGGAGGATCCGCGCGAAGTCGAGCTGTACAACATCGGCTCAGACCCTTACGAAGAGCAGGACGTCTCGGCGGACAACCCGGAAATCGTCAAGCGCCTGTCCGACGAGCTGGCCGAGCAACGCAAAAGCGACAACTCATCCAAACGCCCGGACGTCCCCGACAACGCGCCGCTGATGAATCCCGGGGTGCGTAAGGAACAACCGGCAGCCGCTGAATGACAAAGAGCCAGACGAAGACGAGCTCACCGGAACCGTGCGGAGGCCCGAATCACTTCCGGTACTCTTCATTCTTCATTCTTCACTACTCCGCCAGCCACACCCGCCCGCGGAAGAACGTCCGCGCGTCCGGCGCCGTGTTGGTGTACGTGACCGTCTGACCGGTCCCGACGATGTTCTCGTAGCCCGGCACGGCCGTCCATGTGGCCTGGGCGCTCGCGCCCGTGCAGCGTTCCAGCGCATAGTGCCGGGTCTTGCCTTCGTATCCCGCGCCGCTCGCCGCAACCGTCGAGAAACTCACGGTGATCTCGGCTCCGCTTCGGGTCACATCAACCTCGAAGTAACTGCTGCCGCCGCTCGGGTCAGTACCGGCAATGTATTCCTCCAGATTCGATACACCGTCCCCGTCCTTGTCCCCGTCCGCGCTCTCGCCCGTCCCGCCAAGCTGGTCCGTCTCCCAGTCGTCCGGCAGCACATCTTGATCCGCGTCGTCGGCAACCGGCAACTGGCTGAGAACAACGGACACTCCCGCATCAAAGATCGCGTCGCCGCTCCCGATCGAGTTGTTGAACAACTGGACCGCCGCCACGTTGACGGTTCCGAGTTCGGGCAGGCCGCCGCCGTTCAGGGCGACAGTCCACGCCGCGGTGCCGGCGCTCACGTATCCGGCGCATGTTTCGTCGTACGCAACGGGCTCGCCGACCGCCCCCTGCACGTTCACCCGTGCCACCTCGTGCCCGTTGATCCAGAGGATGAACCCGTCATCGTAGTCGACGTCCACCTCCAGCCGGGTGACCA
>JAFGHX010000121.1 GCA_016929905.1 Kiritimatiellia bacterium
TGTCGTACGTCCCGCCCGTCCCCGCCAACTCCATGCCGCAAGACGAATAAGCCACCCAGCAGTTCGTCATGAGCGTACTCTTCGCTGAGTCCAGCACGATTCCGTTATGGACATTCGAGTAGACACTGCAGCCGGAAATCGTCCACTGCGAGTGCCCCACAATGATTCCGGAAGGATTCCGGTAGACGGTGCAGTTTTCCACCTGCGTGTTGTCCGTGGTGCTGTAACCTACAATACCCGCTCCCTCGTTCGAATAGACGTTGCAGCAGGAGAACCTGTTGTGCTGCTGGTTGTGAGTATCGCTGAGGTTCAGGCCCGACCAACCGCTGTCAGTCAGGCAGTTGCGGAAGACGTCGCAGTCGGTGATCTCATTGTGCGATGACCCGAGGCGCATGTAGACCCCGCAGTTGCCATTCTCCGCGATCGCGCAGTTCGTGAGGCTGCTGTAGTGCGTGCTGTCCAGTTGGACGCCATGGTGACCGTTGCGGACCGTCAGGCCTCGAATCACCACGTTCGTCGCGCCGGTCGCATGGATGACGGTCCCCGTGCCGCCCCCATCGATCACGGTCAATCCGGCTCCCGCACCCTCCAGCGTGACAGCCCGGCCGATCGTCAACGTCTCCGGATAGGTCCCCGCCAGCACACGGACAACGTCATAGGCGCCCGCGGCATCCAGCGCCGCTTGAATGGTCGGGGAATCCGTCGGCACGACCCATTCGGTCATGGCACTGAACAGGGCCCGAATCGAACGCGCCCGGTCCATCGTAAGATCCAGGGGATTCGCGCCTTCCTGCCCCGGCGGCACATCCCCGGCCCAACCGACAAAGCGATATCCGTTCGAAACGGAGGCCGCCACGGTCAGGACGGTCCCGGCCTCGTACCAGTCGGACGTTGCGCTGAGGGCGCCCCCGGGATCGGCCTGCCCCTCGAACCGATAGTCGGTACGCCACAGCCATGTGAGCGTCGAGGGTTGCGTCATCATGACTTCCACGTTGCTGGTCACTCCATCGGCCGGAACGCTTCCGGTGCCCGTCCAACCGGTGCAGACACGCTGAGTGAAGTTTCCGGACACAACCGCCTCGACCGAGCAGGCAACGGAGGACCATCTCGGCACCAGGTGCTCCCCCACCGCCGGAGAGGGGTTGCCATACACCGATTCGACCGTCAGGCCGACGACCGCGGGGAGTTCGTACTTCGGGTACCTGTCGACGTTGGCGTTGGTCACCACGTAGGCCGTGTCGCCGATGCCGTCGCTGCCCGCCTGGTCCTGGTTGGGCCCGCTCTGAACATCGGCTCCGGCGTAGTCGTCCCAGTAGTTCCCGCCGGCCGGGTATCCGTTATCCCACGTGTTCGAGTATCGGTCCTCCTCTATCCTTGCCTGCACGGTGTTTCCCGCGAAATCGTTCCCATAGAACGTGTTGTCGTAACACGGGTGGTCCTGGTTCCGCACCACGAAGAGGCCCTCATCGTTTCTGCTCAAACGGTTGTGAAGCACCATGTTGTACCGCGCCTGGCAAGTCATCGCGAGTCCGTGTCCGTTGGCGTCGATGCTGTTGTCGACAACAAGATTGTAGTACGGCCCCCACCCGGCGAACTCCACGCCGTACGCGTTGGCCGACACGAGGCAATTGGTAATCAGGCCGTTCCGCGCCGTGTCCAGGATGATCCCGTGGGAGCCATTCGACTGGATCGTGCAGCCTGAAATCGACCATTGCGACCAACCCACAATAATGCCGTGAAGGTTTTCCCAAATGTTGCAGTCGTGCACCCGGGTATCGTCCGTGGTCACATAGCCGACGATCCCCGCGCCCAGGTTCGAGTAGATGTTGCACGACGAAAAGACATTGTGCTGTTGCCCCTGAAAATCGCCAAGGTTCAGTCCCGACCATCCGCTGTCGGCTTGGCAAGTGTGAAAGATCTCACAGTCCGTAACCTCGTTGTGTGACGATTTCGGGTAGAGGTACACCCCGCACTTCTGGTGTTCCGCGACCACGCAATTCGCGATGCGGCTCCAGTGCGTGTCGTCCAGATGGATGCCGTGGTGACCGTTGCGGACGGTCAGCCCCCGTATCACCACGTTGGTGGTGCCGGCTACCCGGATAACGGTGCCCGTTCCCCCTCCGTCGATCGTGGTCACGGCGGCGCCTTCCCCCTCCAACGTGACCGGCCGACCAAGGGTCAACACTTCCGGATACGTTCCCGCCGACACATGCACGACGTCGTAGGCGTGCGCGGCATTCAAGGCGGCCTGAATGGTCGGGAATTCCGTCGGCACGACCCATTCTCGAACGGCTGCAAACTGAGCCCGGATCGAACGCGCCCGGTCCATCGTCAGGCTCAGCGGATTCATGCCGGCAGATCCAGCAGGCACGTCGCCGGCCCAGCCGACAAACGCGTATCCACCGGCGGGCACGGCCTCAACCGTCAATACGGTTCCATCCGCATACCAACCGGACGTCAAGCTGACATCCCCGCCCGAATCGGCCGCTCCCTCAAACCGGTAGTCGGTCCGCCACTGCCACGTCAGCGTCGAAGGCTGCGCGATCACAAACTGGAGATTGGTGTCGCTCCCGCTGGGCGGGACGCTGCCCGATCCCGTCCAGCCGGTGCATACGTGCTGGGTATGGCTGCCGGAGGCGGGGACCTCAACGGAACCGGCCACGGAGGAGAGCCTCGGCAATTGATGGATTCCTGTTGCCGGTGTCGGGTTACCGAAGACTGACGTCACGGTCAGGCTGAACGTCTCCGAAAACGCGTAGCGCGGGTACCGGTCGACGTTGCCGGCCGAGACGGTGTAGGCCGTGTCGCCGATGCCGTCGCTGCCCGCCTGGTCTTGGTTCGGGCCGCCGTAATCGTCGACACCGGCGTAATCCTCCCAGTAGTTCCCGCCGGCGGGATATCCATTGTCCCAGGTGTTCGAATAGCGATCCTCGTCCACCTGCGCATGCACCGTGTTGCCGATGAAGTCGTTTCCGTAGAAGGTGTTGTCGTAACACGGTCGACTCTCGTTGCAGACGATATAGATTCCTTTGGCGTTGCCGGCGATCCGATTGCCGACAACGAGAGTGCGGCGCACCAGGGACGTCACGTTGAAGCCCTGTCCGTTGGATTCCACGCGGTTGTCCGCGATCACGTTGTCGTACGTCCCGCCCGTCCCCGCCAACTCCATACCGCAGGACGAACAAGCCAGCCAGCAGTTCGTGATAAGCGTACTCTTCACTGAGTCCAACAGGATCCCGTGCTCGACGTTCGAGTAGATGCTGCAGCCGGAAATCGACCACTGCGACCAGCCCACGACGATGCCACGGCGGTTCCCGTAAATCGTGCAGTCGTGCACCTGCGTATGATCCGTGGTGATCCAACCCGCAACGCCGTCTCCGGCATTGGAATAGATATTGCACGAAGAGAAGACGTTGTACTGCTGGTCATGCCAGTCCCCGAGATTCAGGCCCGACCAGTCGCTGTTGGACAGGCAGTTGCTGAAGATGTCACAGTCGGTGATGTGGTTGTGCGATGACTTCGGGTAGATATACACCCCGCTTAGCCCGTTCTCCGCGATCGCGCAGTTGGTGATGCTGCTGTAATGCGTCTCGTCCAGGTGGATGCCGTGGTGACCGTTGCGGATCGTCAGGCCCCGGATCACCACGTTCGTCGCGCCGGTCGCATGGACGACCGTCCCCGTGCCGCCACCGTCGATGACGGTCGTCGAGGGCTGCGATCCAGCCAACGTGACCGAGCCGCTCACGGTGATGACCTCCGAATATACACCGGGCCGGATGTAGACCGTGTCCCCCGCCGCCGCCGCGTTGACGGCAGCCTGAATCGTGGCGTGATCGTCGGGCACGACCAGCGTCGCGGCATGGCACACCGTCGCGGCCGACAAGCCGGCCAGCACGAGGCGTGCGAGGACGGAACGGTTCCAAGGTCGATCGGATCGCATGCTCATTCGATCTCTCCTATACCCGGCACTCAGAAATGGTAGATTCCGGAAACGAAGACGTCGTGACGGACGACGTCCGTGCTCAACTCCCTGTCCGATCCCATCAAAGAGTCCAGCGCATCGTTCCCCTGCGTATACACATACGCCACATCCGCGATCAGTCTGCCGGGGTCTCTGCCGAGGGCGATCCCCGACCCCATGCTGACGCTCCAGAAGTCGTTCGGCTCCCCTATCGCCGGACGCTGCTCCCAGCATGCGCCGCCGCGGAACGGGATCTCCACGTTCTCCAATACCCAGAGATATTCGACTCCGCAACGGGCGCTCCAGCAGTCGTCCACGTCATGGGTGCCATGGAGCGATCCGTCGATCGGGTTGGTTCGAGGCTCGCCCTCCGCCTGATAGCAGAAGTCCGACCACGCCGTCCGACTCAGGTCGAGACCGGCATACAGCCGATTGTTACAGCGCCAAACCAGGCCCAGCGCGACGTACGCGGGAAAGTTGAACTCCACGTCTTTCGTCGCCCTCTCTTCCGTTCTGGCCGTCTCGAGGACTACCGAACCCGTTTGATCGCTGGTCGTGACCGTATGGATCACACGCCGTTCCTGACGCGCCTCCGCGGTCCACGGCAGATCGAACGTCAACCCGATCCCCAGGCTGCTTGTCGCCCGCCACAACACGCCGAATGTCGCGTTGATGCCGAACAAGTCGCTGTACGCATTCATTTCGTCATAGGTTCCCTCAAAACAGATGGCATCATGAGAACGGCGCTCGGAGGTCTCGGAGAACCCGCTGTACGCGTCGTGTGTAAGCGGCACGGGTTGGTCTCCAGCTATCGGCCCCCAATGTATGACGCCCTCGAACGAATAGGTCCCATCCGTGTACCGTTCCGTCAGCGTACGCGCGTCCATCACGGACTCGCCGGAATACGTGCTCAGCGTCCTGGATCGGATCGCCTGCCCCGGGAACGGACTGTCGTGGTAGAGGTTCAACGCCACACCGGCCGACAATCGCGGCGTCAGGCCGACCGCCAAAGCCGGGCTCACCGCATCGATGATCCCCTGTTGCTCGAACTGCAGGGATGTGAGCATTTCCGAGGCGACCCGTTCCGCCACGCGCGTCGTGACACGCGTCGTGAGATAGCTCGTCAGGTCAACTTCAACACGACCGTGGATAATATGCTCCGTCGTCGTTTCAGAAGATGCCCGGCTCACTTCGCGTCCGCTGCCCGTCGAAGTGGTGATTCTCGAGTCCGCTGTGAAGCGGCGCGTGAAGTCGTAGGTCTCCTGCAAGTTCACCGAGCAGACCCAGTTCCGATCGGCCATCCGGAAGGGATAGACCGCGCTCAGGTAGTTGAGATTCACGTTACTGAAATCGTCCTCACCCACGGTCAGAGACGGATTGTCGGATCGGTGCCGATCATATTCTGCAGAAGCGCGGAAGACCGCCGATGCTTCGGGCCGCTCGAGCTGGACCAGACCGGCCGGGTTCCAGGATGCCGCCGTCGCATCGTCGGCAATGGCCGTGAATGCGCCCGCGACACCCAGGGCCCGCGCACCGGATCCGCTCGGCAGCGGCGCGGAGAAGACCGTCGGCGGCGCGAAGACGGGCAAGGGCAGCACGGAAGGCGCGGCCAGATGCCCGTCGGGACCGAGGTGATCGATTTCGACCGTAAACGCCCCGCCCGGCGTGCTTATGGTCACCGTTTCGGCGCGGCTGTCGCCTTGGACGCCTGCCAACACGGCCAGAACCAGCAGCCGTATCGACATCTCGACCGCGCGGGGGCAAAACACCTTCATTGCGGGTCCCTCGTGATTTATCATAGGTAGAGACAAGGCGGACCCCAAGATAAGGTAGCTATGTACGCCAGGCCTTGTGGCATTGCAAGATATTTCTTCGGAGAGTCATCCCGCGCCATCTGCCGGCCGCCATTGCATCGCCCTTGAGCCGAAAGGTGCCCGTGTCGTGCAAAACAACGCTTGGCTTGGCGGACGGAGATGATATCTTTTGGAAGATCAATCAGAGGACCGCACACCGTGCAACTCGTCGAACACGACAAGGCAGTGGCACTGCTGGAAGAAGTGAAGACGGGCAATACGTCCGCCGTCGAACGGCTGCTCCCGCTGCTGGACCCCATTGTCTGCTGGATTACGACGTGGCGCAAATGGCGCTTCGATCACGCCACCCAGAAGGACGTACAGCAGAACATCCGGATCGAGCTGTGCCGGAAGTTCGAATCCGTTGACAATCCGGGCAAAATCGCGAGTTTTGTCAAGCGGGTGTGCGTCCGTCGCTGCATAGACGAGTTGCGCAGGATTGTCAGGCGCGGGGGCATCTTCACTGAGATCGCTGAGGAACGTGATCTCGGAGAAGAAGGGGGCATTCGCCAGGCAAGCGGCGCGCGCGTTGACCCCGTCGGAATCGTGATGTGGGAAGAAGAGGCGCGCGATGTGATGGAAAAGATCGAGTCGCTGGGAGAGTTGTGCAAGGAGGTCATCTTGGCCATTCATCTGGAGGGACTCAAGTATAGGGAAGCGGCAGCGCGTCTGGGCATCTCCACGAACACGGTCGGCACCCGGCTGTATGGGTGTATGGAACGACTGAGACGTCTCCTGTAGTGAAGGCATCTGTGCAGAATCATTTGTTCGTTTGTTTCGACAATACCCGATGAGGGGGCTGCCGGCTCCCTCGCCGATATGGCCCGCGGACGAAAGAGGCCGGTATGAGCAGCGACATGCGAAAGAACACCTGGGCGTACGTTCACGGCGAACTCTCGGAAGAAGAACGCCGGGCGATGGAAGACGCCATGCGACAGGACGCAGCACTGAGAGAGGAGGTGGCGAACGCCCGGAAGATCTACGACCGCCTTCGCAGGGTCTTGCCGGCCGCGGAACGTACGGAAGCGCAGCTTGTCGACGAAATCCTGCCCGAATTGGAGCAAGAATGGGCGGCGGGCAGACAAGCTGGACCCGATCCGGCCGCCCCGCCAAAAGACAATGTTTCCGCGTTGCCCCGGTGGTTCAGACAGCTGTGGATTCCCGCCCATGCGTACCGAATCGGCCTGGCCGCGGCCGCCGCGGTGTTGTTCATGGTTCTCCCCATCCATAGCAGCCTGTCTGTCCGCTGGGAATACGACGTTGTACCGCCGAGCGGTTTCCGCGGGGAGGGAGGGGCGACACCCGCCTATTCCGAAGGGGAACTCGCCGCCTGCCGCACAGCCGTTCAGACAGCCTTCGAGCAACAGGGCGCAGGACCCGGCAAGACGGAAAGGACGTCGTGGGTTCGGCGTCGGCGCCCTTGGCGAGTCACGGTGGGCATTCAGGAAGTGATCGACGCACAGCTGCGCGTTGTAGCTGTCGCCTACGCGCCCGGCCGGAAGACGGCGGAGAAGACTTGGAAGGCGGCGTTCGCCGACCCGGACGCCCTGGCGTCCGGCATTCACGCATTCGCCGAAGAGGTCGTGCGGGAATTCGAAGAGCTGCGATCAGAGCGGCCCTGAGACAGACGGGGGTTCCTGCCGCGCACGCGAGTGTCAGGAAGAAGGACAATGAACCTGTTCCGCCGGTTTCGACGGTCTGTCGCGGATGTCGCGGCCTATGGCGTGCGCGCGGGCAAAATGCTCGCCCTGGCGGCTGTCCTGACGCTGCCGACCGGCTGCGGAACTCCGTACAGCTCCTCCCGGAACGAAACCGGCGAACTCCACCACCACAATTGGTGGAACTACTACGCTCAAGCCCGCACGCACATCGACGAGGGCCGAGTGCTCGAGGCGCGCCACGATCTCGAACGCTGTCTCGGGATACGGCGTGGGGCAATCTCCGTCTGCCGGCAAGACATGTGGCGTGCCCGCACATACGGCGTTCATATCATGAACGAGTACTTCCCGAACCGCGAACTGGGCGTATGCCTGTACCGTCTTGGGGAAATAGACGAAGCTACGGCCCACCTCGAACGATCGCTAGAACAACAGCCGTCCGGACGCGCGAAGTACTACCTCAACCTATGCCGGCGGCTGAGCCTGAAGGGCACACGCCCGGCGCCGCCCACCATCACGCTTGACCCGCCGGCTGTTCGGGTGTGGACGAAGGACCGGAGACGACGCATCTCGGGCACCGCGCGCGGCGCGGGCTATGTGAGCGGCATCCTCATCAACGGACACCGAAAACACATCGAACTCGCCGAAAGAGAAATCCCCTTTTCCGAGGACGTCCCCCTCACCCACGGCCCGAACACCGTTATCGTGACAGCCGAGGACCTGGCGGGCAATCGCACCACCCGGGCCATCACGTGGCAGGCCGACTGGGTGCCGCCCCAGCTGGACATCGCCGAATTCAAGAGACAGGGCGGAACATGGACGTTTGCAGGGGTATGCCACGACAACCAGGGCCTGCAATCCGTCACGCTCGACGGCAAACCCGTCGGGCAGTTCGCGTTGGATAAGCAACCGCAACGCGAATGCGCCGTCGACGGGACGCTTGCGCGGCGGACCGTTGTCGCATTCGAGGCAACCGACCTGGCGGGTAACTGCCTGAAGACGGTCCTGTCCGTCCCGCGGTTGCTGAGCCCCGAAAGCCATCGCCCCGTGATGCGGTTGGCCATGAACCCGGCACGACAGGACGGGTTGATGCGGGGCACGGGGGTCTCGCAGCCGTCGAAGGCGGGCGGGCATCAAGCCAGCACCGATCGACAGCGCCCGACGTTGACGCTCAATACCGCCGGAACGCTTCTGAATGTGCAGGAACAGGAGTTCTTCCTATGCGGACGGGCACACGACTATGGCGGCTTATCGGCCGTTTGCGTGAACGGCGAGCGGCTGCCGCTCCACAGGAAGACGGGTTCCATCGAGCGTCATTTCGCGCGCCGGCTTCCGCTGGATGTCGGCACGAACATATTGGACGTCGTAGCGCGGGACCTCGCAGGAAACGAGAAGCGAGAGCAGCTCACCGTGCTGCGATCGGTTCCGGAATACAGGGATGTCGAATACCGGCTGGCCATCGCCGTGCCGCCGTTTGTGCCGCCCGATGCCGATGCGGCCACCGCTCAGTTGGAGCGCCATATCGAGCAGGCGCTACTTCGTCCGCCGGTCCGATTCCATCTGGTCGAACGCCAACACGGATGGGACCACCTGATCAGGGAACAGGCACTGAGCATGTCCGGTCTGGCCGATCGGGAGGCGGCGCTCGAAACCGGCAGAGTGTTGACGGCCGACATCATGATGTTTGGGGGGCTTTCCCGCTATGGCAAGGGCGTGACCGTCTACGCCGAGATTGTCGAGACCGCCACGGGCAAGACGCTGGTCATGGAGGATGTGTACACCGAAAGCGCGGCCGATGACCTGGCGTACCAGGCGGAAGGACTGGTGATGAAGATCGAGCAGCAGTTTCCCCTGCTCCAAGCCAGGGTCATCAAGCGGGGCCCTCGGGGCGTCACCATCGACGTGGGAGCCGCGCACGGTGTTCGTGTCGGGTCCCGCTTTGTCGTGCTGGCGGAAGACGATGCCGACGGGATGGCCACCGGAGACGTGCTCAAGTGCAACAATCAGTTCGTGCAATTGCGCGTCGTCAAGACCAGGGAGGCCACGGGGAAGACAGAGATTGCGCCTGCCGATGCCAATCACATGATCAATGAGGGCAGTATCGTTCACACGCGATGAAAAGCTCAACCTCTGACATCGAGAAGAGACGGCCGCGCAGAGCCATGATTCCGCTGCTCTGCGGCCTGCTCGCCGCCCTATTGGCGTGCCTCGGGATCGTCATTCGACGCTCGTACCGACCCGGCCCGCCCCTCGAATCGCTTTCTCCGGGACCCGGTCACGCAACTCCAACCGCCCTGTTGCCGGAATATCATGCCCTGGTCATCGGGATCAACACGTACACCGCACACGGTCCGGACGGATGGGAGGCCCTGAAGACGGCGCGTCGGGACGCGGAGGAAATCGCCGATATCCTCGAGCAGGCCTACGGAATCCAGGGCCAACGCCTGCTCGACAAGGACGCGACGCTTGGCGCCATCATGGGCGCTCTCGACGGCCTGATGGAATTGGGGCCCGGAGCCGCCGTTCTGATCTACTTTGCCGGGCACGGTTTCTACGATGAGAACCTTAAAGAGGGATACTGGATTCCGGCGGACGCCAGGAAGAGGAAAGGAGGGCGATACGCGAAGGAGGACTGGATCTGGAATTCCACGATCACGAAGATCCTGGGCGCGTCGCCGGCACAGCATGTGCTCGTCATATCGGACTCGTGCTACGGCGGGGCCTTGTTCCGCGGCCAAAACGGCAGGAACCAGAAAGAACAGAAGCTCAGGTGGTATCACCGCGCTATTGGCAAGCCGTCGCGATTCCTCATCTCGAGCGGCGATCTCGAACCCATCCGCGACGACGGCGCCGTGCACAGCATCTTCGGGCAGGAAGTCATCGATTATCTCCGCCACACCGGGCCGCGAGTCTTCTCGGCATCGGACCTTGGCCTTGCCCTGCGCGAAGAGGTCAGTGCCCTTACCGGGCAACTCGTGCGCATGGGGCCGCTGCCGCTAGCCGTGCATGCCGGGGGCGAGTTCGTGTTCATACGCAAAGGGGCGGCACGGGATCTGGCGACCGTCGCCGACACCGCTCCCGCTGCGGAGGCCAGCCACAGGAGAGCGGACCCGCCCCCTCCCGGACTTGTCGCCCTGGAAGCCGGCCGGAAGACGGGCGCACTCGGCGATGCCCTCCTGCTCGAGCGGCAGGGAGCGCCTGCCGCCGCCAGGCGTCTGCTGGGACCGGTCGCATCCTCTTCGGCCGATGATCCACTGGTAGCCGCCGTCCTGGCACGGCTGGATCACACGCGCCAGACCGGCGCCGGTATCTGGGATCTGATCAAGCAGCTCGAAGAACGAAAACGTGATTCCGGCATTTCCGGCTCCCGGCGTTCCCCGCACGACCCCAAACCACGAATCCTCGCATGTCTGGGCCCCGTCTCCCGGACGGGCAGGCCGGAGGAGGAATCGCTCGCCCTGCTCTACCAGACCTGCATGGAATTCCAGTTTGCCGGCCGGCCGGGGCTTATGCTTGTCGAACGAAAGATCCTCGAGGAGACGCTGCGGGAGCTGGACCTCGGCGCGTCGGATGTTTCCGATCCGGAAGTCCGCGCGCAAATCGGACGGTTCCTGCCCGCCGGCCTCTTGCTTGCGGGCGAGTTCTGGTCGCAGCCCAAGAAGACCTCCGTCTACCTCAAACTTGTTGACACCGAAACGTCGCAGGTGCTGGCCGCCTTTTCCGAAGAGACGACGGACAACGAACAGATTGCCGCTACATGCGAGACGCTGGCGTCGCAAATCCGAGCCCGAATCGCCCAACTCCGCCCGCTCACCGTTGCGCTACGGCGACGGGCCGACGGCTCGCTGGAAGCCGATATCGGCCGATTCCACGGACTGAGGGTGGGCATGATCTTGTCGATTGTCAGGCGCCCCGACGACGGCCAGGGCAAGCCGCAGACCGTCGGCACGGCGACCGTGAAATCGCTAGAGAACATGTCTGCCCGATTCCTGCCCGAATGGGTTGCATCCCGGGATCCGAAGGATCTCGACGATCTCTGGCTTCACGAGCGTGCAGAATAGCCCCGTGAAATGGAGTCCCGAACCAATCCGCAGGAAAGGAACTTTTGAGAGAATAAGGAAGCGCACCGGCTCGACGGAGTGGGTAGTCAAGGCATTGGGCTGAGACAAGGCCGCAAAGTCAGAAATCCGTATGAACACGCTGCATGAACACAAATGGGCCGCGCGCGTACGCCTGGTGGCGGGGGTCTTGCTGGTCCAGTCACTTGTTGCTTCGGCATACGCCGACCCAGACGGTGTCGCCCCAGGCGGCAGGGACGGAAGCACGTCGGAATATGCGTCGACTGTGACGTTCATGCTGCGTGCGGCGGCCGGGCCGAATGGACAGGTCTCGCCGACCCTCGGGAGCTACGAGGCGGGCACGACCGGGGTCGTGGTGAGAGCCGCACCGGCGGACGGCCACCATTTCCTCGAATGGGAGCTTGGGCCGTCCGAAGTCGTCCTGCGCTCAGAGTGGGGAAATCCGGGATATCAGGTCGTCGATCAATGGCACTCGCTTGCTGATGACGTGCTGACTCTGCACGCGACGGTCGTGCAACGGCCGGGCCTCTGGATGCAGATGATGACGCCATTCGCCGTCCAGTACCTGGTGCCGGGCCTGCCGGCCGGCGTCTATGGCGTACGAGGCGTCGTCAACGGGAGATGCGACCCGTCCGACGTCACAGTGGAGCCAGTGCGGCTCATCGTCCGCGATCCCGCCTGGCCCGGCACCATCAATCCGCTCGTGCTGACGATGGATCAATCGTATTGGCTGATGGCCACGTTCGAACGTGATGTGGGAACGATCGCCATAGACGTGACCCCGGACGAAGGCCACTGGGTCATCGTGCGAGCCCCCTTCGACTATCAAGGTCAACGGGAGGGCACGGGCGACCTTGCCTCGACCCCGGCGCCGGCTGGACGCTATGCCATTCGCTATGAATCCCTGCCGCGACACACAGCGCCGACAGACTGCGTTCAGGTCGTGACGCACGGAACAGAGACCCGTTTCGAGGGAACCTACACGCCCGAGCCGGCCACTCTCTATGTCTCCAAGACCGGAAGCAATGAATACCCCTATGCCGATTGGGGCACGGCGGCGACCGACATCCAACGCGCGGTGGACGCGGCACACGATGGGGACATTGTGTTGGTCGGTAGTGGGGTCTACTCGTGCGGACATCCGATAGGCGTCGAGAAAGGAATCGTCGTCCGGAGCGCACACGGGCCGTCCGAAACGATCATCGACGGAACGAATGCGACGCGGTGCGTCTACCTCAGCCATTCGAATGCCATCGTCGAGGGCTTCACCATCCGGAACGGATCCGTCTATGATCCTCCTGATTGGGCAGAAGGGGGGGGCGTACTCCTGACGGACGGCGAACTGCGACGGTGCCAAGTAGAGGGAAACACAGCGGACTGCGGCGGGGGCCTTTGCTGCAGCGGGCGGGCCAAGGTGTCGGACTGCCTGATCGTCCGTAACATGGCACATTTCGGGGGCGGTGTCGCCTGCTACGGCATTCCGCACGTTGAGGGTTGCACGATCTTTGCGAATCAAGCTGACGAAGGCGGCGGCGTCTGGATTTGCACCGGTGGCCATGTCTCGCGCAGTATCATCTGCGGCAATGTCGGGCTGGCGCCTTGGGAGAATATCGGCTGGGCTGCTGGCTCGCTTATTCTGACCTGCTACGAAAACTGCTGCGGCCCGCGCATCCCAGGCATCAACAACATCGATGCGGACCCAATGTTCGCGGCCGTTGAATCAGGTGACTACCACCTGCGACCCGGATCCCCCTGCCTTGACGCGCTGGGCGGGTCGGGATCGCCGAGTCCGGATCTCGATGGCATTTCTCGCCCCCTGGACGGAGACGGGGACGGCGTGGCCCGTCTGGACATCGGGGCCTATGAGTTCGTGTGCGAAAATGCGGATACGGACGGTGACGGAGTGACCGACGGCCGTGAGGTCCACGCCTGGGGAACCGACCCGGCCCGAGTGGACACGGACGGGGACAGCCAGACCGATTCGGAAGAACTGATCGCCGGGACCGACCCCACGGACGAAGGAGCGGTCTTCGAAGTCGGACAGGCGTCCATCAACTCGAGCGGGATTCTTCGACTGAGTTGGACAAGCGTGTCCGGCCGAACCTATGCCGTGTACCGCTCACTAGAGCCTCCGACGACGGACAATCAGCAACAGTGGCATTGGGTCGCCGATCAACCTGCGACGCCTCCTCAGAATGTGTACGCCGTTCCGGCCAGCCCGGCCACCACAGCGTTCTATCAGATCCGGGTGGAGATGGCCGATCAAGGCACATGCGCCCCCCCCGCCGAACCAGAAGATGCGTCTGGGGAGTGAACCGCAAGAGCGAATCGCCCCTATCACCTGAACAGACGGCTCGAATAGCCGCTACAGCGTGTCGCCTCAAGAACTCGCCCAGGAGCCCGACTCGGGCATGCCGCGCCTGAGGTCTCCGCCCATCCCAAACCGCCATTTCGTCGGGCCACACCTTTTCCCAGCAAAAAGCGCCCAACCGACCGAATAAAAAGGCACACCCCCTCGACGGTGTGTGTAGCTGGCGCCGCGGGTTCGGGCCAAGCCGTTAAATCCGACATCCGCCGAACCCAACAGGGATGGCGCGCCCCAAGGAGCCGCGCCCGCAGTAGGCCAACAGGAAGGAGGGAACAGACACACACCCTGCGGTAGCAGGCCCAGCCACGGCAGAACGCACAAACGCCGTTGGAAACAACGGCAGAAGAACGAAGCACAGATCCAACGCAAGGAAGGAGCCGAGTCATGTATCGCAAGAGAGGAAAGAGCAAGACGCTGCACGCTGTCCTCGCCGCCGCTATGGTCGTACTGGCAGCGCCCGTACACCGGGCCCTCGCCGAGCCCTCGTTCGATGATCAGTTCGACGCCCCCCCTTTGGACCCCGCTTGGCAAGTGATGGAAGGGCTGGGCTCCTACTCGCTGGAAAGCAATCCCGGACACCTGCGATACATCCTCGAGGGACCGCGGGCGAATGGCGGAGGCTGGCGTCCGGTGGATATCGGAACCTGGAGTCCGAGCCTCGCATTGCTGCGACCGTTCGAGGGGGATACATGGAGCATCCGCACAAAAGCGACGTTCAACTACAAGTGGCAGGGCACCGGAGCGCAAGATCAACAGTTGTACATTGCGTTCGGGGACGGCACCCAGGACTTCATCATCATTCAGCGCACCGCCGACCAAGGATACAATCACAACGGCCTGCACGCTCACGCCGTAGAGGACTATCAGTGGGTGGCGTCCAATGACTCGATGAAAGCGGCTGACGACACTGTAGAGAACGATTGGATCCATTACACCTATTGGTTCGAGATCAGTCGGCAGGGGCAAGAGGTCACCGTTGACTACAGCTACGATGGCGTAACGTTCACCAATGCGCTCTCGTATACGTACACGAAGCCACTCCCACAAGACCAGATCATCGCCATCGCCGCTTCGGTATGGGCCACAGCCGGCTCGTATGTGGACTGGGACTACATGACGCTGGATGCCGGCGACACGGTACGAGTGATCGCCCCCGAACGCGTGGCGCCGGGCGAGACTTTCGACCTCTCGGTCGCAGCGCGTATCGACGGGCTGTACGGGATCCAGGCTATTGTTGGGACAGATCCCTCTCTGCTGGCACGGCAGAGCGTTGCCTACGGCGACCTGTTCGCCGGAGCCGAGACCTACTACGAACTGCCCATACAGGAAGAAACGGATACGGTGCTCGGCGCCATAAGCCTCTTGCGCCCCGCGAACCCGATGCTCGGCGACGGCTCGCTGATGGACCTGACCTACCGGGCAGCAGATATCTCCGTGTACGAGGCAGCCGATGTGCTTGGGCCGGTCGACGTCGCGTGTGCGGCCGTCGCCGCCGGGGCGGAAGGCGTCGAGCTTCCTCTCGCCGTGTTCAGCACCCGGATCATCATCGATGACGGCATTTGGGGACTGAACACCATCGAAGGCAGCGTGGCATTCCAGAACGGAAGCGACTTCACCGGAATCGAGGCCCAGCTCTGGCACGACGGGGTGAAGTACCGATCCGTGCTGCCGGACGGTGCGGGGCACTTCGCGTTCCCGGAAGTCAAGGCCAACGAGTATGTGATCAAGGCGAAGGGCAATCGTTATGTGGCACTGCCGGTTGCGCTCACCGTGCAGGAACAAGCCAACACCGTCCCCATTCCCGAGCCCATGATCCTCTATCTTGGCGATGTGAATCGTGATGGCAGAATCGATATCGCGGACGTTACGATCATCGCCGGGGCGTTCAATCTGACGAGCGACGATCCCCGCTACGTGGCCGATGCGGATCTCAACGGCGACGGGATCATCAATATTCTCGATCTGAGTATTGTCGCGTCGCACTTCGACATTGGAACCTGAGGACTGAGTTCAACGGTGCGGTCCTGACGGGCCGCACCGTTGAACGGATGGAAAGAAGGAGAGGCCATCGTGAACACACGCTTCCTGAGAATACTGCTACTCGGCGCCGTTCTGTTCGTTCAGGCGGCAAGAGGAAATGCCGCCGCCAAGCCAGAAGTATACCTTGCCCTGACGGGAAACAGGCCTGAAATGCACGTGGGGGACAGCGTTACTGTGCGAGCCATGGTTCAGAACGCTCCGGAGATCTATGGCGTCCAACTCCTTCTGGGCGTTGATCCGGACGTTTTCGAGATCGTCGATACCGATTTGAGGAAGGGCGCCGTCCAGATCCAGCCCGGGACGTTTTTCGATCCGAGCCAGTGTTTCTTCGTTGCCAACCGTACGGACGCCAAGACCGGCACAATCCAATACGTCAGCACCTTGCTCAACCCCGCGCCATCGAGCCAGGGAGACGGCGTGCTGGCCAGCCTGGAGCTACGCGCCAAGACCCTCGGCTCCTCCGACGTTGAGATCCGGGAAGCAAAGTTCGGCACACGGGAAGGAGAACTGATTCTGCCGGCGCTTACGCGAGACCCCCTCCATCTCAGAGTGCTCACAGAGACCCAGTCGTCGAATGGGGTGCGAATCGCCTTGTTAGCCGCGTTGGGAACGCTCACAGCAGCCCTTGCCGCCTCGCTCGTGGGCGTCCGCGTGCGGATGCGCAGGGCCCGGGTATAGGGACGGCAATTCGCGCGCGTGCAAATCGGTTCGGCCGTGTCCGACACGAACCGCGTGCTCGCGTTCACCGATCCGGCGCCGCTGGCAACGCGCGTCTTCTTTCAGGCCGTGCTGCAACTCCATTGAGCGGCGGGCGCGGCTCGCCCTCTATTGGGTTCACGCCTGTCGCTGGGGCATGCGGCTCGCCCTGCAGTGGATTCACCCGTGGGCGACGGGTGGAGGGCGAGCGTCTCGCGAGCCGTGTATGCCGAGCAGCCTGCGAATGGCGTGCCTATTCTCAGTGCACGCTTATCGGCCACGCGACGTAACCGGGGGGCAACCTGCCGCCTACCGCCATGTCCGGAAGCGTTGCCTGAACCGGGCGAACCGGGCGAACCCCTGCCGGCCGTTGCGTTCGACGTAGGACGAGAGCCCGACGACGACCATCCCGATCAGGGCGAGGGCGAGCCACAGGTTCGTCTGGCAGAGCTGCACGGCGTAATGCAGGTGATAGCCGAGCCCGACGGCCAGGCCGGTGATGCCGACCCAGAACAGCCCTTTCTCCTCCATCACGAACGCGCCGAGCACGACGACGATGGCCGTTGCGATTGCCAGCAGCGAGGTGACGGCCCCGCCGTCGGTAAGAAGCTGGCCGATCAGGGCGCCGACGGCGATTGCGGCGCCAATCGTGCGGTGGGCCCGGCCGGAGCCCGCGACGAAGAACGACAGCCCAACGACCAGGATGGCGAACGGGTACACGCCGGCAACGAGCACCTGTTCGCGGAACGCGGGCCAGGACTCGGCGAACAGGAGCTGCGCGCACAGCATCCAGGCCAGCAGGGCGGGCGCCAGCGCCAGGTTCTGCCAGGCCCGTTTCAGGGCCGTCACCCGCGTGAAGCGGGGCAGCCCGAAGAACAGGATCCCGGCCAGCACGGCGAGCAGGAAGCTGTGGATCGCCTGCGACGGTCCGTGCAGCATGAGGTTCCGAATGACCAGCACGCCGAGCGGCACATGCAGCATGCTGCGCACCGCGTGCCCGTCCCAGGTCTTCAGCGCGGCGGGCCGCGCGAACCAGCGGCAGTCGGCGAGCAGGATACCGGCCAGCAGCACGAGGCACAACGCGACCACGCTGCCGGGATCGCGTGCCGGCAGCAGCAGCGCGGCATTGGCGAGCAGGTAGCACAGCGTCAAGCGTGCGGCCTGGCCTCGCGCCATGGCGCTGAACCCGGCGAACGCGACGGCGGCGAGCAGGGCGCCGGCGCCGGCCAGCGTAGCCGCGAGCGGCCAGCCGGGAATGCACGGCAACTGGAGCAGCGCCAGATGCGCCGCGAACTCGGCCTCGCCATGGAACCAGGCGAAGACGAACCCGCCGAGCCGCGCGAAGTGCGCGGGCAGAAAGGCGGTCGCGACGGCCAGGAACGTGCGCGCGCCTTTGTCGTCCTGCCAGCGCACCACGCAGAAGGCGCCGGCCATGCTCAGCAGCAGCGTAAAGCCGAGAAAGCCGAAGTAGCCGACGAGCGCCGGCGCGCCCACATACCCGCTGACCAGGAAACTGAACGCCGAGACCAACAGCGTGATCCCGCCAAGCCACCGCATCACGCGCGGCAGGACTGCCCAGCGCTTCTCGCGCCGGGCGGCCGATTCCGCGCCCGAATCCGCGGGCTGTGCCTGCGCCGCGCGGGGCAGCGGCGGGGGCAGGATGGGAATATGGGCGGCCTCGTTCGCCGCGTGCGTATCGCATGCCGTTCCCGAATGCGTCATCACAGATCCTCCTCGTCGTGCGTGTGTTCTGCCGGCCGGAGCTTTCCGCCTCTTGCGCGAGCGGCCGTGCGATCCTCAACCCGTCGCCGTTGCCCGCGCTTCCGTCGAGCCGGCGGGCGGCGCGGCGCGCTGCGCGCGCAGGGCATCCAGTTCGCGCCTCAGTTCCGCGTCTTCCTCCTCCCGGACATACTCGGCCTCGAACGCGTCACGGTCGCAGCATGTGCCGGGTTCCTTCTCGGTCAACTTCGCTTCCCACCGGTCGAGAATCTCGTCGATATCGTCCACGATGCCGCGTGTGTCCAGCTCACCGGCCCGGACCGCGCGGGTCCGGTATTCCCGGGCGCTGAGCGTGTTCTTGCGGCGTTGCAGTTGCGCGATGCGCTCGTCCACCTTCCGCAGGTCGGCGGTGAGCTGGCGTTCGAGCGCCACGTGGCTGTCCACTTCGCGGGCGAGATGCTCGCGTTCGCGCCGGGCGCGGCGCCGTCTGCGCACGCACTCGAGGCCCCGCTCGTCCTGGTCCTGCGGGGCCTCGACCGCGCGCCGCCGCCAGGCTTCTTCTTCCCGCTCGAGTTCGGCAATGCGTTTGCGCATCGTCTCGGTGTCGCGCCTCACGCGCTGGAGCCGGACGCGCACCTTGCCTGCGGCGGCCTTCGTCTCGCCGATGGCCGCCGCCACGAGCGCCTCATGGTTCTCGACCCGGCTGATCAGGGAATCGAAACCCGTCGTCACCGTCGCTTTCAATCGGGTGAACAGTCGCACAGCGCACCTCCTCCCGGATTCGGTTGACCTGCTCAGCAGATATCGTGCCAAGTGCGTTGGCGCAGTGCGGGGCGAGGCCGGAGTCGGCCTTCCGGCTTGGCGAAGACGCTGCGGCGGACGCCGCCGGTGAAGGCCGCCCTGTGTATATGCGGGGCGGCGTGATGTGCATCTGACGTATATCGGCCGGCAAGGAATGTGCATTGAGGGGGGGATGGGGCACCGGCGGCACGGCACGTCGCGCCTATGGGGAAAGTGGCCGGTTGCCCCGCGCACGGAGTGCGGCGGGGCGACGTGACTGGGAGCCGACTTCGCTGTCGCTACGCGCCTGGCTGCGACCGGCGTGCGGCTCGCGAGACCCGCCTTCGCCTCACCAAGCGCGTTGCCACGGCGGGCCCAGCGTTCGCCCTCCATTGGGTTCCCGCGTGTGTTTGGGCGTGCGGCTCGCGAGACGCTCGCCCTCCATTGGATTCCCGCGTGTGTTTGGAAGGCAACGGGTGACGTTTGCGGGAGCGAGATGGGCGGGCGGGACCTATGGCGGGTCGACGAAGGTGGCCCCGTCGTGCGAGACCCAGATGGTGTAGAAGTTGGTGACGTAGGCGGTGCAGTTGGTGGTGTGTTCGTAGAGGAGGTCGGTACCGGTGTAGACGGCGGTGCCGTCGGTCGTATGGGTCGGGTAATCGTCAGTACGGCAGCGGATATGGACGGTCTGGTTCGACATGCCGGAGGCGACGGGATCGGACCAGCGCAGGAAGACGGTGTTGGTGAGCGCGATGGCGCGGAAGGTGAACGGGACCGGCGGTTCGGCGCGGTAGAGGCAGACGCGTCCGTCGTAGTTGCCGACAATCACGTCCAGCCGCCCGTCGTTGTTCCAGTCGACGACCTCCTGCAGCGGGTAGCTGCCGGCGTCGAGCGTGGTACCGCCGGCCTGCAGGCAGGTGTAGCCGTCGAACACGGGCGCGGCGTCCGTGCCGACGTTCTGGTAGAAGCGGATCCGGCCGCCTGTCTCGCCGACGAGCAGATCCTTCTTGCCGTCGCCGTCCCAGTCGTAGACGTCGGGCGCGGCGTTGCCGCTGACGCGCAGGTTCCCGCCGCTGTTCTGCACCAGGGTGCTGGTGTCGAACGAGGGTGAGGCGTCGGTACCGGTATTGAGGAGGAGGTTGAGGTAGCCGTCATACTCGCCGCACACGATGTCCTTCTTGCCGTCGTTGTTCCAGTCGACGATGTCGGGCACGGACCGGTCGCCGCAGTCGAAGATATTCGTACCCACGTTAAGATACGTGTAGGTGTTGAACAGGGGTGCGGAGTCGGGTCCGGCGTTGATATAGACGCGGACGTAGCCGGCATATTCGCCGAGCAGCAGGTCTTTCTTGCCGTCGTTGTTCCAGTCCACAACCTGCGGACTGTTGAGGGGTGGGCTCCCTCAGCCGCAGGGCGGCGTCGTGATATCGACGCCGCCGCATTTGACGTAGGAGTACCCGCCGAACGACGGCTCGGAGTCGGTGCCCTGGTTCGGGTAGAACCGGAGCTTGCCGCTCGTATTCTGGCCGACCAGCAGATCCTTCCGCCCGTCGCTGTTCCAGTCCGCGGCGGTCGGGCACGCGCCGTAACCGACATCCAGCGTCATGCCGCCGGCCTGGATATAGACCACGCTTTCCAAATCCGCGGCCGCAGCCGCTCCGCCGGCGGCAAACAGGATCGCGAGGCAGACCGTACATCTGTATGGGTACAATGCTCTCACGGCGATGTTTCCCCTATCGGCATAATTGAGGAAGAGCATAATTCATGCCAAACAGGGCGTATGCGGGGGAAAATGAGGAGAAAAGTCGGAGGTGGGCAGGGTTCGTGCGCTGGAGGCGAAAAATCGGGCCGTGCCCGTCCCTTTCCGGCGCCCGCGCGCGCCGTTCGCGCGCGCGCGAGGCACGTTTTGCCGGCTGTCAGGTTCGCAGATTTTAAAAAGTGCGAAGGGGACTGCGGGTCTTCGCGGATTGTTGGTGCGCGGTGAGCGTGGTAAGCTGTGGCTGTGGCGAATGTCGCGGCCCGGAGGTGCACGGTGCACGTGAGAGGATGGGGCAGGCAATGCGTCGAACTCGTCGTGGCGGTCGTGCTGTTGCCGGCCGGCCGGCCCGTTGCGTGGGCGGCCGATTCGGTTACGGTCGACGTCGGCAGCGTGATCAACGAGCCGGCCGGGCGGCCGGTGGGGATGAACTCCAACTACCTGATGGATTCGGAGCGCGCGCGGCGCAGTGTGCCGCCGCGCGGCACGGAAGCGGGGTTGGCGGAGCTGGCGCCGGGCTTCGTTCGTTATCCGGGCGGCGAGAAATCCGATGCCTATCTCTGGTCCGTTGCGCCGTGGACGAGCTCGGTCCCAACCCTGGCGCGAACGGGCCCGGACGAATGGCCGGCGATGAGCCGTCAGTTCACGCAGAGCGACAATGCGACGTGGATTGCGGGCAAGGAACCGCTGAGCTTCGACGAATTCGTCGCCATCTGCCTGAACATCGGAGCCGAACCCACGATCTGTGTAGCGTACGACTCCGCTTACAAGCCCGCCACGCCGCCCAACACCTCCCCCTCTCTGTCGGAGCTGCTGACGAACGCGGTGGAATGGGTCCGCTACGCGAACGTGACGCGCGGCTACAACGTGACGTACTGGGAACTGGGCAATGAGACGGACTACGGGCCCAGCTATGCGGGCGCGGATCCCGGCGCGGCCCAGTACGCGGCGGACCTGATCGCGTTCTCCGCGGCGATGAAGGCGGTCGACCCCACGATCAAGATCGGCGCGAACGGCCAGAGCGCGGCCCGTTTCCAGGCGATTCTCACGAACGCGGCGGCGGCGGCGGCGGTCGACTTCCTGGCGGTGCACGACTATCCGGCCTACAACTGGACGGCCGGCTACGAGCAGTTCCGCACGAGTTCGCCGAGTTTCACGAACAGAGTACGGACGGCGCTCGCGGCGCTCGACGCCTACGCCCCGCCGGCGGACAAAGCGCGGATCAAGGTGGCGCTCACGGAGATCAACGCCGTCGACTGGGCCGACGGCGGCTGGGAGAACGTCAACGACCTGGGCCATGCCCTGGTCCTGTTCGACATGCTCGGGCAGCACCTCATGATCCCGGAACTGCTCTTCACGCAGGTCTGGAACACGCGCTGGGTCGAGAACGACGCCACCGCATTGCCGGCCGGCACGTCGAATCTGCTCGGCACCGCCCTGAACCCGGGGTTCGAGGACGGGACGAACGGCTGGGCCGTCTGGGCGGGTACGGCGGAGATCACGAGCGCGACCAACGACGTGTACGAGGGCACCAACGCGCTGCGCTGCTCGGGCACCGGCGAGATCTATGCCGAGCGCCAGGTTCCCGCCGACACGCTCAGCCCGGACACCGTCTACACCTTCCACGTCCGGGGCAAGGTCTCGGGCACGACACAGTGGTCGGGCGCCGGGCTCGACTTCAAGAAGCAGGGCAGCAAGGTTGACGGGTACGGCCCGACGATCGACAGCGCCTCCTATGCGGAGTACGCCACCCCGTTCGTTGCGCCGTCCGATTTCGACGAGCTCGTCCTGTGGGTTTACAGGGTGGACAGCACCGACGTGCTGTACGTGGACGATTTCCGGATAACGGCCGGCGCGAAACCGTCGGTATACGACGCGCTCTCGCCGCAGAACGAGCTGCAGGCGGTCGGCCGCGTGGCGGCCATCTGGGGTCAATTCCTGGGTGCCCGGCTCGTCGAGGCGGCGGGCACTTCGCTGGTACGCGCGTATGCGACGCATTCGCCGACGAACGGCGTGCTGAGCGTGTTTCTGCTGAACAAGGACACCTCGAGCCGCGCCGCGACGGTGACGCTCTCGAACTACGCCGCACCGGCGACGGCGGCGCGCCGGATCTTCACGGGCGCGGGGCCAACCGACATGGCGCCCACCTGGACGCAGGCCGCGGACGTGCCGGTCACGAGCAACCAGGTTGCGCTGACGCTGGACGCGGTGTCGGTGACGGTGCTGACGATGACGCCGCCGGACGAGCCGCCCGCCTGCCCGGCGGCGCTGAAGGTTCAACCGGAGCCGTGACAGGGCCGGCAGCGCGCGAGGGATTCCGGTATGGCGCGACAACAGGAGGGCCGCCGACATGAAGCTCCCGTACGACAACACGAACCCGGTCCTGTACGACAACGACTGGGCCAACGACTACGTGGACTGGTATCTGATGGCACTGGCCAGCGCGGGCGACATCCGGTACAAGGGGATCAGTACCTCGTCCTCGATCCCGCCCTACAACAAGCACATGCCGGCCGAGGATCTCGACCGGCAGGTTGAGCTCCGCGCGGAGATCGTGCGCCGCGGCCGGAACAGCGGGTTCCGTCATGTGCCGGACCCGCTGCCCGGCACGCGCGGCAACCTGATGAAGCCGGCGAGCGGCTCGATCGACGACACGCAGCCGCTCGATTCGCCGGGCACCCGCCGGCTCATTGCCGAGGCGCACGCAGCCGGGCCCGACAAACCCGTAGTCGCCGTCGTAGGCGGCCCCCTGACCGTCGTGGCCGATGCGTACCTGCTGGACCACTCGATTGCGGACAAGCTGATCGTGGCGTTCTTCGACAATCACAACACGGGCATGACCGGCTACAACGGCTGGTCTGACGGCTGGGCGGCCTACATCGTGCTCGAGCGGCTGCGGCTCGTCCAATTCACGGTGCAGAGCAAGCCGTTCCCGCGCGTGCCGAAGAGCCGCCTGCTCGAGCTGCCCGACTGCGAAGCGCGGGCGTACATGCTGGCGATCAAGACGGACGTGGTCGCGCCGGAGGGCGACGCCGACGGGCCGCCGGCCATTTCGCTGATGTGCCCGAATTACGTGAAAGAGCTGAAACGTGTCTCGTTCAGCGAGTGGACGACTCGCAACGAGCACGAGATGCCGATCTTCAAAGACGACCCGGCCGGCCGCGCGCTGGTCGCCACGGCCGTGGATGCGGATGCCGCCACCGCGGAATGGTGGCGCGCGCTGAAGAACCCCGCAGCCTGGCACGCGGCGGGGACCTGACCCGGCCCGCGCGAGGAAGAACGGCCCGCGAAAGCTCGCGAAAGCGGCCCGCCTTCGCCCGGAGGCTTCGGCGCGGCACAGCGCGAAAAGCAGAGCCGCAAGAAGGCAACGGCATACGTGTGCCGTTGCGGGAATCGAAAGGATTGCCGCGCGGCGAGAGGCCCAAAACGCTACGCGACGCAGTCGGCCTCGCGGCAATCCTCGATTCCCGCAACGATCGCCTCCGGAGCGGGGCGCGACATGCGGCCGCAGCAACCGCCAAGTCTCAGAGGCCAGGCTACGCCAGGGCAAACACGTCTTTTGCCGTCTGGCCGAGCACGCGCTGTGTGACGGCATCGCCGAGCTTGAACCCGACGATCTTGGCGCGCTCACTTTCGAACCGGCCGGCATGGTCGCAGCCGAACATGACGCGCCGGCCCTCATCGCGGCGGCAGGCCTGGCGCAGCGTTTCCGCGGCGCCGCCCGAGCTTTCGACGTAGACGTTGGGGCAAAGGTCCATGACGAGCGGGACCTCGCAGCCGTGCGTATTGCCGCCGGCATGCGCCATGACGATCTTGACGGCGGGATACTGCCTGGCGACGCCGGCGAGCATGCAGGGGTGCGCGAACGGGCCGGCCCCGGTATGGACCATGACGGGGATGTTGTGCGCGGCCGCCTGCTCGAACACGCGCCGGCCGTCCTTCGAGCCGGGGCCCGTCGCGCTGGCACAGGTGTTCAGTTTGATCCCGACGAACCCGAGTTCCTGCACGCAGCGCTTGATCTCGTCGTTGTAGTCGGCGTCCCGCAGGTGCGGGGCCGGGTTCGCCATCCCGTAGAACCGGCCGGGATGCTCCTTGACCGCGCGGAAGATGGCGTCGTGCTCCCGTTTCGCGTCCTCGAGATAGTGTGTCTCGCCCGGCTGCAGGATCGTAATGTTCACCCCGTGTTTCTCCATCTTCTTCAGATGGCTCTCCAGCGTGAACTCGCAGTGGAACACGTAGTCGTACCCGTAGTGCCCGTGCGCGTCGATAATCATTACCGCCTCCCTCCGGTTGGATCGATGCCCTGCCCTCATTCTGCAAGGTCGAGCACGCGCCGTCCAGCCGGGAATGGCGCCTTTCGGCACCGCAAACCGGTCATTCCGTCGGGAAGGGGCGGCCGGGCGACGGTCGGTCCGCCGGCTGCGTCTTGATTGACAGCGACAGGTCACAGAGGCTACTCTCTAAGTACTGCCTTTCGTAAATACGCTAACGTTAGCCGAGGCGATTTTGGCGCTGGGCAAGGCGCGCGGGAGGGGGCAATACCCGAA
>JAFGHX010000122.1 GCA_016929905.1 Kiritimatiellia bacterium
GGCACGTGGTCGCAGCATTCTGTCAGCCTGTGGATGAAGAGCAGCGAGCCGGACGCCGGCACGAACAGCGCGCTGTTCGGCCGGCACGACGGGAGCTGGACCGCGGGCGGACTCAACCTGGAACTCCGGTTCGCTGGCGCGGCCGCGGGCGAAGCGGCGTTCGAGGGGTACGGCGCGGAATCGGTGAGCACGGCCACGGCGCTCAACGACGGGCAGTGGCACCACGTCGTGGCGACCTACAGCAACGGCGCCGCCGCCGAGCTGTGGCTCGACGGCGCGTCGCACGGCACGGCGTCATTCACGGACTGGAACGGGACGGTCGGCGGCCTGAACGTCTATCTGGGCAAGGCGGCGGCGGGGGAGGGCAAGGACTACGAAGGGTTGGTGGACGAAGTGCGAGTCTATAACCGTGTGCTGTCCGCAGCGGAGATCGGCGCCCTGCACGACTTCGGGTTGGTCTCGTACTGGTCGTTCGATGACCCGAACGATCCCGGCCGGGACGAGGTGGGCGTCAACCACGGGACGGTCTACGGCGCGACGTGGATGAACGCCGGGATCCGGGGCGGAGCGATGTGGTTCGACGGGGTCAATGACTACATCAACATCGGGCATGATTCGAGCCTGGATATCACGCAGGATCTGACCATTGCCGTGTGGGCATGGAAGAAGGAAAAGACGTCCGGCGACACGCTGCAGGTCATGCTGGCCAAGGAAGACAAGCCGGACGATACGGGGCGGAGCTATCAGTTGACGTGGATTGACGGGGAGCCGAACACGCCGTGTTTCGCCTATGGGGTGGGTTCGGGCCAGCCGTGCCACGGGTTGTGGGCCGTCGGATATCCTTCGTGGGATGAGTGGCACCATGTAGTGTTGACCCACGAGACCGGTGTCGGGAACCGAATGTACATAGACGGCGTTCTCAGTGCTCAGGACAGTGAAGGAACGGCGCTTCGATCGAACCCGGGCACGGATATGAGGATCGGTGACTCGCAGTCCTGGGAGCCCTGGTTCTACTACGGGATGTTGGACGAGGTGCGGATTTACAGCCGCGCGCTGTCGAGCAATGAGGTGGCGGTGCTGTTTTCGGCTCCGGTCACGGACGCGGACGGCGACGGACTTCCGGACAGCTGGGAGCAGCAGATCGTGGACGCCTCGCTTGGGGCGTACACTTCGGTGTGGCAGGTGTTGCCGGGCGCGGATTTCGACGACGATTGGGCGACAAACCAGAAGGAATACGAGGCGGGCACGGACCCGGTTCTGCGCGAGTCGTCGCCGTATCCGGGCGGGCTGGTGAGCTACTGGTCGTTTGACGACGAGGGGCAGCCGGGCCGCGACGATGCGGGCGAGCACGACCTGACGGTGAACGGCGCGACGTGGACGGGTACCGGCCGGTCCGGCGGTGCGCTGAGCCTGGACGGGAACGACTATGCGGTGGCGGGCGACTATCCCGGCACCTGGTCGGAGCACTCGGTGAGCCTGTGGACGAAGAGCAGCGAGCCGGACACCGGCACGAACAGCGCGCTGTTCGGCCGGCACGACGGGAGTTGGGCGGCCGGCGGCCTGAACATGGAATTGCGGTTCGCCGATGCGGGTGCGGGTGAAGCCGCTTTCGAGGGGTACGGCGCCGGTGCGGTGATCTCGGCCGCCGCGTTGAACGACGGGCAATGGCATCATGTCGCCGCGACCTACAGCAACGGCGTGAACGCCGCGCTCTGGATCGACGGGGCTTTGCAGGGCACCGACCCGTTCGCCGGCTGGGACAAGACGGTATGGGGCCTGGATGTCCGGCTCGGCCAGCCGGCCGCCGGCGAGGGCAAGTATTACGAAGGGCTTCTGGACGAAGTCGCGGTTTTCAACCGCGCGCTGTCGAGCAACGAGATCGCGTCGCTTGCCAACCTGCAGATTCAGGACTCGGACGGCGACGGAATGCCGGACTGGTGGGAGCAGGCCTATCAGGGCGTCGTCATGTTCGCCGACGATTTCGAGGACGGGAACGACGACGGCTGGACCCAGTTCCGGCGCGCCTGGAAAGTGCGCGACGGGCGGTATTGCCTCGACGGCGGCGCGCTGGGCGGCAGCGGGTCCGGCGGCCAGTCCGCGCGCGACGGGTTCTCGTTCGCGCATCTCGGCGACAGTGCCTGGAGCAACTACACCTTCGAAGTCACGTGCGGCCCGCTCACGCGCGGCCCGGACGCATGGTGGCCGTACGGCCGGCTCGACCACGTGCGCGATGTGGCCGTCCTCTTCCGGGCAAAAGCGTGGCAGACTTCCTATGCGATCGATCCGCACGAAGGGTATCGGTTCGACTACAAGACGCCCGACGGCGGGCCGACAACCGATTTCCCGGCGGGCTCCTGGCTCTTCCGCGCGTACCGCGGGGACGCGGTGAGCCTGGAATCGGCCGGCCTGGCGCAGACCGTGCTCGACAACGGGACCAACACGGTCTTTGCCGTCTTGCTCGACGGGCTGGCGCGCGTCTATATCAACGGCTGCCCGGTCCTGACCTACGAGGAGACGGAGCCGACCCCCGCCTGCGGCGGGGTGGGGCTGGGCGCGATGTGGGAGTGCGGCGCCTGGTTCGACAACGTGCTCGTGCGGTCGATCGGCATGAACCCGGCCGTGAACGACGCCGATCTGGACTATGACGGCGACGGGCTCAGCAACCTGGCCGAGTACCGGGCGGGTTCCGACCCGCTCGCGCCGGGCGCCGGCGCGTGGGTCACGCTCGTGATCGGCGGCGAGCCGGGCGGCAGAGGCGCGCCCGGCCCGCTGGGCTACGGGACGCATCAGGTCCCGAAAGACACGGGTGTCACGAACGGCGTCACCAGCCCGATGTACGAGTCGGCTTCGAGCCGCGACGTGTGCACAGGTTGGGCGGGCACCGGTTCGGTACCGGCCTCGGGCGCGACGACCGGCGTCGTGTTCACCGCCGCTACGCATTCCGCGCTGACCTGGCTCTGGACGAGCCAGTACCGGCTGGACACGGAAGCCGGCCCGAACGGCGAAGTGGATACCGGCGACGGCTGGTATGCGGCAGGAACGCCCGTCGCGCTCACGGCGGCGGCCTCGAACGGCTACCACTTCGCGTACTGGTCCGGCGACGTGCCGGCCGGGCAGGAGACGGCAAACCCGTTGACCGTCGACATGACCTGTGCGCGGCAGGTGACGGCCCACTTCGAGGCCGTCACGTATGCGATCGTCGCGCAGGCCGGCGCGCACGGCGCGATCGCGCCCGCCGGCACGATCGCCGTGGCGCCGGGCAGCAACGTGACGTTTACCGTCACGGCCGAGCCCGGCTATCACGTGGACGACGTGCGGGTGGACGGCGTTTCGACCGGCGCGGTCTCGAGCTGGACGTTCAAGAACGTGTCCGCCAGCCACAGCATCGAGGCGCTGTTCGCCGTCGATACCCGTGCCGTCTCCGGCCGGATCTTCTACTACGGCGCGGAGGCGGGTACCGTCTATGTCGAGGCCTACGACGCGGCGAGCGAGGGGCAGCGCGTCGCGTGGACCGCGCTCGGCGCCGCAACCAACTACACGCTGGCCGCCGTGCCCATGGGCGGCAGCTACTGGCTGCGCGCGTTCCTCGATACCGACGCCGATGCCGCGCGCGACGGGGTCGAGCCCATGGGCGACTACCCCGCCAACCCCGTCACCAACCTGAGCGCGAACGTCGCCGGCGCGGATATCGTGCTCGGCCGCATGGCCGCGCCTGAAGGCGTGCGCGCCGTCGGCGGCGTGCGCTGCGTGACCGTGCGGTGGTCGGCCAGCGCCGAGCCCGGCGTCTGCGGGTACAACGTCTACCGGTTCGACCCCGAGCTGGGCCTGTTCGAGAAGGTGAACGGCGCCCCGATCGCCGGGCTGTCCTATTCCGACACGGCCGTCGAGGGCGGCGGAACGTACAGCTACTACGTGACCGCCGTCGCCCGCTCCGAATTGGTCACCTCCTACGTGGAAGGGCTGCCCTCCGCCGTCGTCTGCGCGGAAGCGAACGCCGTCGGACTGTGGATGCCCGACTATGTCGGGCCGACCGGCGGCACGGTCCGGCTCCGGATCAACGCAGCGGACGCCGCCGGCATTCTGGCCAAGGACATGCACATCGAAGTCACCTACGATCCGGATCTGGTCGCTCCGCTCACGCAGGCGGACACGAACGAGACCACCGTCGAGAAGACGGCGCTCACGCGCGAGCTGACCGTGACGGACAACGGCGCGACGGCGACGGACACGATCCAGATCTCGGCCAGCCAGGGCTCGGCCAGCAACCACGTCACGCTCATCATTCTTGGCTGCTCCTACGAAGTGGCCGGCCAGCCCGTGCCGGTCGAAGCGGCCTACAGCGCCGACGGCGGCTATTCCTGGACGGGGATCAAGGACCTGAAAGACATCAGCAGCGGCGGCAACTGCAGCGTGGATATCGGGTCCGTCGACACGGCGACCAACGTATTCGTCTACGTGCACGAGCTGTACCAGGGCTATGAGCGGCGCTCGGACGTGCCGAGCGACTACGTCCGGATCGTCCGCAACGGCGCGAATCTCGGCGGGATCCCCGGCATCACCGGCTGGGACAGCTTGGTCCCGTACCTGCGCCCGTACGTGGATTCCGCGCTGAACGTCACGATCGGCAGCAGCGACGCGCTCTACCTGTTCGAGCTGGGCAGCGAGACGAACGGGCCGAACGCCGATTACCAGGACTTCGTCGCCTACGTCGCCTTCACCGAGGGCTCCGCCCTGGTCGGGGAAGGCCACCTGTTCGACGTCAAGTTCCGGGTGCTGCCCGGCGCCGCGCTCGGCGACACGCAGACCAACGCGTTCGGCGCCGTGCGCCTGTACGACCAGTTCGGGGCCCGGCTCTCGGTGGATCGTTCGGACACCGCCCTGCTGCTCATCTCGAACGCCTGCTTCTTTGCCGACATCAACGGCGACGGCGCCGTCGACGAGGTGGGCGACTATGCGCTGGCCCTCGACCTCGCCGCCGGCGCGCGGGCGCCGACGGCGCTCGAGTTGATGGCCGGCGATATCGACGGGGACGGCCGCATCACGGAGCGGGACGCGACCCTGATCAAGCGGATCGCGCTCGGACTGCCCGTCAATCCGACCGACGAGCCGCCGGGCGAGCGCGGCGCGACCGACGCGCCGGTCGCCGCGGGCGGCTACGAACTGAGCATCACCAATCTCGAAGCGGCGGCCGGCGCCGCGGTGGACGTGCCGGTCCTGATCGACAACGCGGCCGATGTGGCCGCCGCCCGGCTGCAGGTCGCCTTCAACCCGCAGGTCCTGCAACTGGTGCAGGTGACGAACGGCACGCTGGGCGCCGCGTTCACGCTCGAGTCCCGGGCCGATACGGGTGCCGTCACCGTCGTGCTCAGCCGAGAAGCGGGGCTCGCGGGCGGCAGCGGCGAACTGGTCCGGCTCTCGTTCCTCGTCCAGGCGAACGCGCCGGCGGGCGCATTCACCGCGATTACCGTCTCCGACGCCGGGCTCGCCGACGAATACGGCGCCTCGCTCGCCTGGTCGCGCGGTGTGAGCGATTCCGACGGCGGGCTGTGGGTCGTCATGTCGGACGGCGCCGACGCCGACGGCGACGGCTTCTCCGGTTACGCCGAACAGCTCTACGACGGGTCGGCACAGTACAATCCGTACGACCCGGTCGCGAACCCGGGCGGCACGGACCTGCATGCGGAGAAGATCGATACCGACGGCGACGGGGCCGCCGACAAGGTGGAAGTTGACGCCGGCATGAACCCGATCTCGCCCGACCTGTTCACCGCCTATAACGATCTCGCGTGGTCGGCCGGCCAGTTGAGCGTGAACATCACCACACTGACCACGACGAACGGGAATCCGGGCGCCACGCGCAGCGGGTTCCTGCGCAACCGCGCGACGGGCCTCGCTACCGCCGTCACGCTCACGGTCGACGGCGGCGCCTCCGTGCAGCCGGACCAGGGCGCGCACCCGGCAAGCGGGACGGACGCGCACGACGCGTTCGACGGCCACGTCGATTGCGCCGGCACCGTTTCCTACGGGACGGCCGATCTGGTGCTCACGCTCGGCGGGTTGAACCCGAACCTGCGCTACGAAGTGGTGCTGTACAGCGACCGCGCCAACGCCGCCTATACCGGCGCCGCGTCGCGCTGGCAGGTCGCCACGCTTTCCGGCGCGGAGCGCGCCCGCAACGCGAGCAGCGAGGGTACGGCCGTGAGCACCGACACGCTGCCCGACGATACGACCACCTACAACGCCGGCTATAACGGGCCGGCCGGCTATCTGACCCGCTTCACGGATATCGATCCCGGCACCGACGGAACCGCCGTCGTCACGCTGACCCAGAACGCGGCCGGCGGCACCTACAGCTACGCGAACGCGCTCATGCTGCGGGTCGTCGCCCCGGGCCTGTACGAGCCACAGATCCGCGTGCGGCCCGGCGCCACCTGGCGGTATCGCAAGGGGACGGCGGAGGCCTCGGATCCGCTCACCGCATGGCGCGGGGCCGGCTTCGACGATTCCGGCTGGCCGGCCGGCGCCATGCCGTTCGGCTACGGCGACGCGGCCGAGGAAGACTACGGCACGACGCTGGACGACATGCAGAACTCCTACACGAGCGTGTTCCTGCGCAAGCGCTTCACCGTGCTGAACCCCGCGCTGGTCACGATGCTGACCTTGTCGGCGACGTACGACGACGGGTTCCTCGCCTGGATCAACGGCGAAGAGATCGCGCGCGTGAACGTGGCGGGCGAGTCCGGCACGTTTGTGGCCTGCAACGCCGCCGCCTCGGCGAACGCCGAGCGGCTCGCCTGCACCGTCTCCGTCAGCGGCAAGGACCTGCCGCCGCTGCTCGAGGGAACGAACGTGCTCGCGGTCCAGGCGTTCAACCGGACGCTGGCCAGCTCGGACCTGTTCATCGACCTGCAGCTCGCACTCGCGCAAGGCCCGTTCGTGGCCGGTGATGCGGACCGTGACGGAATGGCCGACCTCTGGGAACAGGCCTGGCTCTCGTTCGGCCAGCCGGGGCTGGGTACCGATCTGGACGGCGACGGCCTGAGCGACATGGCCGAATACGTGGCCGGGACCGTGCCGACCAACCAGGCGAGCTATTTCGCCGTTGCCGTGAACCCCAGCAACAGCCTGCCCGTTGTCTCCTTCTCCGCGTTGAAGGCGGAAGGCGCGGCCTACGGCGGCTATGACCGGTACTACGCGCTGGAGTACAGGGATAACCTCGGCGACGACAACGGCTGGCGCGCCGTGCCCGGCTACGACCGGATCCTCGGCGCGAATCAGACCGTCACCTGCGTCACCACCAATGCGTCCGGCGCCTACCGCGGGAAGGTCTGGCTCGAGCAGTAGCGGCCAGGGGAGCGATGTAGCGCTTGAGTTGGGACGCTAACGAGTCTGTCGAAAAACCCGGCGCGGGTGGAACGCGCCCTCCAACGGCCCCACATGTTGCGTTTTTGGAGGGCCGGGTTCCACCCCGGCCGCTTCACCCGGGCTTTTTCGACGGGCTCAACGAGACTGTCGAAAAAGCGCCATCCGGTGCCCCCAGACGGCTCACGGGGGCGTTCGCCCTCCATTTTGTGCAACATATCGTATGCTTGGAGGGCGAGCGTCTCGCGAGCCGTCTTTTTCGACAGGCTCAACGCTGGCGCTGAGGCTGCGGCGCGATAGCGACGCTAGCCAGCGCTGGGTTCGGAGTCCGTTGTCAGGCGTCCCGGAACGTTTGGTGTTCTTTCCAATGCGGGCTTCGCCCGCAACCCAGCGGTCAGAGGTCGGAGGTCAGAGGTCAGCGGCTTCTCAGCAAGCATGGCGTTGTGCCTGACCTCTGACTTCTGCCCTCTGACCTCTCA
>JAFGHX010000011.1 GCA_016929905.1 Kiritimatiellia bacterium
GACCCGGCTCGGCACAGCCTCGCCCTCCATTGGAAGGGCATTCGACTCTCGCCAGCGAATCGCCTCCGTCGTCCTTCCGCTCCGAACAGTTATTGATTGTGTTACATCATATTCCCTGTCGACAATTGCACATAGCGCGCCGATTTGCCGGCGTGAGGGAGTCATCGGGACTCGCGGCGGCGTGTACCTGGCGGCAGTGTTATGCTACGGGACCGGCCAGTTGTCAATGCGGCCGCGCCGGCCCCGGATCGAGAAGGCGGGCTGCCGGGCGGGCATCCTGCTGCACGGACGCCGTGCCGCCTACGACGCCGCGGCAACGGCCGCTTCGGCCGTATAGCGCCGCGCGGGATCGTAGGCCACAAGGTTGCGGCCGTTGGCGATCAGCCGTTCCTTCAGTTCGACCCCGTCGATCTCGGGCGGCACCACGCCCTTCTCGAGGGCCATGGCCGCGGCCGTGCCGGCCGCCTGGCCGAGCGAGCAGACCGGCGGCATCACGCGCACGCTCGAGTGCACGGCCGTATCCACGGAGATGCAGCGGCTGCCGATCAGCAGGTTGTCGATATCGTTCGGGACCAGGCACCCGTACGGGATTTCATACCACGCGCCCGGCGGCAGGCGCGTGATTTCCGTGCCGCCGTTTTTAGGCGAGTGAATGTCGATCGGGTACGTGACGCGCACGACCCCGTCGGGATAGGCCGTTCCGCGCTTGAAATCGTCGCGTGTGACGCGGGCGCGGCCGTTGATCCGCCGCGATTCGCGGATCCCGATCTGCGGGGCAATCGAATGCAGGCGCGCGTGTTTGAACAGCGGCACGTTTTCCCGCAGCAGGTTCACCAGTTCCAAGATCTGTTGGCGGCCCTCGATCTCGGCCGCCGACAGGTCGCCGCCGTCGATCGGCGATCGGCCGCTGATGCGCGTGGAGTTGAAGTGGATGACGTCCGGCTCGACGGACCCGAACATCAACACGTCGCCGCGCCGGTTCAGCAGCTTGCCGGCGCGCCTCGCGTCGCGGTAGACCTTCTGAATGAGCCCGGCCTGCTCTTTCAGGGGATCCCGGAGCCAGTCCCGCACGCTTCCTTCGGGCGGCGTCCGGCGCAAATCGGCGGGCAGATCGCGCGGATCGATCTTGAGCTTGAAGCAGGCGGTCATCGGCTGGACCGGCGCCCCGTTTTCACCTTCGCACTGGAACCCGCAGCCGGCCAGCGCGGCCACGTCGCCGTCGCCGGTACTGTCGATGACGATTTCGGCCGTGGCGACGCTCAGCCCGCTCTTCGAGTGCAGGACCACCCCGGTGATCCTGCGCGAATCGGTTTCCACATGCACGGCGCGATGGTGATACAGCAGGTCGACGCCCGCCTCGGTGCAGAGCGCCTCGGCCGCGAACCGGGCGGCGTTGGGGTCGATCGTCCGGTCGCCCGGCTTGCGGCCGCTGTAGGCGCGGATCTTGGCCAGCCAGTCCTCGAAGATCCCTTCATCGAGCGAACGCCCTTCGAGATGGTTGGGCATGAACGGATTGACCTCACCCGCCGTAGCCATTCCGCCCAGGAAACCGTAGTGCTCCACCAGCAGCACGCGGCGCCCTTCGCGCGCGGCCGCCACCGCGGCGCCAATCCCGCCCGGCCCGCCGCCGACGACCAGAATTTCCGAGCTGTGCAGGATGGGCAACTCTTTCGGGAGCGTGACGGACATCGTCTTGTGCGGCATCAGCGGCCTCCTCGCAGCCTGACGTGACGGGATCGTGCCGTGTCAGAGCGCCCGGCTTTGTCCCGTGAACACTGTACACAATCCGCGGCGTGACGCAAAGGGGAAGGGCGTGCTAAAACGCTGGATTCCGGCGCTGCGATTCGCGTTGTCGGAGCGGGGAGCCTCCGGTATAGTGGCCGTTCGGGCCTTCACGCGGGGGCAGGCAAGTGTCAGGTGTCAGGAGGCCCGAAACCTGACACCTGGCTGCAGCGGCGCACGCGGAATCGGGTCGGCAGCTCCGGCAAGGGAGACGGGCATGACAGAAGACGACTTTCCCGCCATCGGCTATCAGGAAGGCCGCTCGGACCTGAACAACGTGATCGCCTTCCTCGATCGGCAGCGCGAACGCGACCCGGCGAGAACATCGCTGATGTGGGTGCGCTCGGTGCAGGCGTGGTTCGACGCGCCGAACTCGCCGCCGGCTCACGACAGCATGAGCGCGGGCGCGTTGGGGCAGGCGGTGGAATCCGCGGCGGCGGGTTTGAAGAGGCTCGGGCTGGCGCCGGGCGACCGGGTCTTCATCTTCGTGCCGATGTCGCCGGCCCTCTATATCGCCATGTTCGCGGTGCAGCGGCTTGGCGCGATTGCCGTGTTCCTCGACTCCTGGGCACGCCGCGACCAGCTCGGCCTGTGCGCGAAGCAGGTCGTACCCAAGGGGTTTATCGGGCCGGAGCCCGCCTTCGGCCTGACCCGGGGCATTCCGGAGCTGGAGACCGTCGCGGTCCGTGTGGTCGTCGGCCCGCACGAGGGCGCCTATTCGGCCGCGCTCGAGACGCTGGCCGGCCGCGGCGAGGCCTGCGGGTGCGAGCCGGTCGAGCGCGAGGACACGGCGCTGGTGACCTTCACGACCGGGAGTTCCGGACCGCCGAAAGGGGCGAACCGGACGCACCGTTTTCTCGCCGCACAGCATCGCGCGCTGGATCGCTGCCTGCCCTACGCGCGCTCGGATATCGATCTGCCCGTCTTCCCGATCTTCTCGCTCAACAACATGGCGGGCGGCGTCACGACGGTGCTGCCCGCCATCGATCTGGCACGGCCCGCCGGGACGGACGGCGCATTGCTGGCGGCCCAGCTCCGGGCGACGCGCGCAACGTGCTGTACGCTCTCGCCGTCGTTGCTGCGTGCCGTGGCGGCCGCGGCCGGGCAGGCGGGCATCGAACTGGACGGACTCCGTCGCATGGCCACGGGCGGCGCGCCGGTGAGCGCCGACGACATTGCCGCCATCCGGGCTGTCGCCCCTCGCGCCGCGCTGCACATCCTTTACGGGTCCACCGAAGTCGAGCCGATCGCCCACCTTGTCGCCTCCGACATGCCGGCAGGCGGCGAGGCGGAGGGCGTCTGCGTCGGCGCGCTCGCCGAAGGGCTGCAAGCCCGATTTCTGCGGCTCAACAGGGGCCCCGTGCAACTGGGTGAAGACGGCTGGACGGAATGGGAACTGCCTGCAGGCCGAACCGGCGAACTGGCGGTGAGCGGCGAACACGTCTGCCGCGACTACTACAAGAACCCTGACGCCTTTCAGCGCGCCAAGATCGTGGACGCGGACGGGCAGGTGTGGCACCGCACCGGCGACATGTGCCGGCTCGATGAAGACGGGCGGCTGTGGGTCGTCGGCCGCGTGCACAACGTCATTCGCCGGAAAGACGACGTGCTGTTTCCCGTCAAGCCCGAGATCCTGATGAAACGGCTCCCTTTCGTGCAGGCGGCCGCCTACCTGGGCATGCCCGACACCGAACTCGGCGAGCGCGCGGTGGCCGCCTTCTCCGTCCGGCCGGGCCGTGCACCCGCCGATTTCGCCGCCGCGATCCGCGACGCGCTGGCCAAGGAAGGGGTCGTGGTCGATGATGTCGTGCAGGTCGACGACATCCCGCTCGACCCGCGCCACCACAGCAAGGTGGAGTATGAGAAGTTGCGGGAGCGGTTGGGGGCGTGAAGCCGCCCGCCTTCGCGCAGAAGCTTTGGCGCGGTCTCCGCTTCGCTACGAGAAGACGAAGAGTAGGACGAAGAGTAAGACGAAGAGGCACGTTGGGAGGAAGGCCCGCCTGAAACCTGACACCCGAAACCTGACACCCGGCGAGCGGGGCGCGGGGCGCCCCGGCTCGCCAGGCGCTTTCCGGCGCTGGGTCACGTTCATCGGCGAGCGGTTCCCGCCAGGCGTACATGTGCCGATGGCCGCCGCGTTCTTCCTGGGCAACGCGCTGGTGGCGCTCGTTCTGGCGAAAGGCTCCGTGCACTGGCCATCGATGCTGCCGCCCCTCGCGGCGACGGTGCTGATTTTCTTCCGGCTTCGGATTTTCGATGAGCTGAAAGACTATGAAACGGACAAAGCGCTGCACCCGGACCGCCCGCTGGCGCGCGGGCTCATCTCGACGATCGACGCCAAACGCATGGCGCTGACGGTGGCGGTCTTGGAACTGGCGCTGGCGGCGGCCTCGGGACCGTGCGCGTTCGCCGCCTGGGGCGTTGTGCTGCTCTTCTCGCTGCTGATGTACCGCGAGTTCTTTGCCGGCGCCTGGCTACGCCCGAAAATGGAGCTTTACGCCGTGAGCCACACGCTGGTCTCCGGCTGGATCGGCCTCTACATTGCCACGGCGGTCTCGGGCATGCTCCCCTGGCGGTTGCCGGCGGGCGTCTGGGCATTCGCGCTGGCCAACTGGGCGGTGTTCAACGTGTTCGAATTCGCGCGCAAGACCTGGGCGCGCGACGAGGAAACGCCCGGCATCGAGTCGTATTCCGGCCGGCTCCAGCCCTGGGGTGCCGCGCTGTTGACGCTGAGCATGGTCGCCGGCTCCGCGTTGGGACTGTACGCCGTCGTGACGCGGACCGCCGCGGCGGACGCGGCGCGGATATTGGCGCTGGTGATGGCGGCGATCCCGACCGTCATCGGGCTGGTCTACACCGGGCACCCGCGCGGCGCGGCCGGCCCCCTTTTCCGGAGAACGATGGAAGTCTATATCGTGGCGTACTATCTGGTGCTTGTGGGGTGTATTCTGTATTGAGACTTGCCCGAGCAAGTTCCCGAGTAAGTTCTCGAGCGAGTTCGGAGAGGAATCAGATTGCCATCCTGGCTCACTACCCTGAACGACCGGCCGCCGGACGCGCTTGCCGGCGGCAAGGGGGCGGGTCTGTACCGGCTGCTCGAGCTGGGGTTGCCGGTGCCGCCGTTCGTGGTCCTGACGGCCGACGCCTACCGCGCGGCGTGTCCGGACGGGCGTGTACCCGCCGAGCTGCCGGCGGAGGCGGAGTCTGTTCTGGATCGGGCGTGGTCGGAACTCGACGGCGCCGCGATCCCGCTCGCGGTTCGCTCGTCGGCGATCGACGAGGACAGTGCCGAGCGTTCGTTCGCCGGGCAGATGGACACGTTCCTGCACGTGGTCTCCCGCGACGCGTTGTCGGCCGCCGTGCTGGGCTGCTGGCGCTCGTTGCACGGGGCGCGGGCACGGGCGTACCGGGCGGCGGGCGAGCCGGCGGTGGGTACCGCGCAAGCCGGTGCACCCGCTTCGCCGGTGATGGCGGTGGTCATCCAGCACATGGTGGAGCCCGACGCGGCCGGGGTTCTGTTCACGGTCAACCCGGTGACCGGCCGCGAGGACGAGATACTGGTCAGTTCGGTGTGGGGGTTGGGCGAAGGGCTGGTCTCGGGCGCGCTGAATGCGGACACGTTCGTGCTGGACCGGGCCGGCAACGTGAAGACTCGGCAGATTGCCGACAAGCGCGAGGAAACCGCCTTCGCCAAGGGCGGCGGCACCGAACAGCGGCCGGTACCCGATGCGCGCGCGGCCGCGCCATCCCTGGGCGACGCCGTCCTGCGCGAGCTGGCACGGCTCGCGCGGCAAGCGGAGGCGAAGGCGGGCCGGCCGCTGGACATCGAGTTCGCCGTTCGCAACGCGGCGGCCGTCTTCCTGCAGGCCCGGCCGGTCACCACATTCAAGCGCAAGCCTTCTCCTGCCGACGGGCCGCGCCGGGTGTGGGACAACTCGAACATCATCGAGAGCTATCCCGGCATCACGCTGCCGCTCACGTTCTCGTTCATCCGCCGCGCCTACCACGCCGTCTACTGGCAGTTCTGCCAGGTTCTCGGGCTCTCCGCGCGCGCGATTCGCCGGCACGACCCGATGCTGTGGAACATGCTCGGCCTCATGCGCGGCCGCGTCTACTACAACCTGCTGAACTGGTACCGGCTCGTCGCCCTGCTGCCCGGGTTCCGGTTCAACAAGCCGTTCATGGAAGGAATGATGGGGCTCAAGCACCCGGAAGAGCTGGACGAGCCGCGCCTGTCGCGGTTCGCGAAGTACTTCAGGGAACTGCCGCGGCTCGTCCGCGCCGGCGTGCGCGCCATGTGGCTCCACGCGTCGCTTCAGAGGCGAGTGGTTCGTTTCCACCGCGACTTCGATGCGGCCTACGCGCGCTTCGCGGCGATCGACTACGCGCGGCTCCAGCCGGCGGAGATCATGGCGCGCTACTTCGAGATGGAAGAAGCCGTGCTCTGGCATTGGAAGGCGCCGATCATCAACGATTTCGACGCCATGATCTTCTACGGCGTGCTGAAAAGGCTCACGGTTGAATGGCATGTGGATCCGGACGGATCGCTCCAGAACGCGCTGGTCAGCCGGCAGGGGCAGATCGAGAGCATCCGAGTGGTGGATCAACTCCTGGACGTGGCGCGACGGATCGCGGGTAACGAGGAGCTGAAGCGGCGGTTCCTGGCGGCGCAACCGGGCGAGGCGCGGGCGCTCCTCGAGGCCGTGCCGGAGGTGCGCGCGGCGTTCGAGGAATATCTCCGGCACTACGGCGACCGCTGCATAGCGGAACTGAAGCTGGAATCCCGCTCCATGAAGGACGACCCGGCGTTCTGCATGAGCATGATGCAGAACTACCTGCGCCAGTCGCGCGCGGCGCCCGGCGCGCAGGACCGGGCCGAGCGCGCGTTGCGGGAGGACGCCGAGGCGCAACTGGCGCAGCGGCTGGCGGGCAAGCGTTCCCGGCTGGGTTTCTCCCAACTGCGCCTGTACCGCTGGGTCCTGAACAACGCTCGAGCCGCTATCCGAAACCGGGAGAATCAGCGGCTGGCACGGACCCGCGCCTTCGCCGTCGTGCGCAGCATGTTCCGGGCCGTCGGCCGGGCATTTGCCCGAGACGGCCTGCTCGGGGAGCCGGAAGATATCTTCTATGTTGAGATCAGTGAGATCGACGATTACGTCGCGGGCAGAGACGCGCGATTGAGCTTCCGCGGACTGGTCGAGACACGCAAGGCGCAATACGAACAGTTTCGCGCACGGGCACCGTTGCCCGAGCACTTCGCGACCTACGGCGATCCGGCGACGGCAGAGCCGGTCGTGGAAGACGAGCAAGCCGGCCCCGATTCGGACGTGCTGCGGGGGCTGGGCGCGTGTCCGGGCGTGGTCGAACGGCCCGCCGTGCTTCTGTTCGAGCCGGACACCTCGGTGAAACTGGACGGCGAGATCCTGGTGACGCGTCAGACGGATCCCGGCTGGGTCCTGTTGTTCCCGTCGATCAGCGGCCTGGTCGTCGAACGCGGGAGCATGCTGTCGCATTCGGCGATCGTCGCGCGCGAGATGGGGATCCCGGCCGTCGTCGGCGTGCCGGGCGCCACGCAACGGGTCAAGACCGGCGACCGCGTGCGGCTCGACGGGGCGAAGGGGACGGTCGAGGTGATCGGTGGGCGGTGAGCAGATGTGCCCGCGAAAAAGCGCGAAAGAAGCGCCAAATGCGCAGCTATTTGCGGGACAGCACACCAGGCCTCAGCGCACCACAAGAGTTGTTGCGGGAATCGAAAGGATTGCCGCCCTCACCCTGTGAAGAGAGAGGCGGCGTTGTCAATGTGGCGCCAATCCTCGATTCCCGCCACGAGCGCCTTTTCACGATAGCGGGATGGTGCCTCGCTTCAGAACGTATGCATCGCCCCTTGACACCCGTCGTTCGACTGCGGACACTCTCAGCAATCATGGACCATGAACCATCAACCATCGACCATTCTGCCATGGACCATCAACCATCGACCATCGACCCTTCCGCCCGGCTTGCGGTGCTGTGCCAGGAAGAGCCGGTGTTCTTGGGGCCGTTTCTGTGCGGGGTCATCCGGATGCGGCCTGAACAGATCGCGGCGGTTTTCATCGCCGGGCGGCGCGGGGCGGGCGAGAAGCAGGGTTCGATGGCGACGCATCTGGGATCGCTGCGCATCTTCTGGCATATCATGGAACCGCACGGGTTCTTCGCCGGGCTTGTTTTGCGCCGGCGTGCGGCGCTGCTGGGCGCGCGCGATCCGCGGAGCGTGGCGGGGACCGCGCGAAAGCTCGGCATTCCCGTCCATGCGGTCGGGAACCCGAACAAGCCGGAGTTCCACGCGCTGCTTAAGGAGACCGGGCCCGATCTGGTGCTCAATCAATCCGAGCGGCTGCTCAAGAAAGAGGTGCTGGCCATTCCGCGCCTCGGGTTCATCAACCGGCACGCCTCGCTGCTGCCGCGCGCGCGCGGCCGGATGGCCGCGTTCTGGTCGCATGCGGCGGAAGAACCGCGGTACGGCTTGACGATTCACTTCGTCGACGAGGGCGTCGACACCGGCGACATCATTCTGCAGAAGGAATTCGCGGACGTTGACCCGGCCTGGCCGTACCCGAGGGTGATGCGCCGCATCATGGCGAACGCGCCCGCGCTGTTGTGGGAAGCCGTCGATCTTCTGGGCCGGGCCGATTTCGAGCCGCGGCCTCAGACGCCGGTGGACAAGCCGCACGTGTTTCCGACGCTGGAAGAAGCGAGGGCGTATCGGCGCCGGTTGCGCCGGCGGCGTGCGAGCAAGTAGGACGGCAGGGACGGCCGTCCCAGAGGCAGGCGGGGACGCCTGCCCGAGCGGGTGCCGGCGCTACAGCCGCCATGGTGCGAGCAGCCCGGCTGCCTGGAGTCCCAGCACGATACCCGCCGCCAGGGTCGTCAGGGCGATACGCGACGCGCTCCAGAGATGTTCGGCGTCGAACGAGGGATCGGCGCCCATGAGCCGATCGTTCACGACGGCCAGCGGCAGACAGACGGCGAGCAACCCGCAGAGTGCGGAGCCCCGCGCACCGGGCAGGATCAGCCACGGCGGCAAGCAGACCGCGGCCCATGCGGCGAGGCCGGCGCCGAGCGCCCACGTCACGCGCCGCAGCCCGCGGAGTTCACACGTCCAGAGCACATGGTTCCAGATGCAGAAGGCGGCGACCAAGGTCAACGCCGCGAGGAACGGCCCGTACAACCGGCCCGCCAGGACCAGCATGTTGTCCGTCACCAGGATCACGAGCGGAATCAGCACAGCGCGAAAGACAAGCCGCACCTTGACCTCCCCCCTGTGGGCGGCGGGCGGCGGCAGCAGCAGCCACATCGCCATGTAGGCGGCGAACCCGAGCAGGACCGGCAACGCCCACATTTCCGAGCCGAGCGACCAGGCGCCGTACGTGAACAGGATGAACGCAACCGTCCCGCCCACGTTGAACGAGCGGGTCCGGCGCACGGTCAACCCCACGGCGACGCAGAGCACGGCCAGGCTGGCGGTCTGGTACGCGATCTCGGTGAGCGGCTTGGTTGTGAGCTTGGCGAGGATCACGCACACGCCAAGCGGGATGAAGAGGTTGTCGGCGCCGTGCAGCGAGACGGCCTCGAATCCCGTAACGAGGATCGCGACGAGCAGCGCGGCCAACACGCAGACCGCGCGCGGGATATCGGCCAGCAGCAGCATTGGCAGATGCATCGCCAGAAAGGCGACCGTCAGGAAGACCAGCGAGCCTTCCAGGCTCTTGCGTTCATCCTCCACTTCGTAGAACACGGCGCCGTAGCGGCCCCCGATCAACGCGGCCGACGCGTCGCCCACCGCCAGCACCAGAACCGAGGCGACGTACAGCCACGGCTGCCCCCGCGCGAGCACGAACACCAGGAACACGGCCAGCGGGTAATACTCGCTGCCGCGCGTGCGCCGGTGCACCGCGTCCACGCTTCTGAGCACGCCCCGACGGCGGCCCCACACGAAGAACGCCGAAAGCGCCGCGGCCATCACCAGCACCGTCCACACCGATTTGACCAGGAACGGAAACAGCAGGCAGACCACACCCCCGCCGAGATGGACGAGTTTGCGCGTCCACTCGGGCCGGGCATTCCCGAACCGTCTCCACAGCTCGGCCACGAGCAGGACGAGCACGAACAACGTGCCGATCACCGCGACGCCGGCCAGGTCTTTCCAGAGCGCGGTCATGCCCGAAGTGTCGAGTGTCCGGTTCCGGCTGTCAAGCGTCTCTCTGTCTGTGTGCGTCCGTGTGCGTCCGTGTTCCGGTTCGCGCGCGATTCACGCGCCGCGCAACACCTCCTCCACCACGAACGCACTGTAGAAGAACGCGCGGTCTCGTTTGAACAGCGCGGCGGCCTGTTCCGCGCAGGGCCGCACGCGTTCGGGAAACGCGCCGGCGTACGCGCGCGGGGCGAGCATATTCCAGTACGCGAACCGCGCGCCCGGCCGGGCGGCGTCCAGCAAGCGTTCATAGACGGTCCGCCCCGTGTTCTCGTCGAGGTACTCGAAGATATCGGACAGGTTGAACCCGTCGAAGCCCTCCGCGCCGTGCGCGCGGGCCGCGTCCTGGACGGGCCCCTCGAACAGAGTCAGGCGCGCGAGCCCGGCCTTCAACGCATCGAATTGCCCGGAGACCAGGTATGGGGGGAGCGTATGCGAGAAGTCGCCCGTGAGAATATAGTCCAGATAGGGGTTGTCGTGCGTCGGCAGGACGGTCAGCGCGTAGCGGGTGCGCGCGAGTATGCGCGCGGCAACCGACCCTTGCACATAGCGGAAGAACTCAGGGTCGCGCCCCATTCGCCCCATGACGAACCGGCTGAAGAAGACCCGGAACAGGAGCCGCCACCGCAGGTTGTTCCATGTCCGGTCGTAGAAGGCGGTGCGGCCGGCGGCGTCGCGCGGCGCGAGCAGGTCGCGCACGGTCCGGCGCCCGTGCACGAGCGGGAGGATCCGCGTGCGGAACAGGCGGAAGTAGCGCTCGAACTTGCCGGCGTGGATCAAGCCGCGCGCGAGCACGCGCCGGTTCGCATCCCAGTACGCACGTGTCCGCGCGGAAAGTCCCGCGCGCAGTTCGGCATAACCGGCCAGGCGCTGGTCCGAGGGCTCGATGCCCAGGAAGACGAGCAAGGCGTCGTACGAAAACTGCCGGATCGCCGCCGCTTTCAGCTCGACGCACGCGAGCTGCGCGGCGCTCAGGTCCGCGGCGACGACCCCGGCCCCGCGCGCGATCAGCGCAAACGCGTTGTCGCCGCCCGACGCAATGGAGAGGATGCGCCGGCCCGGGCCCGGTTGCAGCGCTTCGCAGAGCACGTCCGCATCCTCCCAGCAATTGGCGTAGCGGATGATGTCGAACCGGGCCCGTTGTTGGATGTCCTGACTCACGGCTCATCACCGAGTTGCGGCACGATGTGCGGCCGGGAACACAAACGGCAGAGCCCGCAGGCCGCCGCCTTCGCCCTGTGCGGGCTTCGTCGCGCCATGGGCCGCCTTCGCCCTGTGCGGGCTTCGTCGGGGCAAAGGAATGCCCGCGCTACTTCTTCCGCCCGTACCGGGCATGCGCGGCGCCGAACTCGCCGGCGCTCAGCGCGCCAATGATCGAGATCTCGCCGGCCAGCGCGGCGGCGGCGCAGATCTCCGCGAATTTCCGCGCGCGGTCGGCGCCGTAACAGTCCATGATTTCGAGACATTCGCGCGCGGTCGGCAGGTGCGTCCCGCCGCCGACCGTGCCCACGATCATGTTCGGCAGGCTCACACACACGTACAGGTCGCCCTCCGCCGTCACGTCCATTCGGGTCAGCCCCACGGAGGCTTCCGCCACGCAGGCGGCGTCCTGCCCGCAGGCGATGAACACCGCGGCCAGCGCGTTGGCGAAATGGCCGTGCACGCCGATCGACCCGCTCTGCGCGCCGCCCACCAGCGATATCTGCCAGTAACGGACCAGGTCCTCAGGCTCGGCGTGAATGATGCGCTTCAGGACCCTGCGCTGCACCGCGACCTCCGCAACCACCTTCTTGCCCCGCGCATAGGTGAACGCCACCATCGTGGCCTTCTTGTCGCCCGACAGGTTCCCTTCCAGGTACCAGTGCGCCGGCTGCACGGGCGCGTGCGCGACGAGATGCCGGCAAATCGCCTCGGTGGCGATCGTGACCATGTTCTGGCCCGCGGCGTCGCCGGTCTCGTACTCGAACCCGAGATAGACGTCCTTGCCCATGAGCGACGTGCGCAGGTCGACAAGCCGGCAGTGCCGCGACGTGCCGCCGACAATGTCCTGAAACGAATCGAACCGGGACAGCACCCAGGAGAGGAACAGGCCCGCCTCGGCGAGAGAACGGAACAGGAAGCAAGGCGCGCGAGAGACGGTCTCGGTCAGGCACACGGCCGACGCGCCGCCGGACTGGCTGATCACATAGGCGCCGCGATGATACGAGGCGACCAGGGCGCCTTCGGTTGTCGCCATCGGCACGAAGAAGTCGCCGTGCGCGTTCGCCCCGTTGATTCGCAGCGGCCCGATCAACCCCACCGGTACGCGGGCGAACCCGACAAAGTTCTCGATGTTCGCCGCCAACGCCGCGGGCGGCAGCTCGGCACCCGCGCCGGCAAGCCGGTCAAGGGCGATGCCCTGCCCGGCGAGTGCCGCGCGCCGCCGCTGCAGACCGGCCTCGGTATGGTCGTTCCCCGCGGGCACCCGTGCCGGCAGCGGCGCCTCGCTCGGCAGCCGTGGTTTCAGGCGTGTGAGGCGCTCCCCAACTTGCGCCCCGTGCAGGATACGGTCCAGAATGGATGCGGCCCTCTTTCGTGACACAGGCATGCAAGGCCTCCTCTGCGTGACGGCATTCCTGCGGCCCTGTATAATCCGAAACGGGCTCGGAGTCGAGAGAGAAGCACCCTCGTGGTTCGTCCGCGCTGTCCGCGAGCAGCGTCCGGCGCTCAGATGAACGCGGCCATGGCTTGCGCCGAATGGATGCGAAGCCGGGTTGATGGGTGGGGGACTTTGGCGTAAGCTTTGTTCCGCCTGCCGGGAGGCATCGAACACCCTTCAGGGAGGCGCGGGGAGAAAGATGAGGCGCAACGAACAGGCCAACAAGCGGTACTGGAATGCTATGGCCGAACAGTACCAGACGATCACCCGCATTTCAACCGAGGACCTGCATTTCGGCCCGTTGCTGCCCGGCGGGCGGGAACTCGGACTGGTCCCCTCGCCGCTGAAGGGGCGCCGCTGCCTGGAGATCGGGTGCGGCGCGGCACAGAACAGCATATTCCTGGCCAAGCATGGCGCGCGTTGCACGGGTCTGGACATCTCGGCGAAGCAGCTCCGATACGCCCGCCAACTGGCCAGGCAGGAAGGAGTGACCCTCACCTTCCATCGCGCGGCGATGGACGCCATGCCCTGCCGGCGTTTGGGCACGTTTGATTTCATCCACTCCACCTGCGCGCTGTGTTTCGCCGAAAGCCCCCAAAAGGTGATTTCGGATGCGGCGGCCATGCTCAGACCGTCCGGTACGCTCCTGCTGGCCACGGTGCACCCGCTCTTCAACGGCGACTGGCTGGAGATCGTCGGGGAGAGTTTCGGCCTGTTCATACCCGACTACTTCCACCCGCCCGATGACGTACGCCGGATCCCGGACAGCCGGCGTACGGCCCGGTCGCATGCATACCCGGTCGGAGAGCTGCTCGCGTGGCTGACGGATGCCGGCTTGAGCATTCGGAAGGTACTGGAACCACAGCCGCTGCCGATCCCGGAAATGAGCGAGCAGGCGATCTGCGAGCGTGTCCCGTACGACAGCTCGGATTGGCGTAAGCTGTACGACAAAGTCAGCCGGGTGCCGGCCGCACTAGTCGTGCTGGCCGGGAAAGCGCCTGCGTATGCGTAGCGGCTCCGGCCGTAACGCGGCGCAGAGAGGCAGGACTCGCAGCAGAACCGCCACTCCCAACAACCCGCAACCCAGCAGCCAGGGATCCAGCCCCATCTCGCCCCCCCTATTCGCCGGGCTTGTAGTTTATCGGCCAGAAAGGATCCCGCAACCCGTCCTCTGGCGCGCCCGGAAGCTTCTTCGCCTTCGGCTTCAGGTCTGTCGTTCGCTGAAGCGTCTTGACGGTCGTCCCCAACGGAACCACCTTCACTTCGCCGAGTCGGATCGAGACAATCTTGAAACGATACACCGCCTCGTGCGTCTCTATCGAGATCTCTTCCCCCTCCGCCGCCAGTCCGTACCCGTCCAAGATGCAATAAGCCCGGCCGTCCGTACATTCACCGGACCCGATAACCACCAAGCTCGGCGCCGGCGCGTTCGAACGGGCAAACGACTTCTGGACAAGAGCGAGCTGGAAAACCAGCAGCACGCTCAATATTAGCGTCATGAATGGAAAATATTCCGCGAACATGGCCCCTCCCTCCACTCGTCATTTGCTGATATCAGAAGCCAATAAGACAGAAAGCATTTTCCGTGCCAACTGCATCCATTCTCCCTCCAGAACATGAGAATCCTCGAAATTTGCAAAAATGCGCCTTTTTGGCACGCCAAAATTTTATCGTTTTTGCGAAATTGAGAATCCTGGAGGGTGGTTAGCGCTCAGACGGGGCGGGACCGCACCCTTCCGGCTCGTGAGGCCGGTATTGAATCTTGCGCGGCTTGGCCCATTCGGGAGGGGCGTCGAGTTTGGAGCGGATGGCGTTGTACATGCGGGTGAGATTGTCGCGGTCCTCTTGGCTTTTCAGGGCGGCCAGACCGCGCCGGTATACGACCTCGGCCAGAGCCGGCTTTTGGAGGCGGGTGATGTTCACGTCAATGATGCCGATATAGGCTTTGAGTTCCTGGGGGTATTCCTCGAGGATCTTTTCATACGCCGCGATGGCCTCCTTGTGCAGTCCCATTTTCGCCCTGGCCTCAGCCGGTCCGTAGGTGGGCAGGGGTTTGTCGCGACGGCGGCCCGGCCAAAGGAGTGACGCCACAGGTTCGGTCATGATGTCCAGCAACGGCGGCACGAGGAGCACCGAGCCGAATCCGATGCAGAGGGCGGCCAAGGGCACGCCGAGAAAGGGGCCGCCCGGTGAGCAACAGAAAAGGAAACAAGCCAGGACGTAGAGGGGCACGGCCATAAGGAGCCGAACCAGCAGCTTCTTTCCGTCACTCATTTCTGCCCGCTTTCGTCGAGGGATTTTCCCGTTTCGTACACGCGGAGGCGGCTTTCGATCCTGGTCGCCGCGCCAGCGTCGCCCACGTGCCGAGCGGCGTCCAATGCGCGCCGGGCAGTCCTGACGGCGTCCTCGAGCCGGCCGGCGGCGGCATAGGCGGCGGCCAGGGTGTCGAGCGCCTGGAATTGCCTGTCGCCGATCTTCTCTGCGACGGGCTCGGCGAGCCGGACGGCTTCGGCTCCGTTTCGGACCGCCGGATCCGGGTGGGTGGCATAGATCCACGCCATACGGTTCGCCACTTGGAGCAAAGCCGGGCGAAGCCGCAGGGCTTCCGAGTAGTGCTGCAGGGCGGCTTCGGCGTTGCGCTGCTGCTCGAACGCCCGGCCCAGATTGATGTGCGCCTGGAAAAAGCCGGGGTCTATGCGCACGGTCTCGGAGAAATGGTACAGCGCGTTTGCGGTCTCGCCCAGCCCCATCAAAGCGACGCCGATGTTGAAGTGGACGTCCGGCCGTTCGGGTTCCGCCGCCAGCGCTTCGGAGAAGTGGGCAAGGGCATCGGCAGTCCGTTTCATCGTGCCGAGAGCAAGGCCCAGATTGTAATGCGCTTCCGCCATGCGGGCATCGATCCGCAGCGCATTCGAGAAATGGAGTACGGCCGTCTCGGGCCGTCCGCGCGCCAGCATGGCCAGCCCGAGGTTGTTGTACGCCTTGGTGTAGTAGGGATGAATGCGCAGCGCACGGGAGTAGTGCAACTCCGCCTCATCGAGGCGGCCCTGCCTGGCCAGCGCCAAGCCCAGCCCGTTGAGGGCGTCCAGATTGGTTGGCATGCGGGCGGCCGCCAGCATCCAGCTTGCGGCGGCCTGGTCGAACGCGCCGAAGTCCTGCAGAAGCTGCGCGCGGCCGCTGTGCAGCACCCAGTCGTCGGGATCGTACCGCAGGGCGGTGTCATAGGCCTCGATCGCGTGCCGGACGGCCGCGCCGCCGGCGTACGGGCGCAGCGCCGCCAGTTCGCGCCGGCGTGCGGCGGCCCGGGCCTCGTGGTCGAACTGGGCGGTAAACGGGGGCCGGAGCTCGCGCGTGAGCATTTCGTTCGCGAGCCGATGGCGGTGCCAGGCCGTAAAGGCCAAACGTGCGAGACACTGCGCTTCGGTGAGTACCCGCCCCTCAGCGTCCGCGTTCCCGGCCAACTGCGGCAGCGCCCGCCCGATTGCCTGCAGCAACGTCACCGCGACGCGGTAGTTGCCCCGGGCATTCATGTGTACATGGTCAAGAAACAGATCGTCGCGCGGGATGCCGTTCGTAGCCGCCTGCTCGAAGACGGCAGCCAGATCCACCAGTTGCGCGGCGCACGTCGCGGCCGTCTCCCGCACGATCTCGTTGATCCGGGAGTCGGCCCGAAAGCGAAGCACGTCGAGATCGCGTGCGCGCACGTAATGCACGCGCGCTTCCGCGTGGTCGCCGCATGGCTCCTCGCAGCGCGCGAGCCGAAAACGCAGCTCGGCATGCCCGCTGTCGATCGCGGCGGCCTGCCGGAAGGCGGCGCGCGCGCCGGTCAGGTCCCCGCCCGTCCCGGCCGCGGCGGCCGAGGCCTGCCCGATGGCGTAGAGTTGGTCCCAGTGTTCCCGTTCGGCGATATCGAGGTCTGGATTCCGGACGGAGGCGAACGGGGCACAATCCCCAATGTTGGCAGGCACCGTGCAGAGCAGGACCCGGCCGCCCCCCTTTTCCGCGCACCGCACAATGGCCGCGAGGTTGGCCCGGAAATGCCGGTACGCGATCTGGAGTTGGGGCGAATCCTCGCGAACCCGGTGCGCGAGGAACATCTCCATCCCGCCCCACGTGGAGGGGACGGAGTCCTCGGCCCGGCCACGGCCGAGCCGGGCCAGCAGCTGCCCGATCCGCGTACGCCGGGCCAGGATGGCCGCCCGGATCAGGCCCCGGCTCCGCGAAAAGGAACCGAAGATCGTGCCGCAGCCGAAGGGCCCGACCACCTCGTTGTTCCCCATGAACACAACAAACAGGTCGGGTTGCCGCTCCGCGCAGGCCTCGGCGATCGGCAGCACCACATGCGAGTTCACCGCGGTCATGGCGGCATTGAGCACTTCGAACCGAACGCCGGGATAGCGGGCCTGCAGCAGCTTCGCCAGCATCCGCGCAAAACCGAACGACGGTTCGGGATCGCCCATCGCGGCCGAGCCGCCCAGGACGAAAAGGCGGCAGGCGCCCGGCGGCTTCTCGGCCGCGAACTGCAGCGGCCGGGACTTGCGGGCAAGCGCGCGGGGGAAGAACCGCCACCCGAATTTCGGGTTGTCCGTGCAGACGGTGCGGCCTTCGAGCCGCTGTTCGAGGAAGAACGCCGTCGGGTACCCGTATCCGAACAGGCGCAGCAGCCCCTCAACGGCAGCCAGCAGGAGGATTGGCGCCAGGAGCGCCAGCCCGATTCTGGCGATGCGTTTGCGGCGTGTTCGCATGAGTAGGGTCCTTACGGCGTTTCCACGGAGATCCCGTTGCCAGCGACAGGACGCGCCGTCGGCGTGCCGGGCGTGCGGCCCAGGGGAAGCGGCGAGACGCCGCTTCTGCTTTCGCCCAGCGCCTGGCGCACATACGGGTAGAGCGCATCCGCGACGACGCCGTGGCCCTTGGCCGTCCAGTGGCCGTCGCGCGAATAGTAGAGCCCCTTGCCTGCCTTCTGCAGAGCGGGCAACAGATCCACGTACGGCACCTGCAGTCCGGCCGCCAGTCGTTGCAGGAAGACCCGATCGTCGTTCGAAGGCTGGCCGGAGAAGAAGAAATGGTCATGCGAGCCGGGGCCCTGCACCTGCGCGGCGATCGGGGCCGCCGTCAGCAAGAAGCGCGCGCCGTTCGCCGCGCACGCCGCATGCAGCCATGCGAGGTAGCGGCCCGTCAGGTACCACCCGCGCCGCTTCGCCGGCTCGAGGTCGGGGTCCCGTTCGAGGATGAAGAACTCGTCGTTCTTCGGCCGTTGCGCCCAGAGCCTGTTCAGCGCGCGCGCGCGCGTGCGGTACTGCAGATGCGCCACGAGATAGGACCAGGCGCACAGGTCGTCCTCCACCCGGCACATGGCGGTGCGGAAGGCGACCTGCAGGCTGTCGGGCTCGGTCAGGCCGCCTGTCTTTCGCAACGCGAGCAGGGGCGCGCCGGGCGGCACGGCCAGGAGCACCCCATCGGCATCGAACGCGGCCGCGGCCGAATAGCGCAGGTCGTCGAACACGTCGTTGGCGAAGAACACGACGAGCACCACGTCCGGCTCCAGATGCACGAGTTCGCGCGCGTAAAACAGATATTCGAGAATCGGCGAGTACGACGAGACGCCGGCATTGATCACGCTGACGCGTTCGCGCAGCGCCTCGTTCAGGCGCCGCTCGAGCTGTTCGCAGAAATTCCGGGCCCGGGGCACCTGGCGCGCCTCGACGAACGAGTCGCCGAGCACCAGGACCCGTTTCTCGCCCTTCTGCTTGGCCCCGTTCAGTTCGTCGTCGTGCAGCCCGCGCCAATTGACGGAGCTGAAGACGCAGAATTCGAAGCCGGGCGGCTTACCGGAACTCACGAACGACTTGCCGGGGATCAGCGCGTGATTCCGCACGGGATGCGGGGCCTCGATCCCCGTACGCCGCGCCGTCGGCATCCAGAGCGGCCGCGGCGAGTGGGCATGGGCGCACACCGCGAGGCGCAGCAGCAATTCGGCAACGAGCAGGGCGGCCAGGCCGGCGGCCAGCGCCAAGCCCAGCCTGGCGCGCAGCCGCCGTTTCGGGCCGCGTGCTCCCTCGCACGAGACCTCGCCGGCCGAGGACGGCGTGGGCGGTTCTTCCATGGGGCGACTCTAGCACGACCCCGGGCAGCCCGAAAAGCAAATGATACCCCGGCCGTGACGCCGCTTTGCGCTTGAGCTCGGTCGAGGTTTGCCCGTACGGTGTGCGCATGCGAACGCCTGTCGCCTTGAGCGCATGCCCGGACTACGGCCCGGCGCTGCGTGACAGCCTGGAGCGCCTGATCGGCGCGCTCGGCGGCCTTGCCCGCTTCGTCAAGCCCGGTCAATCCGTCCTGGTCAAGCCGAACCTGCTGACCGACGGCACGCCGGAGCAGGCGAAGACGACGCATCCGGAAGTGGTGCGGCATCTGCTGCGCGTCCTCAAGCAGGGCGGTGCGCGCTGCCGGGTGGGCGACAGCCCGTCGACGGTCACGAAGCTCGAGCGCGTGTGGGCCAGGACCGGGATCGGGCAGGTCTGCGCAGAGGAAGCAACGCCGCTGTTGAACCTGGAGAGCGCCGGCTCAAAACGCTTCACGGTCGACGGCATGTCCTTCAGCGTCGCGCGCCCGGTGCTGGAGGCGGACGTCGTCGTGAACGTGGCGAAGCTCAAGACGCACAGCCTCACCGTGCTGACCGCGGCGGTCAAGAACCTGTACGGAACGGTACCGGGCATGCAGAAGACGACGCTGCACGAACTGTACCCCAACCCGAAGCGATTCGGGAAGCTGCTCGCCGCGCTCTACCGCACGGTGCGCCCGGCGCTGAGTATCGTGGACGGCGTGGTCGGGATGGAAGGCAACGGACCGGCCGCGGGCGACCCGGTCCGGCTCGGGTTTCTGGCCGCGAGTTCCGACGCGGTGGCCCTCGACGCCTCCCTGTGCCGCATGCTGGGCATCGACCCGGCACGCGTGTATTATCTGCCTGAAGCCGCGCGCGCCGGCGCCGGCGCGATACGGCCCGAGCACATCGAACGGGTGGGCGACACGCCCGAACCGCTTGCCCCGCGTCGCTTCCGCGTGCCGGGCACGACGCTCCTGCAGCTGGTGCCGGACTGGGCGGTGCGGTTGTGCAAGCCGCTGCTCTGGATACGGCCGTCGATAACCGGCCGGTGCGTGGCATGCGGGCGCTGCGTGCAGGCCTGCCCGGCCGGGGCGCTTGCCCAGGCCAAGGGTGAGCGGCCGGTTCTCGACAAGGCCGCATGCATCCAGTGCTGCTGCTGTCATGAAGTGTGTCCCGAACGCGCCATCGTGATGACGGCCAGCCCGCTGCTCAGGCCGTTTCTGCCGAGTCAATGATGCCGAGAGTCAAACACATCCTGGAATACGGCGCGCTCAGAGGGATCGGGCTGGCCGTCAGGCTGTTGCCCTATCGCGGGGCGCTCTGCGCCGGCTGGATCATGGCCGGGTCGGCCCATCACATCGCCCGGTTCCGCGTTGCGGAGGCCAAACGCCGTATCCGCGAGGTGTTGGGCGCGCAGACGCCGGCACCCGAGATCAGCCGCATCGCCTGGGCCTCCTGGCGCAACCTCGCCTTCATGGCCGTGGACCTGCTTCGCATGCCGGCGTTGAACCGGGCGTTCGCGGACGCTTGGGTTGAGTGCGAGGCGGTCGTCACGCGCCTGCGGCAGATCCGGGCGGAAACCGGGCGCGGCGCGGTGCTCGCCACGCTGCACATGGGCTCATGGGAACTGGGCGGGGCGGCCTGCCATCTGCACGGGATCCCGATGTTCTACGTCTTCGCCGAACAGAAGAACCCGCTCTTCAACGCGTATCTCAACCGGCTCCGCACGAGTTCCGGACCCGAGGCGGTGGCGCGGGGGTCGGGCACGATGAAGCGCGTGCTGCGCAGGCTGAAAGCCGGCCAAATACTGGCCATGCCCGTCGACGTCCGGGTGCCGCAGCCGGCGGTTGTGGTCAGGTTCCTGGGCAAGACGGCCAATGTCGGCAGCGGAATGGCCTCCTTCGCGCGGCAGCTGGAAATTCCCGTCGTCCCCGCTTTCTGCACCCGAGTCGGCTGGGCGCGGCACCGGCTGCACGTCCATCCCAGCGTGTGGCCCGACACGACGCTCGGCAAGCAGGAAGACATCGCGCGCATGACCCAGACGGTGTTCGACCTGTTCGATGCCGATATCCGCGCCCGGCCGGGGCAATGGTTCTGGTATAACAAGCGCTGGATACTGGACCCTGTCCGATGAAGAATGAGAAGTGAAAAATGAAAAATGCGGATTGCCATGCCGCCGGGTCAATCGCTACTATGGGCGGCCGGGATCGGGACGGCGCGCGCAGAGGCCGTCGTTCGCGGCTCGTTGAGTCCAGCATCTGACATTTTTCATTCTTCATTTTTCATTGGAGCGATCATGGATATTCAGACTCTTTTCGCGGAGCGGATCGGCGGCGCGTCGTTCGGGTTGACGAACGAGATCTACAAGTTTCAGAAGATCAAGAACGCCAAAGCCGAAGCGCTCAAGGCGCGGCCGGAGGTCGAGCTGCTGGATTTCGGCGTGGGCGAGCCGGACCAGATGGCGCCGGCCGAAATCCGGAACGCGCTGAGACAGGCGGTGGAAGACCCGTCGAACCGCGGCTATGCGGACAACGGGATCCACCCGTTCAAAGTGGCGGCCGCGGAGTACCTGAAGACCTTCTTCGGGGTCGACGGTCTGGATCCGGCCACCGAGATCAACCACAGCATCGGCTCCAAGCCGGCCCTGGCCATGCTGCCGCTGTGTTTCGTGAATCCGGGCGAGGTCGCGCTGGTCACCGTGCCGGGCTATCCCGTGCTCGGCACGCACACGCGGTACCTGGGCGGCGAAGTCGTCAACCTGCCGCTGACGCGGGAGAACGGGTTCCTGCCCGATCTGGACGCCGTCGAGCCGGCGGTCGCGGACCGGGCCAAGCTGATCTACGTGAACTACCCCAACAATCCCACGGGCGCGGCGGCCTCGGAGGCGTTCTTCGACAAACTGATCGCGTTTGCCGACACGTACAACATTCTGATCGTGCAGGACGCCGCCTACGCCACGTTGGTCTATGGCCGGGCGCCGCTCTCGATCCTCAGTCGCCCGGGCGGCAAGGAGACGGCGGTCGAACTGCACTCCATGAGCAAGAGCTACAACATGACCGGTTGGCGGCTCGGCTTTGTGGCCGGGTCGGCCAGGGCGGTGAAGGCCTACGCGGAAGTGAAAGACAACATCGATTCCGGCCAGTTCAAAGCGATTCAGATGGCGGCCTGCGCGGGAATCGCGCGCCGGGACCTGTCCGACGCGATCCGCGATCATTACCACCAGCGCCTGCGCAAGCTGGTGGCCGTGCTGAAGGCCAACGGATTCGACGCGGACGTGCCGGGCGGCACGTTCTACCTCTACGTGCCGGCCCCGAAAGGGGCGGGCCACAAGAGGTTCAAGACCGCCGAGGACGCCTCTCAGCACCTGATCCGCGAACAGTCCATTTCCACCGTGCCCTGGGACGATGCGGGCTCGTTCCTCCGCTTCTCCGCGACCTGGGAGTCGAAAGGCGACGACGATGACGCGCGGGTACTCGCCGAACTCGGCCGCCGGCTGGGCGAGGCGGGATTGCGGATGTAGGCGGGGCGGGCACTGTCTGCCTTCGTTCGCGCCTCAGACTTGCTCGAGAACTTGCTCGGGAACCTGCTCGGAATTCGCCCTTTGCGCACGGGGCCTTGACAACAACTACGGCCTGCACGCCGCACCGGCAGAGCGATTCTATCGCATTGCGCGCTGCCGGTTGTTCTGGGGATTTCGAGCCAAGTTCTCGAACAAGTTCTCGAGCGAGTTTCGGCCGGCCAGTCTTGACATCGGCCCGCGCGTCGTCTACAACTCAGGGCTGTTCTCGAACGCGGGCGGGGTGCCTGCGTTCGTCTTTTCGGCGGCGTGTTGACCCAATCAAAGGAGACCGACCATGACGAGACCGTATCCCGTGTCGATCCAGCTCTATTCCGTGCGCGATGCGTGCAAGGAAGGCTTTCCGGCCACGCTGAAGAAGATCGCCGGCATGGGCTATGCCGGCGTAGAGTTTGCGGGGCTGCACGGTCACACGCCGGAAGAGATCCGGAACGTGCTCGACGACCTCGGCCTGAAAGCCAGCTCGTGCCACGCGGGGCTGCCGACGGAGGAGAACGTGGCGCAGGCCGTGGCGATCGACAGGGCGCTCGGCTACGACATGCACGTCAGCGCCGGGCCGGGTTTCAAGCGCGAGGTGAGCGGGACGGCCGAGATCCTGGAGGCGTGCAAACGGCTTCAGAAGGGCGCCGAACTGCTCAAAGCCGAGGGCATTCGCGCGGGCGTGCACAACCACGAGTTCGAGTTCGACCGCGAATTCGACGGCAAGACGCCGCATCAGATCATGGTGGAGAACTGCCCCGACCTGCTCTTCCAGATTGATACCTACTGGGTGGCGGTCGGGCAGAAGGACCCGGTTGCCGCCATCAAGAATCTCGGCGCGCGCTGCCCGTCGCTCCACATCAAGGACGGCCCCAAGGACAAGAGCCAGCCGATGACGGCGGTCGGGGACGGCAAGATGGACTGGGCGCCGATCCTCGACGCGGCCGACGAGATCGGGGCCGTGGAATGGATCGTGGTCGAGATTGACCGCGTGGACGGCGACATGCTCCAGGCCGTGGACCGCAGCGTGAAGTTCCTGATCGACCAGGGCTACGGCAAAGGGCGGTAGGCTGAGGCCCGCCCCCGCGTTACCGGAACCCAAACAGAAGCAGCAGGTCATTTCCAACGGATGAATGTACCGCAGCGGATCTTCCGGGTCTTGGTGTCTGATGTCATCCGTTGCCGTTCATTCATCCGGTGGAAAGCCTCTTTGTCGGGGCCGCTGCTGGTTGTCTTGCTGGCCGGCTGCACGAATGTGCGGCGCGCGGAGCCACCGCCGGAACGGGGCGGAACGCTGGCGGGCTACGTCCTGCAAGCCGGCCCGCTGCCGATCGAGGCGTTCACCCAGAACGCATCGGGCGTGACGTTCGATCCGAACACGCGGACTCTGTTCGTGATCTCCAACGGGCCCGCTCGGCTGGCGGAGCTCACCCTCGAGGGCGCGCTCAAGCGCGTGATCGAACTGGACCATTTCGGCGACACCGAAGACATCACCTACGTCAAGAACAACCTCTACGCCATCCTGCAGGAGGGCCGGCAGTCGATGTGCATCGTCACGATCGACGCGACCACCACAACCCTCAACGAGCGGGATGCTACACAGATCTTCTTCGACACCGAACCGATCGACAACAACGGGCCGGAAGGCATCACCTACGATGCGGCGGGGGACCGCTTTTTCGTGGTGAAAGAGAAGGGCCCGCGCAAGCTCTACGTACTGCCCCGCTACGAGACGGACACCGACTCGCCGGACATGCGGCATCCGTGGGACATCCAGAAACGGGCGTTCGGGCTGACGGACCTGGCGGGCGTCTACTACCACGCGGAGTCGCGCCATCTGCTGCTGCTGAGCCAGGAATCGCGCTGCGTGCTGGAGTGCACCGAGCAGGGCCGGGCGCTGGCCCGGCTCGCGCTGCGCGGCGGGCAGGCCGGGCTCGCCGACGACATCCCGCATCCCGAGGGCCTCACCCTGGACGACCGGGGCCGGCTCTACATCTGCAGCGAGCCGAACCTGCTGTACGTGTTCGGGAAGCCGGGCGATTCAGCCGCGGAACTCAAAGGACCGGAATGAAACGCACCTGCCTGACGCTGGCCCTGGCGGCCGTCGCGATCGGCGCGATCGCGTTCCTCGTACGGCGCCCGCCGGTCTGCCGGCCGGAGCCGCCGCGCCCGGACACGGGCGGCGCGGCGCCGTCGCGGCCGGACCAAGCGGCACTCACGCCCGCAACGCCGGACGCTGCCGCTCCCCGCCCGGCCTCCGAACCCGGCGTGCCGCTCCCCGTTCCGCCGCCCGTTCCGCCGCCGGCCGACGCCCGTGCCGGGCAGCCGGCGCCGTCGGCGACCGGTCCGCGTTCCGATGCGCCGGCCCCGGCCTCAAGCGGCGCGCAGGAGCCCGCGTCGGAGACCGCGGGGCTGATCGCGCGTGCCAGCGACACCGCCATCCCGCTGGACCAGCGGCGGCACGAGATCATGGCGCTGGGCCAGAAAGGGGACGGACAGTCCGCCCGAGCCCTGATGGCGCTTGGCGATGCGCCTGTCTATCTGAACGTCGCGGCCGTGCAGGCGCTCGCCGACATCCGGACGCCGGATGTCACCCGCTATCTTACGGAAAAGCTGCGCGATCCCGACCCGCGGATCGTGTGTGAAGCGATCCGCGGCCTCGGCAAGACCCAGGGCGATAGCGCCGTGCCCGCCATCGCCGAAACCATTCGCGGCAACCGCACGCGGCCCGACGGGTTCGACGAAATGGTGTGCGAAGCCGCGGCGCAGGTACTCGGCCTGATTGCCGCCCGGTCTGCCGTGCCGGTGCTGGCCGAAGAACTCGCGCGGTGCGACACGAAGGGCTGGAGCCTCGAGTACGGCTCGGAGGTCGTGCGCGCGCTCGGCGCGATCGGCGGGCCGGACGCCAAGCAGGCCCTGCTCGCCTACGCCGCTGCGCTCGCCGGTCAGACGCCCGAGGACCCCTTGGCCAAGCCGTACGTCGAGGGAAAGATCGCCGAGGCGCGGCACCATGCGGCGCGGTGGTAGCCCGCCCCGCCCAGCCGACACCCCGCTTCGACCCGGCTCTTGACATCTCCGTTCACGCCTGCTATGTCTGTGCCCCACTTTGGCCCCGGAAAACGCGGCCGGCTTGCAGGACCCGACCCGGCTCGGGCTGCGGCCGGCCTTTGCATAAGGCGAGAAGCGACATACAGACAAGGAGCAGACCATGACAACCGCTGCCACCGACATCAAGGGCGTGCTGGGTTCGCGTATTTCCGATGAAGATCTGGCCAAGCTGCTGGCCATTGACAATCCAGACATGCACACGTTCGTGCTCGACGGGGCCCGGCTTTGCGAGCCCGACGAAGTTCGTGTCTTTGACGACTCCGACGAGGGCCTGGCCGACACGCGCAGAACCGCCATCGGGAAACGGGAAGAGGCGAAGCTGGCCCTGGACGGCCACACGATTCACTACGACGGGCCGAATGACCAGGGCCGCGACCGCGAGGTCACCCGCTACCTGGTACCGGAGGACGACGCGCTTTCAAAGGCGCTGAACCAGATCGAGCGCGAGACGGGGCTGAACGAAGTGCGCGGGATCATGAAGGGTTCCATGAAGGGCAAGATCATGATCGTCCGCTTCCTCTCGCTCGGGCCCACGGGTTCGGTATTCAGCATTCCGTGCGTCGAGTGCACGGATTCGTGGTACGTGTCGCACAGCCTGAACCTGCTCTATCGTTGCGGCTACGAGCAGTTCAAGCGCAACCCGCCCGATACCGAGTTCTTCGCCATCCTGCATTCGGCCGGCGTGCTGAACGAGCGGATGGTCAGCGCGGACGTGCCGAACCGGCGGATCTACATCGACTACACCCGCAACACGGTCTACAGCGTCAATACGCAGTATGCCGGCAACACGGTCGGGCTCAAGAAACTGGCGCTGCGCCTCACGATCCGCAAGGCGGACCGCGAGGACTGGCTGTGCGAGCACATGTTCCTGGCCGGCATCCACGGGGCCGGCGGGCGCAAGACCTACTTCGCCGGCGCATTCCCGAGCGCGTGCGGGAAGACCTCCACGGCCATGCTGCCGGGCGAGACCATTCTCGGCGACGACATCGCCTACTTCCGCGCCATCGACGGCGAATGCCGGGCCGTGAATGCGGAGAGCGGCATCTTCGGGATCATCCAGAACGTGAAGGAGAAGGACGACCCCGCCATCTGGGAGGTGCTCAACAAGCCGGGCGAAGTCATCTTCTCCAACGTGCTGACGAAGGACGGCAAGCCGTACTGGCTCGGGATGGGCGTGGAAACGCCGGCCAGCGGCGTCACCTGGGTCGGCGACTGGTACGCGGGCATGAAGGGCGAGGACGGCAAGGACGTCCCACTCGCGCACAAGAATGCGCGCTACACCGTTCAGCTCAAGGCGCTGGCCAACTGCGATCCCGAACTGGACAACCCGGACGGCGTTGTGCTGCAGGGTATCCTGTACGGCGGCCGCGATCCGCGCGGCTATGTCCCCTGCCAGCAGAGCTTCGACTGGGACCACGGGATCGTGGCCTACGGCGCGTCGCTGGAGACGGAGACCACCTTCGCGACGATCGGCCAGGAAGGCGTGCCGGAGATCAACCTGATGAGCATTCAGGATTTCGTCGCCATCTCGCTGGGCAAGTACGTCCAGAACAACCTCAACTTCGGCAAGAAGCTCCGTGAGCCGCCCCTTATCTTCGGGGTGAACTACTTCCTCTGCAACCTGCGCACGGGCGAGTTTCTCAACGGCGTCCGCGACAAGCACGTGTGGGTGAAGTGGATGGAGAAACGCGTGCACGGCGAAATCGGCGCACGGCGCGGACCGACCGGCTGGCTGCCGAAATACGAGGACCTGGTCCCGCTCTTCAAGCAGGTGCTCGGCAAGGACTACGCCGAGCCGGATTACGTCGCCCAGTTCACGATCCGCGTGCCGGAGAACATCGCGAAGATGGACCGGGTCGCCGAATTCCACCGCCAGCACGTGCCGAATGCGCCGGCCGTCGTGCAGGAGATACTCGCACAACAGCGCGAACGGCTCGTTCAACTCCGGGACGAGCACGGCGACTACGTCTCGCCGCTGCGGCTGCCGGTCGAGTCGGCCTGAGGAAAAGCGCGTTCGAAACCGGTGCGATTCTGCAACCGGCGCCTCTCCCAACTTACTCGGGAACTTCGAGACAAGTTCCCGAGTGAGTGCTCGAGCAAGTTTCCTTCTCTGGTGAGTCTTTGCCGCTCACCGGCGTTTCTATTCCGGCAGCACCTGCAGGCCGGTCGGGGCGGGCGGGCTGGGGTCGGCGATGAGCGAGACGGCGCCGATGGGGTAGCGGTCGTTGGCGTCGCGGCCGCCGCTCTGGATCAGGACGCCGGGCTGGTTCCCGAACCGCGGGTTCAGAATGGCGATGCGCAGGTCGTAGGCGCCGGTACTGACTCCGCTGACGGTGAACGGCTCCGTGAAACTCCATTCGGGCCCGGGCGTCACCTGGCGCAGGTCAAACGCCCACGTGTGGGTCCAAACGGGGCTGCCGGCGCCGTCGCACAGGGCCAGCTCCACCGGGAACTCGTGATAGCAGGGCGCGGACCCGGAATTGGTGAGCACGAGCGTGACGTCGAACGGCACGTCGCGCTGGACGGTGTCCGGCCAGTCGCAGCGCTGGATGTGGTAGTTGTAGCCGAGCGTCCGCTTGATCGGGGCCAGGCTCGCGCCGTATCCGCTCTGCTCATGCTTGCCGGCCGGCCCGAGAAAGCTGAAATGGTGGTCGCGCAGGACGGTGAGAATGTCCGCCGTGTCGTTTACCCAGGTGTCCTTCTGGGCGGTCATCGGGCTCTCGCCCGAAATCGGGTTCGTTTCCCAGTTGTTCGTTGAGGCGGGCGTGACGTTCGTGAAGCACCAGCCCATGTTCCAGTCGCCGGTATCGTCGCAGCTCGGAAACCCGTAGAGGCAGTAGGTCGTGAACGAGGGGAAGTAGTCTTCGTGGAACCCGAACTCCACGTTGACGGCGTCCGGGTTGCGGGGGTAGCGGGTCTGAAGCCGCGTGTGCGTGAACGCGGCGTCGTAGGCGTCGCGAACGGCGGCCTTCGTCGAATTCGACGGCGCCCAGTCTTCGCAGCCGGTCTGGTGCCATTCCCCCCACAGCCCGAGCAGGCCGACCTGGATGCAGGTGATCCGCGCGTCGCCGTCGTAGCGCTGGGCCAGCGCCGCGATGAACTGCTGCATCTGCTGGACCATGGCCGGGTTGTTCCAGTCCGGCGTCCGGCCCGGCCCGTCGCCGTCGCAGCTGGAGTAGGCGTCGTAGGCGATGTTCAGCGGCGGCTCTTCCAGGAACTTGGGATAGTCCCGGTCCAACTCGCCGCCGGCATAGAAATAGGAAATCTCGCTGCCCGGCCCGTCCGGATAGTCGGCAACCGGTCTGAGCACGAAGGTGGCGTTCGAATAATCGTTGAGGATCGGCACGATGTGGTTGGTTTCGAACGTGGTCCAGTCGAAGACCTGGTCGGCGGTCTCGACCTCGCGCCAGGGGACATAGACGTGAAAGATGGTCGCGCCGTAGTAGTTGTCGGGTTCGCCGGCCGCATAGGTCGAGGCCCAGAGCATGAACCCCTTGTGCGGGTTGTTCAGGTCGTCCGCGGTCTTGGCGGGCGAGACGGAGCCGGCGTGGGCGGCCGCCTCGAGCAGCACGGCCAGCATCGCCGAGAACCGGAACGACACTCGAGATCTCGTCTGCATGCCCCGATCTTACGCGGGCGCCGGCTTCGGATCAATACCTTGTCGGCTCGGCCGACTGCCAGGCGCATCCCGCCGTTGACTGTTGCACGGCCGTCTTTTTGCCCGCGAAACTGCGCGAAAGGGTCGCGAAAAGGGCGAGACAAGGAATGGGTCCTCAAGGGGAGACGGGGCTGGGGTTGGCTGAGCGGTGTTGCGGGGATCGAAAGGCAGCCGCCACGCAGCGCGGCGGCTGCCTCGATTCCCGCAACGACGCCCTTCAGATCGGCAAGGCACGACAGGCGCCAGATATCACCACTCAGCTCGGGCACAGGCGGGCCGGCCAGGGAACAAGTTCCCGAGTTCAGCCAGAGGCTGATCGGCCTCCGGCCGAAAGTTCCCGAGCAAGTTTTCAGCTCACGGGGCGACGTCCAGTTCGGCTGGAGGCGCGGGTGCGGCGTCGACTTCGAACGCGCCGATGGCCGGCGGATCGGCGTAGGGATTCCCGGCAAAATCGAACGGCACGTTCGTGAGGACCGTGCCCTGCCCCGCGGCCGGGCTGTTCGTGTCGATTCGGTAATCGTCGGCGCCGGCATCCAAGACGTCCGGGTTCTGCCCCACGATGCCGCCCGTTTCCGTGACAGGCAGGCTTGGCGCGGAGTTGGCGGGGTTGTCGTGCGCGTACCACAGGTTGTGGGCGAAGGTGAAGGAACCGGGATCGGTATCGGGCCCCACATTCACGTGCGTGCTCAGCGTGGCGCGGTTGTAGTAGACGAGGTTGTTGGCGAACACGGAGTCGGCGCAGGCGCGGAACGCATAGTCGCCGCTTGTCGTGGTCTCCTGCAGAATCCGCGCCACCCAGGTGTCCGGGTCGATGATGGTGTTGTTGGCCGCGATGGAATCGACGCACCCGACGAAGGCGACAGGCGCGCCGCTGCCCTTGAAGAGATTGGCCAGCACGCGGATGTCGCGAGCCTCCACGTTCGGTTCGTTCGTGCTCAGCGGCGGGCGGAAGAACTCGAAGCCGGTTGACCCGCCCATGTTCACGCCGCGCGCGCCGGCGTCGAGCATGCGGCAGCCGCGGATTTCGATGTCCTCGCTCCCGCCCTTGCACTGCACGGCGTTGCCGGACATCTCTTGAAAGGTGCAGCCGACGATCAGGCCGCGGTGGCAGCCGACGTGGTCGATCCCGCTTCCCGAGCTGGCGCCGCCGCACCTGGCGAACCGGCTGTCGAGCACCCAGAAATCGTTCAACCCGGAAAGCTTGAGCCCGTCCTGATTGCCCGTGCCGCCGATGTCGTGGATGTCGAGGTTGCGGAAAACGACGTGGTGCGCGGCCAATGCGTCGGCATAATCCCCGCCGTCGTCGCAGTTCAGGCCGTTGCCGCTCGCGCCGCTGACTTCCAGGTTTTCCACGACCAGGTAGCGCACCTTCACGAAGTGGATGCCCTGCGCACTGCCGCTGAGCAGCGGCCGGGAGACCGGGTCCGTGCCCGATATCCAGACGGGATACTCGGCCGTACCGGCCACGTTCGCCATGTACTGCCCGCCCGCGTAGGTGCCCGGGTGCACGCGCACGGCCGTGCCGGTCGCGGCCTGCGAAACCGCGTAGGCGATGGTCGCATACGGGTTGCCGGCCGAGCCGTCGCCGGCGCCGTCGCTGCCGGAGGGCGAGACGTGAATCTCGCGGGTCGGCGTCTTCCCGTCGGCAAACGTCACGACGCCCGAATCCCCGCGGGCGGCGTTCAGGATCCCGCCCAACAGCAGCACGCCGAGCACAAGAAAAGGAATGTGCTTCATGTTAGACACTTCCGGCAGAATCTGTCTATACTCTCAGATCGGGACTGTCGGCCCCTGAACCAAGCCCCTCTTGGGACTTATAGGAAAAGGGCAGTCCGCCGTCAACCCAATCCGCGGACGGCAGCCCGCGGATTTGACGAATTCATGGCGGGTGGAATCTGCGCGTCCGTAAGAGTGTCGCGCATTGACCATCAACCATCAACCATGCCCGGATTCGCGGATGGCCGTCCGCGAATCCGGGCGGGAGCGCCCCGTGTGGGAAGCGTTCAAAGCGCCCGACCGCGCCCAGCTCAGCCGGTACCGGAAGGCGCTGGAGTATGTGGACGGGCTTGAGGAGTTCTCGTTCGAAGCTTTTCAGCACGCGAACGAGCTCGCCGGCGACGTGCTGTCCGCGGAACAGCTCCGGCACCTGTGGGAACAGTCGGCGAAGACGTTCGCGGGCGCCGAAGGCCTGCGCCAGATGTTCCGAGAGAACCTGCGCAAACACATCGAGCCGCCGCACGAGGCGGAAGAGAAGGCGCCCACCCGGCCCAAACCCGTCCCGGCAGCGCCCGCACGGGCCGGCGGGCCGTCTTGGCTGAAGGCGAACCGGCGCACGCTTGTACTGGCCGCGCTGGCTCTGGTCCTGGCGGGTGCGGCGTACGTCGTGTTGCAGCCGGGCGAGAAGGCGGCCGAACCGGGCAAGAAGCCGGGGCAAGGACAGGCCGGCTCGGGAACGGGCGCGCTGCCGTCGGCGCCGCCGCCGATCGAACTGCTCGAGCCGGGCACCATCGTGCTGCACGAGCAGGTACGCGGCGTGGGGCGGCTGCCGGGGTTCGGGCCGGAACTGGAACTGACCGGGCTCGTGCTGGACCGGCAACGCGAGACACGCGGCGCCCAGCACCTCAGTGTCGTGCAGATGCAGCTGACGGGAACGGCCACGCTTGAGGCGCCCGTCTTCGAACTGGGTAAGCTGATGCGCTACGCACCCCCGTTCGCGGACGTCGTGACCAATGCGACGACCGGCACCTATCAGACCGGTCCGGTCGGTACGCGGTTCGACTTCGAGATTCTGGTCCGGTATCGACCCGAGCGGCCGGCCGACGTTCCGCGCCAATCGGAAGGCGGTGCGGCGCCGGCCGCGCCTCGCCCGGCCCGCGACACGGCGTCGATTCTGCAGGCCCTGCGCGCGCTCGGCAAGCAGATGGGCGGCGAGTTGGCCATCGGCGAAGTCGAGAAAGCGCCGATCGTGAAGGGCAGCGGCGGCACGGTCAGCATGGGCACGGCGCACGGGGTGGACGTTACGGTCAAAGGCGATTTCGAGCGCCTGGCGACGCTCGTGCAGCAGATCGCAGCCGAGTTCGGCCAGGAGTCCATCGGCAGGATTTCGGCCAGAAAGGACCCGGCCGGCGGACACCGCGGCAAGGTCCGCGTGAAATGGACCACGTTCGAACCCCCGCCGGAATAGAGCCGTCCGCGAAAAGGCGCGAAAGGGACGCGAAAACCGGATGCAGCAACTCTCAACTGTTTGCGCCAAGCCATCGTTTGCGAGCGGCGCATCTTACCGGGCGCAAACAATGCAAAGTTGCTGCGTCCGCGTTTCTTTGCCATTCTGAAGGCGGTCGTTGCGGGAATCGAGGATTGCCACCACGCTCACAACGGCCTGCCAACACTGCCGATGCCGCGTGGTGGCAATCCTTCCGATTCCCGCAACCAGCTTCGCGTCACGCAGCAGTGCCAGCGCAGGCGGAGCAGTCCTTTGCGTGCTTTGCGCGCTCGAGCGAGTCTGCGAGCGGGCGAGAGACATTTCTTCCTTTCGCGCCCTTTTCGTGCTTTTTCGCGGGCAGAACAACACTCGCGCGCAACCCCTAGTCCGTGTCCTTCTCTCCGCCTGCGGCGTCGAAAAGCGAGAGCTGGGAGGGGTCGTATCGGCCCTTGCGCGGCCGGTGCCGGGCGATCTTGGGCTGGCCCATCTCGCCGAATTCGCCTTCTTCGAGGTTGGACAGGATCTCCTTGGCCCGGTCAATGACTTCGGCGGGCAGCCCGGCCAGCCGCGCGACCTGGATCCCGTAACTCTTGTCGGCGGCGCCGGGCACGATTTTGCGCAGGAACACGACGCGGTCGTTCCGTTCCCGCACCCGCACGTTGTAGTTCTTGATGCCGGGCATGGTGAGCGCGAGGTCGGTCAACTCGTGGTAATGCGTGGCGAACAGGGTCTTGGCCTTGACCCGCGCGTGGTTGTGCAGGTATTCCGCCACGGCCCAGGCAATACTGATCCCGTCGAACGTGCTGGTTCCGCGCCCGATCTCGTCGAGCACGATCAGGCTCCTGGCCGAGGCATTGTTGAGGATGTTCGCCGTCTCCTGCATTTCGACCATGAACGTGCTGCGCCCGCGCGTGAGGTCGTCGCTCGCGCCGACGCGGGTGAACACGCGGTCGACAACGCCGATCTCGGCGCTGGCGGCCGGCACGAACGATCCCATCTGGGCCATGACCGCGATGAGCGCCACCTGCCGGATATAGGTGGACTTTCCCGCCATGTTCGGCCCGGTGATGATGATGAGCTGGTTGTCGGAACAATCGAGCTGCGCGTCGTTCGGCACGAACCGCTCGGCATCCGGCATCGACTCGATCACCGGATGGCGCCCGCCCTTGACGAGCAGGCGGTCGGACTCGTTCATGGCGGGCCGCACGTACCCGGCCGACAGCGCCTTGTCGGCGAGGCCGGCCAGCACGTCGAGCTGCGCCAGCGCGTCGGCGCCGGCCTGTATCCGGTCGGTCTCGGCCACGGCTTTCGCGCGGATCTCGATGAACAGCTCGTATTCCAGCGCGGTCGCGCGGTCCTGGGCGCCAAGTATCTTGTTCTCCCATTCCTTCAGGTCCGGGGTGATGAAGCGCTCGGCGTTGACCAGCGTCTGTTTGCGGACGTAGCTTTCGGGCACGTTGCCGAGCTGGCCCTTCGACACCTCGATGTAGTAGCCGAACACCTTGTTATGCCGCACCTTCAGGGTCTTGATGCCGGTTCGCGCCTGTTCCGCGGCCTGGAATTCCGCCAGCCAGCGCCGGCCTTCGGTCGCCGCGTTTCGCAGCTCGTCGAGATCGGCGTTGTAGCCGGCCTTGATGAGGCCGCCGTCCCGAATCGGGATCGGCGGCTCCTCCTCGATCGCGCGCTCGACGAGCGCGACGAGGTCGGGCAGCGGGTGAATGTTCGCACCCAGTTCCCGCAGCAGCGGCGCGGCCTGCCCGGCCACAAGCTCGCGCACCCGCGGAAGCGCCGCCAGCGACTGGGCGAGTGCGCGGATGTCGCGGGCGTTCCCGCTGCCCGTCCCCAGGCGCGCGATGAGGCGTTCCAGGTCCTTCACCTGGGCGAGCGCCTCGCGCAGCTCGCGCAGGAACGCGCGGTCGCGGCACAGGCTTTCGACGACGTCGTGCCGCGCCGTGATCCGGGCCAGGTCCGCCAGGGGCCGCAGGATCCAACTCCGCAGCAGGCGTGCGCCCATGGCCGTGCGGGTCGTGTTCAGGACAGCCAGCAGCGTGTGGGCGGTGCCGCCGCGCACGCCCGTCGGCGAGCGGGAGACGGCCAGGTCGAGATTGGCGCAGGTGGCCTCGTCCATGAGCAGGAAGTCGGCGGACCGGCGCACCTGCAGGCGCCGGACGTGCCCGACCTGGCGTTTCAGGGCGTGCGCGACGTAGTGCAGCACGCCGCCGGCCGCGCCGATGATGGCCGCCGCGCCTTCGCACCCGAACCCGTCCAGCGAATGCACGCAGAAATGGCGCGTCAGCGTGTCGTACGCCACGTCGTATTCGAAGGTCCAGTCCTCATAGCCCGTCAGCGTCGGGTGTGCGGCCGGGTCCAGCACGCCGCGGTAGAGGCCGGCTTCCAACTGTTCGGACGGAATCACGCATTCGGACGGGACAAAGCGTTTGAACTCCTCCGCCAGCGTCTCGCCGCTGTCAAACTCCTCCGCGGAGAATGAGCCGGTGCTCAGGTCCAGCAGGGCGAACCCGAACTTGCCGTTCTTCTGATAGAGCCCCGCCAGGTAGTTGTTCCGGTCGTTGTCCAGGATGTTCTCTTCGAGGATCGTGCCCGGCGTGACGACGCGGGTGACTTCGCGCCGGACGATCCCCTTGGCCGCAGCGGGATCTTCCATCTGGTCGCAGATCGCCACCTTCTGCCCGGCCCGGATCAGCTTGGCCAGGTACATGTCCGCGGAATGGTACGGCACGCCGCACATCGGGACCTTGTTGCGCTTGGTGAGCGTGATGTCCAGGACGGCCGCCGCCCGCTTCGCGTCTTCGAAGAACATCTCGTAGAAGTCGCCCAGCCGGAAGAACAGGATCGTGTCGTCCGGCAGCGAGCGCCGGATCTGCCGGTACTGGCGCATCATCGGCGTGGAAAGGTCGGGCATGGCAGCGGACGAAGATGGAAACTTGAAACTTGAAACTTGAAACTTGAAACTTGAAACTCGAAACTCGAAACTCGAAACTCGAAGCTCGAAACCAAGAAATCTGAAACTGGGAAGGAAATCAAGACAATTTGAGGCGCATGTCAGACACGAAGGGCCGAGGGCCGGCTTTGCCTTGCGCGAGAGGCTGAAAAGAACGGGCCCCGCGTTATGGAATACGGGGCCCGTCAGGCACGCCACCAGAATTCAAGTTTCCAGTTTCAAGTTTCCAGTTTCAAGTTTCCAGTTTCAAGCCTCAAGCCTCCTCCTCCCCGATCTCGACGTTCCAATAGGCGACATCGAGGAAGTGGCGCCAGCTGTGGTCGAACGTGCGCCGGAACTTGATCTCGATAAACGGGTGCCAGCGCGGTTTCTTGGGCCGGCGGATCAGGTGCATGCCGGCCTCCTCCGGCGTGCGGTTGCTCTTGCGGCTGTTGCACCGCATGCAACTGCAGACTACATTGTCCCAGGTCGTCACGCCGCCCCGATGCCGCGGCACCACGTGGTCGATATTCAGGTCCTTGCGGTCGTATCGCTTGCCGCAGTACTGGCAGGTGCCACGGTCCCGCTCGAACACGTTATGCCGGGTCAGCTTGATGTCCTTGTTGGGCAGCCGCTCGAAGAACAGCAGCAGGATGATCCGCGGAATCCGGATCCGCAGCGACACCGTGCGCACGACGTCCTCGCCGGTATGGCCGTGGGAGAAGTCGCACCACTCGAGAAACGAGAAGGTGTTCCAACTGCCGCCGTCTTCGTGCACGACCTGGGCGTGCCCCGTGAAGAGCAGACCGAGCGCGCGCTCCGCGGTGCAGATGTTCACCACCTGCCACAGACGGTTCAGAACGAGCACACTCGCGTTGACGGTTTCCGCACTCATGGTCCATCTCGCCGGTCGTGAGCGTATCACAACAGGCGCCGCACCTCCAACAAAAAAAGCGCGCGGCGCCCGGCACAGGCCCCGGGCGGATTTCGAGCGGGTCTCAGCGCCCCGCGATCACCGGGCGGCCTCCACGATCTTCATCATACGGCGTCCGTACTCCACGTAATTGGCATACTTGGCGTTTTCGGCCGCGGCGACCTCCGCATCGTGGTGCACCACCTTCATGTGCGGCTCGATGGAAATGCCGCCGTCGTAACCGCCGGCCAGCATATCCCCGACGATCTTCGCCACGTCGCCGTCGCCCTCCCCGCACCAGCCCCAGACCACCTTGCCGGTTGCCGGGTCTTTCCGGCCGTCCTTGATATGGATATAGGCCACGTGCTCCTTCACGTGCGAGTAAAACTCCCACGACGATTGCCCTTCGACCGGCGGGTTCTTGGTGTGATCGGTGGAGGAAAGCGGATTGCCGGTGTCGAACACGAGCTTCAGGCCGGGCACGTTTTCGATCAGCCTCAGCGTGTAGGTCCAGCCCATTCCGCCGTAGTTCATGCAGTTCTCGTGCACCGGGATCAGCCCTTCGTCGCCGAACAGCTTCTGCAGCTCACGCACCCGTTTGAACCGTTCTGCCTCCATCTGGTCCTCCGGTCCGCGGCCTTTGAGGACCGCAAAGCTCATGATCCGAACGAGTTTCGTCCCGAGCTTCTTCATCATGGGAATCGCACGCCGGCACTCGGCCAGCGAGCTGTCGAACGGGTCCGTGATCTGCTTGCCCCAGTTCGCAATGGCCGAGCCGAAACAGTTGATCGTCACGCCCGCGTCCTGCAGTCTGCCGTAGACGGCATCGAACTCGGCCGCCGACAGGTCATGAATCATCTTGCCGCCGATCTTGCGCGCCTCGATGTTTTGCCAGCCGAGTGCCTTCGTCGCTCGGATCTGCCCGTCAAGATCGGCCGCCGCTTCATCCGCAAAGCCCGTCATGTATGCCATCTTTGCCCCCCCTCTCTTCATCGACGATTGACGATTGGCGTTCCCGGCGGCTGCCTGCCGCCGCGAAAAGCTCCCTATCCATACCGCAAGCCGGGCCTGCGCGGCAACCCTAATCGGAATCCGCGCGGGTTGGATGGGGATTGTCTCGGTTGACCGTACGCGGTATACTTGCCCGCGACGAGGGACTAAGACGAAAGGGTGGCGAGCGGGAAGACCGGGTTGCCCGGCGCGCGAAGGCTTTTCGCGTCGAGCGCGGCGCCGATCTTCCGACCTTCCATGCTTCCATTCATGACGGAAACCTTGCTGGGCCTTACCGGTCTGTTCCTGCTGATGGTGGTGCAGGTGATCATTCCGCCGATTCCGGCAGAAGCGATCGTGATGTGGGCCACGCATCACTACGGACTGTACCCGACAACCGTGGCGGCCGGGCTCGGGTTGTTGGTGGGCAGTGTGCTGGCCTACACCTTCGGGCGGTATCTCAAGCATCGATTTGCCCGGTTCTTCAACAAGAGAAAGGTCCGCATCGTCCTCGAGCACATCCACCGCCACCAGGTCCTGATCCTGTGGCTGCGCATTCTGCCGTACAACCCGTCAGACACGATCTCCTACGCCGCCGGCATTGCCTCGGTCCCGGCAGGCATGTTCCTTGCGATCACGTCCGTCACATCCCTGGTGCGCTGCCTCATGCTCGCCATGCTCGGGCAGGGCATTACCAAGGTTTCGACGGTCATGCACGTGGGCAGCATTCTGCTGCTTTCCGCGCTCGTCGTGCACGTGATCCTGTTCGCGCCGAGGAAAAACCGCGCCAACGGGCCGCCGCCCGGCGAGGACCAGCCCCCGCAGGCGTCGCGTTGAGGAAACTTGAAACTGGAAACTGGAAATTCGTGAGGGTGGGGCCGGAACATACGAGGTTGAAACGATGGGCCCACTTCCCGCACGATGTTCTCGCACTCGTCGAGGCGCCAGCAGGCATGACCCTCGCTCCATGGGTGCTTCGTGCCCCAAGGCCAGTCTGGTCCCAAGTGAGCGAACATTCCTCAGCGCGGCCCACGTGGCTCTCCTCAACATCAGAATCCGAAGGGGTCGGCCACCTCGGGCTGGCGCCATTCATGCCAAGATGGAGGCGCTGATCCTGTCTCGTTTCGCCGTTCCAGTTTCCAGTTTCCAGTTTCCAGTTTCTAGTTTCCAGTTTCTAGTTTCCAGTTTCCAGTTTCCAGTTTCCAGTTTCCAGCTTCACATCACCAGCTCCGTCAACGCGAGCCACTGGGCGGGGGACAGATCGCCGGGCCGCGCACGGGGGTCGAGCCCCAGGCGGGCGAGCGCGTCGTGCACGGCCTGCCCGGAAACCCGGACCGAGGGGGGGGCGGCGCCCAATGCATTGGCTAGCTGCTTGCGCCGCTGCGAGAACGCCGCCTTGGTCAGCGCATGGAACCCGGCCGGTACGCAAGGCCGCACTCCGCCCGGCGGCTCGGCGAGGATCACCACGGTGGACCATACGGCGGGGCGCGGATGAAAGCACGCCGGACTCACGTGCTTGCGCAGGGCGACGGCATAGGCAATCTGAACCCACACGCTGAGCAGGCCGTAGTCCTTCGAGCCGGGCGCGGCGGCCATGCGTTCGGCGACCTCCCGCTGCACGGTGACAACGATTCGCGGCGGCCGCGCGGCCGCGCGGGTCAATTCCACCAGGATACGGCTCCCGACGGAAAACGGGAGGTTGGCCACCACGCGGGTGACGCCCGCGGCCAGGATGCCGGGCAGATCCGCGCGCAGCACGTCGGCGCAGATCAGCTCGATGTTCGCCCGGCCGGCGAGCCGAGCGCGAAGCTGCGCGCAGAGCGCGGCATCCTTTTCCACGGCAATCACGCGCTGCGCCGTCGCGAGCAGCCGCTCGGTGAGCACGCCGAGGCCGGGCCCGATTTCCAGCACGCAATCGCCGTGCCCGATGTCGGCCGCAGCCAGGATGATGTCGACGATGTTCGCGTCGATCAGGAAGTTCTGGCCCAACGCCTTGCGGGGCGAGATGCCGGCCTGCGCGAGCAGGGCCCGCACGTCCGACGGGCGGGTGAGCTTCGTCGTGCGTGCCGCGCCGGCCGGCGCGGGCTCGCCGTTCGGCTGGTCAGGCGGCGTTCGGTCCGTCGGAGTCGGGGGCTGCATGTCAGGTTTCCGGTCTCAGGTGTCGACGCGGACGGTTCAGGCGCGGCGGGCGCTCAGCGGTCCGCGTCCGGGTTTCTGTTCCGCCACGGATTCGGGCGCCGCGCCAGCTCGGAGGCGGTACGGACCGCGGCGATCATGCTGTCGGGCTTCGCGACGCCCTTGCCCGCGATATCGAACGCCGTCCCGTGGTCGGGCGAGGTGCGCGTGATCGGCAGGCCGAGCGTGATGTTGACCCCGGTATCGAACGCCAGCATCTTGAGCGGAGCCAGGCCCTGGTCGTGATACATGGCGACCACGATCCCGTATTCGCCGTGCACGGCTTTGTGAAAGATCACGTCCGCCGGCACCGGGCCCTCGGCCCGTATGCCGTTGCGGCGCGCGGCCTGCACGGCGGGTGCGATGGTCTCGATCTCCGCGCGGCCCAACACGCCGCCGTCGCCGGCATGCGGATTCAGGGCGCACACCCCGATCTTCGCCTTCGCCAGACCGAGCCACGGGCAGGCCTCGGCGGCCAGGCGCACGGTATCGACGATGCTGCGCCGGGTCAACGCGCGCGGGACATGGCCCAGCGGCAGGTGACGCGTGACCAGCACGACCCGGAGCGCGCCGCCGACAAGCATCATGGCAAAATCCTTCGCACCCGTGAGGTCGGCGATCAGCTCCGTGTGGCCCGGCACATTCAGCCCGGCCCGCACGAAGCTCTCCTTGCAGATGGGGCCGGTCACCATGGCGTCGAGCCGCCCGTCCAGGCAGGCCTCGACCGCCAGATTTACCCACTGCCCCGCCGCCCTGGCCGCCGGCACGCTGATCCGGCCCGGTGTGCGCGTCACGCGCGGCACGGCGCCCGGCGCCCAGATCGTCACGGGCCCGGCACGGCTGCGCGCCCGGTCCCCTGCCCCGGCGGCCTCGAGCGCAGACACAACCGGCCACGAAGGCGGGACGCGCATGCCCAGTTCGGCCGCCGTGGCCTGCAGCACGCCCGCATCGCCGATGAGCACGAAGCGGAGTTCCCGGCCCCAGCGCCGCCGGCGCAGCGCTTTCAGAATCACCTCCGGCCCGATGCCGCCGGCATCGCCCAGAGTAATGCCGATCACTATGGAGGATCTTCGCATGTCAGGTCCGACGCCGGCCGCTCACGGGTCCGCACAGCCGGCCGCTTCCTCGCGCGGGGGAAAATCGAAGTTGGTTTCGAACAGCTCGACGAGCCGCCGGCAGAGCTTCTTCTCCCGGGGGCCGGACACACGGATCGTGACCCGTCTGCCCTGCAGCAGCTCCAGCGCGACGAGCCCGACGACCGACCGGGCATCGGTCGTGCCCATCTCGCCTTCGACCACGATGTCGTGGTCGAGATGGTCCTTCATCTCCTTCACGATCACCGTGGAAGGCCGGCAGTGGATGCCCATCTCGTTCCGGACTGTGGCTTCACGCTCGACCATGGCGCGTCTCCATCGGGTGGGTGCGAAGACATGGTAGCACAGATCCGTTCATTGGGAAGCACGAAGTGGAGTATGCGGCTGTGATTGGGCGGATGGGGACGCCTTTGGACTTCGGCGGGATGCCCGGGTGCGTGACGCGGTGACGGGGTGACCCGATGACGCCGGGGCGGCAGGCGACACGGCGTCAGCAAGTCATGGAGTCACCGCGTCCTCCCGGGCCTCTTCGATTTGGCGCGTGCCCTTGCACTCCGGATAGCCGCTGCAGCCCCAGAATTCGCCTCGGCTGGAGACGCGCTTCCTCATCGGCTTCTCGCATTGGGGGCATTGAGGGGTGTCGATGGGTGTGCGTGCCTCCACGCGTGCCTGGAACATCTTCTCTTTGATGCCGCCCTTGGCGATGAAGTCCTTTTCGAGGCGATTGAGCTGTCGCCCGAGCAGACCCGTGGTCCGCTGGATGAGAACAATCAACGCATTTGCCGCCGTGATGTCGTCACGGTCGTCCAGCCACGGATCGAATTTCTTCTTCTCCTTGAGCAGATAAGTCCAGTAGTCGTGCAGCACGTCCTCGGTGTATTCAAAGGGCTCGAGCATGATCGACATGATTGCCTTGTGGTCGGGATCGTGAACGCTCCAGGGAATGCAGCCCTTCTGGACGAGATAGTCCTCGAGATCGCCCTGCAGCTCAGAGAGGCTGGCCTTGGCAACATCGGTGAGGCGAATTTCGGTCTCTGAGGAGGTCTTGGCGCGTTCGGAACCTTCGATGATGTTCTGCTTGCCGGAGCGTGATCCGCCGACCATTTGCCCCGACGTCTTGCCGAGCGGGTCCTCCTTCCAGGGGATGTGCCGCTTGCAGAAGCTGACCGTGCCCAGGTGAATGATGGTGGCAAAGTTGAAGGAATGAAGCTTGCGGTATCCTCCACTCGTGTTGTAGATGCGGCTCATGGATCGGCCCTCCTGGGTGGATGTGACGCGGTGACGCGATGACACGATGACGCCCAGACACTACTGACCCGGCGTCACCGGGTCAAGAGGTCATCGAGTCATCTTTGGGTGTGCGTCGGCAACTCGGCGTCGCCGGGTCATGGCGTCATCGCGTCACGGAATGTTCGACCATAGCCCGGATTGCCGCATGATCCGGGGCGGTGCCTGCGGCCCATCTTGACCTTGAGTCGCGTTCCGCTCGCGCTCGGCGTCATCGGCGCAAGGCGATGGTATGGTTCGAGGGGCGGGCGGTTCCGCTTAGACGCTTGCGGACGCCATGGCGGCGGCGGACGTCCATTTGGCGGCGGCGGTGACGTCTGTGGACACGGCGGCGCGTGCAGTCACACGGGGAGAGGGTTACAGGCGACAGATGTGATGGGCGTGGTCTGTTCGGAAGAACCTTTGCCAGAACCACATGATTCCGATATCATAGGGGCAAAGACCACGGGAAGCTGCATGAACTCCATCTACGATCGGATCGAGATTGTCCAAGGCGACATCACCAAGCTCGCCGTCGACGCCATCGTCAACGCGGCGAACACATCGCTCCTGGGCGGCGGTGGGGTGGACGGCGCCATTCACCGCGGGGCGGGCCCGGAACTTCTTGCGGAGTGCGAAACGCTCGGCGGCTGCCCGACCGGCGAGGCCAAGATCACCCAGGGGTACCGGCTGCCGGCCAAGCACGTGATCCACACGGTCGGTCCCGTCTGGCGCGGCGGGACGAAAGGCGAGCCGGCGCTTCTGGCGAACTGCTACCGCAACAGCCTGGCGGTCGCCGTGCAGAACGGAATCAAGACCATCGCCTTCCCGTCGATCAGTACAGGCGTCTACGGCTACCCGATCGACAAGGCCTGCCGGATCGCGCTGAGCACGACGCTGGCGTTCCTGAAGAACGACGAGACCGTCGAGAAAGTCACGTTTGTCTGCTTCAGCGCCGGGGACCTGGCGGTATACGAACAGGCGCTGGCAGAGGCGGGCTGATGGCCCCCGCTCGCCCTGCGCCGTTCAGCGCGCCCTTCGTCCGCGCGAGAAAGGACTCCAGGTTCTCGATAAGTGATCGTCCTCCTCCCCATGTCGTGGTAGACTATGGAAGTGATGGGTTCTGATGCCTTCGCCATTCTGGATCGCCTCGTGTGCCGCTTGAGCCTCCTGTGCGCGATTGCAGGCCCCTGTCCGGCCCTCGCCGCCACCTACTACATCGCCGGGACGGGCGACGACGGCGACACCGGCTTGAGCCCGAGCAATGCCTGGCGCACGATCGAGCAGGTGAACGCGCAGGGCGGCGACGGCCATACGTTCCTGTTCAACCGCGGCGACGTGTTTCGCGGCGAGCTGGTGGCCGCGGGAAGCAACATCACCTACGGCGCCTACGGCACGGGCGAGCAACCGGTCATCAAGGGCAGCGTGGTCGTCACCAACTGGACCTGGAACGCCACGCACGGCTGTTACGTCGCCGACGAGACCAACAGGTTGCGTCACCTGTTCGTGGACGGCGAGCTGATGCGGATCGCGCGCTATCCCAACGTGGACGCGCCCGATCTGGGCTGGCTGAAGGTCGATTCCGGCAGCAGCAAGAGTACGTTCACCGATGAGGCGCTTGGCGACTACGGCAAACCCGACGGCTATTGGACCGGCGCCACGCTGCGGATCCGGTCCGTCAGCTGGCTGTTCGAGATCCGCACCGTGACGGACTACACGTCCAACGGGACGGTCACCCTCGACGTCGACCTCACGGACACGGGCGGCACCACGATCCAACCCGGCTGGGGCTATTACCTCGACGGCAAGCTGGAGGAACTGGACCAGACGAACGAGTGGTACCACGATACGGTCAGCAACAAGGTCTACCTCCTGCCGCCCGGCGGCGCAGACCCCAACGGCCTGCTCGTGGAAGGCATGTCCAGGGAGCACGGGCTGTACATGGACTGGGAGAAGCTCGATATGGCGGTCGAGGACCTGGCCTTCGAGCACCAGGTGGGGGCCGCCATCGAGACGGTCTTTGTCGACGGAGTCGTCATCCGCAACTGCTCGTTCAGGAAATGCGAGGAGATCGGAGTCCTGCTCGGCTTCACGAGCCGGAACGTCGTCATCGAGAACTGCCTGTTCGAGGACAACCTGAACCACGCCTTCGAACAAATCACCGCCGGTACGAACGGTCCCGGCACGACCATTTTCCAGAGCAACACGATCTACCGCACCGGACTCGTGGCCGGCTACGGCCGAACCGGCTGCCAGGAAATATCGGCGATCCGGCTGATCGGCACCGGCATCACGGTGCGCCGCAACATCATCGAGGACGTGGGCTACGAGGGCATTGTGGTCTCGGGCGGGAACCACGTGTGCGAGGAGAACATCATTCGCAGGGCCCAGCTCCTGCTCGACGACGGCGGCGTCATCGACGTCAACAGCCACAGCAACGTTATTCGGCGCAACCTGATCTTTGACAACTGGGGCAACCGGGACATCTCGAACGGCACCGTGCACGGCGGGTATGTGCTCGGGCGGATGGGTTTCTGCATCTTCATGCAACCGAACCTTTGCGACAATGTCATCGAAGAAAACACGCTCGCCAACAACACGGGAGGCATCCTGCTCGACGCCACCAGCCACACGGTGCTCCGCAGCAATGTCGTCTACAATACGACCAGCGACTCCATGCCCCAGCATCTCAACTTCCTGGCGGAGACCACCCCGAACGGGGTGGACGATCAGATCACCGACAATATCCTCTGCTCGCTGTCGACGACACAGCTCTGCATCGCCATTTCCACCAACTACGATTCGGCGCTTTTCGACCGGAATGTCTACTTCAACCCCTACGCCGCCGACGTGGTCCGGGAAGGGTGGGAAGGCGATCCGTACTACACCCTGGACGAGTGGCGCGCCAAGTACCCCGCGCGCGACCCGAACGCGAAGACCAACCTCGTGAGTTTTCCCGGCGATGCGGTCACCGGCGTGCCCACTCAGGACGTGGTGCTGTTCGTGAACACGAACGAGACGACGGAAACCGTCAGCCTGAACGGGAACGTGTACGCGGATCTCGACGGAAACCAGGTGACGGGCAGCGTCGAACTGGGGCCGTTCCGCTCGACGGTGCTGGTGCTCAAGGCACAGGCGGGCGCCGATCTCGACGGCGACGAGATGCACGACGCGTGGGAGCTGACCTATTTCCTGGCGACGAACGCCGTGAACGGCGAGGCGACGAACGATTTCGACGCGGACGGCATGAGCAATTTGCACGAATTCCTGGCGGGGTACGACCCGACCAACGCCGCCTCGCTTCTCGAGATCACCGCCTTCGATCCGGCGAGCGATACGAACGTCGTGCTGGAGTGGCCCAGTGTATCGGGCAAGGTCTACACCGTTGGCCACACAGCCGAGCTGACGAACAGCTGGACCGCACTCCAAAGCGGGGTGACGGCCGCACCGCCCTCGAACGTGTGGACCACTCAGCTTGACGGGACGCGGCAGTATTACCGCATCGAGTTGGAATGACGGCATTAGCCGTTCACAACACCCACAGCGCCAGCACGGCGAGCAACAGCACGACAGCCACGACAACATAGACGAGCGGCAGGCCCCTCCCCTTCCCCCGCTTGCCGTCGAATTCGCGGGCGATGAACTCGTCGTAGTCGAAATCCTCGTCTTGGCCGTAGCCGGCAGGGATGCCGGCAGCCGGCTGGTCCGGGTCCTCGGACCAGCCGGTGTTCTCATCGGCCCCGCATTGAGGACACGCGCGCGCGCCGCCCGGCACGCGCGCGCCGCAATGCGGGCAGGGGAACGACTCGTTCGGGTTGCGTTTGTTGCGACGCTTGAACATATGGAATAGCCTCGGCCCGGCGCGGCCTTCGGCCGGGAGTCGAGATCCCGGGTTTCCGCTGTCGGGTGTCCGGTTTTGGGCGCCCTGCTGACACCTGAAACCCGACCCCCAGCAGATGTCCCTTGAGATACGGCCCCGTGCATGATACAACAGCTCGCGTGTGGTCGCAAGGCGACCTCGTAAGAGGAGAAGAGCCGTCTCGGCTCTTCCCCCGGGCGACACGGCGTGTCGCCGGGGCACCCGGGCCTTCGGCCCGGTGGAAGCGGCGAGACGCCGCTTCTACTTCAAACTCGGGGAGAAATCGACATGAACAAACCACGCCTCACCGCCGCGGCGCTTGCCGCGCTGCTGCTCTGCGGATGCGCCCCGTTCCGGCCATTCCAGCCGGACATTCGGAGCGAGCGGAACCCGTGGACGCACGAGCGATTCAAGAACGATCCGGACGCCTTCCAGTTCGTGATCATGAGCGACCGCACCGGCGGGCGGCGGCCGGGCATTTTCGGCGACGCGGTCCGGAAAGTGAACCTGCTTCAGCCGGAATTCGTGATCTGTGTAGGCGATCTGTTTGACGGCTACACGCTCTATCCGGACAAGCTGGACAAGGACTGGGCCGATTTCGGTGCGATCGTGGGCCAGCTCGAGATGCCGTTCTTCCATGTGGAAGGGAACCATGACGTATCCAACTTCCTCACGGACTACCAGTGGTGCCGGATGCTGGGCCGCCGTTACTATCATTTTCTCTACCGAAACGTGCTGTTCATGTGTCTCGACACGCAGGAGGGCGAGCATTACCACGGCGGCGTGAGCGCGAAGCAGATCGCGTGGGCCAAGGGCGTTCTGGCCGAGCATCCGGACGTGCGGTGGACGCTCCTCTTCATGCACCAGCCGCTCTGGCTGGACGAGGAGCGCGCGGCGGGCCGGCCCAGGCGGCGGCACGAGGAGGTGGAGACGGGCCCGCGTTTCGCGGAGATCCAGGCGGCGCTGAAAGGCCGGAACCACACCCTGTTTGCGGGGCACCATCATCAATACTCCAAGTATGTGCGCGACAAGCACAACTACCATGTGCTCGCCTCGACCGGCGGCTTCACGAACGAGGCCGGCCCGGACTTCGGCTGGCTGGATCACGTGCTGTGGGTGACGATGACGCCCTCGGGGCCCCGTTTCGCCGGGTTGAATTTGGACGGCATTCACGACGAGACGCTCTACTCCGAAGAGATCCGGCAGCGGACCGGGCAGACCCTGGCGCCGTTCGCGGCGCTGACGATCGAACAGCCGCGCGGGGAATGGTTCCTGCCGAACCGGATCGAAACCACGCTGGCGAACAACTGGGACAGCGCGCTGACGGGTACGATCATCTGGCAGGAGCAGACGAACAGCCCGTGGACGGCCAGCCCGATCACGAACGAGGTTCTCATTCCGGCGGGCGGCACACAGGCCTTTGCATGGGATTTCACGTGCAGCGGCGACCTGCTCGACCCCGACTCGCTGTGGCCGACCCCGTACGCGTTGGTGAATCTGCGTAACGAAGAACGGGTGCTCGTCGTCGACCGGGCCGTGCGGCTGCGTATGGACGAGTGGCCCTACGGCGGAGCGCGCGGGCAGTTCTGGCGCGAGCTCGGTTACGATTCCATCCGGATCGAAGCGCTGCCTTGCGCCACGAACATCACGGTCTGGCCGTTCAATCCGATCGACGAGCGGATGGAAGGCGTCCTGACGTGGCAGCTGCCCGACGGCTCGGCATGGGACGTAGAGCCGCCATGCGCGATGTTCGGGCTGGCCACGCAGGAAGAGGCGCGCATCTCGTTCAGCGTGACCTACTCCGGACCGCTCGAGGCGCTGCTGCCCGTGCCGGCCATGCTGGCGGAATTCACCGCGCAGGACGGGCTGTCGTTCAGCAACACGATCCCGCTCGCTGTCGAGCCCGAACACCTGCTCGTCAGGCATATCCGCACGCTGGCGTGCCGGACGGCAACGGGCCCGGTCCAGGTGGACGGCAAGCTGGACGACGCCGCCTGGCAGCGCGCACCCGATGTGGACGGGTTCGCGCACACGCGCCTGCACCTGACCCCGTCGCTGCCCACCCGGGTCTGGACCGCCTACGACGCGCAGAACCTGTATGTGGCGTTCCGCTGCGTGGAGACGAACCTGGCGGAACTGGCGGTGGGAAGCAAAGAGCGGGACAACGGGTACTGGAGCGACGACTACGTCGAATTCTATCTGGACACCCGTTACGACACCGAAAGCTACTACGTGTTCGGCACGACGGCCGCCGGCATTCCGAGCGATTCCCGGCACTTCTACAAGACGTGGGACGGCGAGTTCACGCATGCCGTGGGCCGTGAGGAGCAGGCCTGGACGGCGGAATTCGCGATTCCGTGGGAAACGATCGCCTCCTGGCCGCCGCCCGAGGGGTTCCGCATGGGCGTGTCGTTCTTCCGGAACAGACGGCAGAGCTGGGAGCACACCGTCTGGCCGCCGCTCGCCTACCGCAATCTGCGCGCGGAGTTGTGCGCGGTGTTGCGGTTCGAGTAGGCTGGCAGCGCGTCGGGCTTCTTGCGCGCCCCAGAGTGGGCGAAAGCCCTAGCGCTGCCAAGTCTCGCTTCGCGAAGAGCAGAGGGACCCTGGTTCCTCGGCGCGGACAGAGCCGCGCCCTCCATGTGACGTTTGGATGGAGGGCGAACCTGTAGTGAGCCGCACTCAGCGCATACGTTGAGCCTGCCGAAAAAGGCGGGTCCTCGCGAGCCGTCTGGGGGCACCGGATGGCTCTTTTTCGACAGACTCGTTGTCCTGGTCTTGAGACGCCCTCTCTTCGCGAGCCCAGATTGCGCGACTGGCTCTACCCGAACATCCGGTCCCGATACCGGCGCAGCCCGGTGAAGACGGTGTTGGGCACCCGGGTTCGGCCGACGGCGACGGCGGCATGGCAATCGCCGCCGCCGGAATAGGGCCGGCCCGATTTCGCGCCGAACGCCCTGAGCGCCCGGATGACGGGCGTCGGATGCTTGCGCGTGATCGCCTCGAACCCATCCAAACCCAGGTCGAAGAACGTGCCCGCCTGCTCGCGGAACGCCGCCATGAGCGCCTGGAGCGTGGGGTAACGCGGTCCGTGCCTGAACCCGTCCAGCCCGTACTGCAGGATCCGGCCGTCCTGCGCGGCTTCGAAGGATACGGGATGCGCCCATAGCGCGATGCCGCCCGCGGCGTGGATCACGCGCAGGACTTCGGCCAGCGGAGTGGACGGAATCGTGCGCCGCATCAATTCGCGCACGCTCTCCCCGTCCCAACCGTACTGCCGGCACATGCGGCGTGCCGTGGTGCGCACGAGTCCCATCGGATCGTGCGTGCCCTGCACGCCGCGCCCGACCGCCTCCGGGAACAGGTCGCGCTGGGTTTGGAGCAAGTCCTTCCGCGCCACCGGCACGCCCATGCGGCGCAACTCGGCAAGGATGCGCTTCGCGTCCCGCTCATCCCGTTCCGCCAGCCGCCGCATGAGCGTGAGCAGCGGTTCCGATTCCGGGTCGAACAAGTAGCCCAGTACGTGGATGGACCGGCCGCCCATGGCGGAGATATCGGTAAAGAACTCGATGCCGGGCATCGTCTCCACCTTGTGCTTGCGCGCGGCCTCCAGCGCCAGCGGCAGCCCGTCGAGCGTGTCGTGCTCGGTCAGGCACACGGCTTTCAGCCCGCGCTGCCGGGCCGTGCGGAAAATGTCGTCGGCCCAATCGTGCGCCCCGGTCGAGAAGATCGAGTGAACATGCAGATCAACGGCCATCTGCGGACCCCCCTTTCCTCATGGTCCATGGTTAATGGTTGATGGTCAATGGCGAAGTCGGGTTCATAATTGCCTGTCTTGCGGATTCTGTCGAGTATCAAGTCGGAGCGTGATCGGGGAAGGAAGCCAAACCGGAGTCAGAATTCGAGGCACCCTGTATCCGATATCTGGCCGCGAAGCCGGGACCGCGCCGCAGCTTCTGGGCGAAGGCGGGCGGCAGTCCACGCTTGACACGCGCTGCGGAACGCTCGACACTCTGGTGGCGCAGTGTTGGGGGGGGCAACCGTGAGCAGGCCGAACGTTGTCTTCATCATGGCCGACCAGCACCGCTGGGACTTCGTGGGCTACGGAGCCAACGGGTTCACGGCGACGCCGCACCTGGACCGGCTGGCCACGCGCGGGGTGGCGTTCGATGCGGCGCATTGCACCTCGCCGCTGTGTTGTCCGTCGCGGGCCGCGGTGGCCTCCGGGCGATACGGCATGAACAGCGGCTGTTTCACGAACCTGCACGCGCTGCCGCCCGGCGCGCCGGGTTTCGTCCCGCAGCTGCGTGCGGCGGGTTACCACACCTGTGCGGTCGGCAAGACGCACATGGAGATCCACGCGTACGACTCCGACCTGACCTCCACGCGGCATCGTGCGTACATGGACTCGCTCGGGTGGGACGAGGTCTGCGAGATTTCCGGCAACGGCATGCTCAAGAGCGGGATCGTCTGCGCGTATTCGGAGTTCCTCAAGGCGCACGGCCAGTTCGACGCGGTGCTCGCGTTCTACCGGCAGTGGCACTACTTCATGGACAGAGAAAACCGGGGTACCGTGCCCGGGTTCGGCGCGGCCGAATGGCCGCTGGCGGAGGCATACCAGGAGACGCCGTTCGTCGGGAACCGCGCGGTGGAGTGGTTGCGCAGCCGTGCCCGCGCCCAACCGTTCTTCCTGCACGTCGGGTTCGCCGCCCCGCACAGCCCGATCGAGCCGTACCCGGCCTACATGGATCTGTACCGCGACAAGCCCGAACCGGAGCCCTGGGGCGACGCGGAACGGCCGCCGCACCTGGCCGACGGCCGGCGCGGCTACCGGGCCATGATCAGCCACATTGACAACTATGTCGGCCAGATCTGCTCGGAGCTCGAGGCGCAGGGCATTCTCGACCATACGATCGTGCTGTACACCGCGGACCACGGCGAGATGGCGGGCGACCACGGGCGGACGGGCAAGACGTGCTTTTTCGACGGCGCGATGCGCGTGCCCTTGATCGTCTCCGGCCCGGGCATCACCCCGCAGGCGCGGAGCGGCGCGCTGGTCGAGCTGATCGATCTCGGCCGGACGGTCAACGAGCTGTGCGGCGTGGCGCCACACGGGCTGGACCAGGGGAAGAGCCTCGTGCCGCTCTTGCGCGGGGAGACGGCGGTGCATCGCGACACGCTCTACGCCGAGATGGGCTGCGACAAGATGATCCGCGACGCGCGCTACAAGCTGATGTGGGGCGATCCCAAGGAGGATACGCGCCCGCTCGGCCGGCTGCATCTCGACAAGCCCGTCAATGTGCCCGCCAGTCCGCCGCGGCTGTACGACCTGCTGGAGGACCCGCACGAGCGCAACAATCTGGTCGCGGACCCCCGGCTGCGCGGCCTGAAGACCGCCATGCAGGAGAAGCTGCTCGCCCGCATCAACGAGAACACGCAGACGCGGCCGTTCCTCTCGCGCGGCGAGTACCGGCCGCTGTGAGGGGAGAGGGCGGAGGTCAAAGGGCGAAGGGGCGAAGGGGCGAAGGTCGGAGGTCGGAGGTCGGAGGTCGAACAAGAGACAGCCAGGCGGCCGGTGTTTTGAGACCTTCAACCGGCGAGTCGATCCCTCCCACCTCGACCTGCGATCTGCGATCTGCGCCCTGCGACTTTCCGACCTTTGACTCTTCTGCTACCCCACATACTTCTCGAACAAGGCGATATTCTTCGTGATCATATCGGGGTCGTCGCCGAGGAACATGCCGATATTGGTCACGTCACCCGGCCGCATCGCTTTGCCGAGCACCTCGAAGGACGGCTCGATCGGTTTGTTGCCGGCGGCGAGCACCTTGTAGTGCACGACGGGCGTCTTGATCGTCTGGATGGTGGCGATCATGCGCTGGCGATCCTCGTCCTCCCATTTCTCGCCCGTCTCGATATGCGCGGCGTGCTTGGAGCGGTCTGTCGGGTTGTAGTAGCTGCACATCTGGAAGTCCACCTGCAGGTTGTCGCGGATCCACTCGTGCGCTTGCGGCTTGTGCCCGGCAAACCCGGCCACGACCCCGCCCTCGCGCATGGTGTCGAGCGCCTCGCGGAAATTGTCGAACTGGCCGTTTGCGTACCAGAAGTCGACAATGCCGCCGTGAATGTAGGTGCCCGTCGCCCCCAGCGCAATGGCGCCGTTCAGCCACTTGCGCCAGCTGTCCGGATCGTTCTTCTCCTGGGAAACCTGGGCGAACCACTGCAGCGTGACACCCGCCTCCCGGTACTTCCGCACAATGCCGAAGATGTGGTCATCGGTCCGCATGAAGCAGGTGTTGAGGCCCGCCTCTTCGGCCAGGCGCAGCGCGTCCACGATCTTCTCCGGCGTGTAGTAGGCCGTCATGTCCTTGCTGCGGGCCGGGTTCTGGTGGCTGAACCCGCTGAACGGGTTGCCGCCGATGCACAGGCGCGAAACCCGGGCTTTGCCGATCGGTACGGTCTGCATCGTCATCTCCTTTTGCTGCAAACAGTCTGTCTTGTCGGGCGCGGGATTCCGGAGGGCGGGATCCCGATAGTATGCCGCGCGGCTGACGAGAATGCAACCCCGTGCCGCTTGCCCGGCCGGCAGCCCCGAGAAACGGCTACCCCGGAAAGATGGAGAACTTGACCGGGGGGAACCCTTTCACGGCGTAGTAGAGTGCGCCGACGATCATCCACAGCAGCCCGCCGAGCAGGTCGCCGGCGATCATGCCGACCATGAACGGCCTCACGTTGCGGTAGGTTCGGCCGCCGCCGAGCCGCACGACCAGCGCCTTGACCGCCCAGCCGATCAGGAAGCTGGTCCCGATCTTGGCGATCGGATAGGTCATCCAGACCAGGAAGATGATGGGGTGGAACGGCCACTTGGCGAACCGAATGCGCAGGAACGCGAATGAGACGAACAGGCCGAACCCGACGAGCAGCCAGGTGACGAACCGCTTGTCCGGGCGCACGGCCAGGATGCGGTGCCCCAACGTCATGCCGACGGATTCCGCGAGGACCCCGTCGGCCTGCATCGTCTGGATTTGCTGATCGACGAGCTCGAACCCCATCTTCGGGACGTTCTGGGTCGCCCAGCTGTCCCCGAGCCACGCGCCGCGATCGTACTGCAGCCACAAGACCGTGACGAGCCCGCCGACCAGGCACAGGAGGAACGTGAGGCCCATGGCCGCGGCCACGCGGCCGCGCGGCACGCCGTGGTTCTCCGCCACGCGCAAGGCGTTGGCGACAAACGGCATCATCGCCTCGCGCGGGTCGATGGTGAGCACAACACAGGCCATCGCCAGCACGGCCATGATTCGCGGCCCGAGCGCATGCGCGCCGGCCAGGCCCAGCAGCACGGCCGTCGCCTGCCAGTACGGCTGAATGAAGAACAGCCCCGTCTCGGCGCAGATCCGGCTCATGGCCGCGAACATGAGCGTGACGAGCAGCACCACGACAACGGCAAACGGCCAGGGCAGCCCGAGCCCGACCATCATCAGCGTGCCCACCAGCGCCATGGCGAGGAAAACGCGCAGGCCCCACACGGCCGACCGGTCCACGTCCCCGCCGGGCCGCAAGCCGACGGCGCTGAGCAGCGTCCTCCTGTAATAGGCCCTGCCGGTGACCAGAATCATGACAAACACGGCCAGATAGGCGCCGAAGAGCAGGCCCTGTATCTCGCCGACCCCCATGTAGGAACTGGTCATTTTCACGCCGTAGGTGATCAGCGTCGCCCCGAACGCCGCCGCCACCAGATTCGTCAGGCCCAGACTGAGCGTGATGTCGGAGGGCAGAAAGTAGGCGAACGCGACGACGGAAAAGAAGACGCTCGCTTGAAAGAGCCCGCCGGACATGGGCGCCGAAGCCAGACCGGGCATCAATTCCCGCAGCGGGGAGAGGTCGATTTCAGTGGGGAACTGAATGAAAGCGGGGAACCAGGCGTGCAGGCCGTTGATCACGTGGATGCCGAACACCGCCAGCAGCCCGTACCAGAAGAGCCGGGTGCGCGTGATGACCGGCGCCGGCTGCTGCCCCTCTTCGCCGAAGAGCAGGCGGACGAACTCGGCGACGGGGTACACAAGGTGCTCGTGCGTGCTCCATTGCCGGTGAAAGACGAGGGCGAGCCCCGTGAGCCCGATCATCAGCACCGCAAACAGCGGCACCCAGCGCAACAGCGCCGGCAGCCACGCCCGCCAGGGAACCCGGGCAAGCGAAATGTGTTCGCCCTCCTTCGCCATCCCGCGCAGGAACCCGCCGAGCACCACGTCCTCGTTCTCCGGGCCCGGCCGGACGAGGAGCCCGTCGGGGACATAGGAGAGCACCTCGTTCTTCTGCCAGGAGAAGTCGCTCTTCTCGTAGTGCGCCGGCATGACGAGAGCCGAGGTGAACGTGCGCAGGAAGCCGGACGAGGGCACGACGCACGCGGCAAACGGCAACGCAACGACGACGGCCAGCTCCGCGCTGCTCAGCCGCCAGTTGCGCCGGACGCGGCACAACAGCGGGTTCACGACCAGCACCACAACCACCAGGATCCCCACGACGAAGATCGGGAAGAAATTGCCGACGATGAACGTCTGCTGCATGTATGCGTCGTTGAAATGGCCGCCGAGCGCGATGAACAGCGCAAGCGCGAACCCGATGAGAAGCGCACGGATCGACATGGCACAGCTCCCCGCTATGAGCCAGCCAAGTATCAGACCCCGCGGGCGGGAATGCAATGCATTCCTGGCCGAATGCGCGCGACACGCGCCGCCAGTCGACGAGTTGCCCGTGGAAGCGGCTCGGCACAGCCTCGCCCTCCATTGGGACGCCACGCGATTCTGGCCACAGAATTATCGCCGTTGTCTTTCCGCTCCGAACGTGCAGCGTGATCGGCGTGGTATTCCGCGTCCGCTCCAACTGTCTGGTTCGACAGTTTCTACAGATTCAGGACTAAGCGAAGTCCGTCATCGACCTGTCGCATCGTCTGGGCGTCGAGCGTCTTGACCTGTTCCTGCAAGAATGTTTTATCCAGCGCCGCTACCTGTGAAACGTTCACGACTGAAGGCTTGGGCAAGCCGGATGAACGTGCTGAGACGCGAACATTTCCTGGAGCTGCGGCAAGGCGCAGATTGGATGTGACGGAAGCACAGATGACGGTCTTGATTCGGCTTTGCGTGAATGTATCGGATTGTACGACAAGCACGGGGCGCCGACAGCCCGGTTCCGATCCGGCCCGGTCTGGAAGCTTTGCCCACCAGATCTCTCCGCGTTGCACTACCATTCCTCCTTCGGCAACGAAAGCGACTGGAGCCGGGCGAAGACGCGGTCGAGCGAAGAGTCTTCCTTCGCGTAGACCTCGTTCAGTTTCCGGGTCACATCATCTTCCCTATGGTGTTGCATATACTCGGCAACGGCCGCCGTGAACAGAGCACTGCGGGCAATCTTCCGTCGATGGGCGAATTGCTCAGCCCGTGCGAACACATCGTCAGGTATGGATATGGCTGTTTTCATGATGACATGGTATAACCAGTGTCATACTCTTGTCAAGTCTGTTGTCGTCCCGTCGAACGGCTGCGGTGAGGCGCGCGGCTGCCGCGTCGCCGGCACCTGCTGGTTCTGCGATTTTCGTATTGATTACGTGGTGAGACGACTGATCATTCCTTTCCCCATACCGGCAATATTCACGGGGACGCGCTCACGGTGCAATATGCCTCCCGATATTTCAGCAAGAAACATTTCACAGATGACATACGCTTTGCATCCCGGTTCCATGTGTCCGCCGAATGCCCCGGCCTCCGTGGCCAATGCAACATGAATGTGCGGATCGCCATCGACAATCAAGCCATTCATTGCCAGAATCTCAATGCCACCTTCGCCGTTGTCGAAGCGATTCTCTGTTGGAATGCGATTGTGTGTCACCCAGTGCAGCGAGTATGCGGCCAAGGTGCCATAGCCGCCCATGACTACGGCCTGGCGTATGCCCGCTTCCCGCACATAAACCGTCACGCTGTTGAGCACATCTTCGCCGGGGTCGATCCGGACTACATGAATCTGTTTCGGGGTCAAGCTGAATCCTTGCATAGCGTTATCCTCTCTCTTCTGCCAGCACGCATTCAAGCCGTTCCCGATGGGACATGCCGTTTTTTGCATTCATCATCGCCTCAGGGTATCGTCTTTCGGCAGCCCCAGATGGGCATAATATCGGCGGCGGCGGGCCAGGTCTTCCTCGCGTTCCGCGTGCGCCAGTGCGCTCACCTGCTCGATATGTTCGGCGGGCACCACAATGACGCCGTCGCCATCGGCCACGATAAAATCGCCCGGACGGACCAAAACCCCGCCGATGCTAACCGGTAAATTATACTGGTCGAACTCGACCCTTCCGATTTTGCGACCTTGCCCGATGTAGGCGGAATAGGCAGGTATCCGCTGCATCGCGATCTCGTCGGAATCCCGGCAGCCTGCATTCGTGACGACCCCACGCGCCCCCTTGGAAACCCAGCGCATGATGTTGTTGGACCCGACATAGCCGATATTGCGGATACCGGCGCCGTCAATGACGATTACATCCCCTTCCGTGCAAGGCAAATCAACTGGCATGACCCGCGCCTGCCATTCCTTGCGGATTTCGACAGATTCTTCCGGTGACCGTGGCAGGTATGCCTGATTGGTCGGGAAATATCGTAATGTCATGGCAAATCCGCACATTCGGTGCGAGAGCTTCTCGCGATCAGTCCAAACCGGACGGATATCCGGGCTCATACTGCATCGGTCTAGTAGTCCAAGCGCGTCGAGCGCATCGCAGACATCGGCAACCCTCAGCTTTGAATACTTGGCGCAAATTTCCCGACGCACTTTCTCGATCTCTTTGTCCATCATTCACATCTCCTGGCCGAACGGGGCGGCTCACGCGCCGCGGTACGCGGTCGCGTGCCGCTGGTTCGGCAATGCGTCATTCTCTCGACCGTCGTTCTTCTCTTCCTCGTCGACCCTTATCGTCGCCGTTATCGTAAACCGATTTGGCCGCGCGGCCATGATCACGCGCCGGAGATTCGGTCCACGAGAACGATTGACGATTTCCGGACCCATCTTCCTGGCCGAACGGCGTCCCTCACGGGCGCGCGGCCCCCGCGCGTCCCGTGCAGGGGCTGGTTCGGCTTCCTGTGATTCTTCCGCTCGTCGTCC
>JAFGHX010000123.1 GCA_016929905.1 Kiritimatiellia bacterium
CTATCAGTCCCCAAATCGCCAGAATCCGAGCTTGCGCTCCCGCAACAATCCTGCACATCATCCCCGCAACAAGCCCGCGCGCCTACATCAATCTCGACACACCTCATCCAGTAATTCCGATCTGGCAAACCCTTCGTGTATCTCCACAACTCTCCCCCTTCACTAAGCGACTGCTTCTCGATTGGCGTGCCGATGATACGTTGTACTTCATCCGTCGTCATGGATAGTCTGATGGACAAGAAGCCACGCTCCGAGTACTGATTGGCATATGCTGTCGTGTCCTCCATTAGGAAGAACATAAAGAAAACAACGTCCCCAAAAGAATGGAAACGGCTCCTATTCCACGCCAAGGTGACAGACGTTTGAAGGAGGCAATAAACCAAAATTGCGGCCACGAAGGCAATCGCCACACGCTTGACGCCCACACGCTTCACGGGCACGGGCCCTCCTTGTAACGATCAGGGGCTTTCACGTCAGCGTCCGGCAATAACGGCCCAAACCGTCGTTCGGGGTCAACAATAGGATTCCATCCAAAGCCCCGATAGAACCAACCCCACCGTCCGCTATAATCCTCTGGCCGGATCGCTTCCGGGATATGAAGCCAACTTCCGAGGCGACCGTGAATCTTAATAACCTGGTCACCAACATAGACGGCGTCAACATCAGTAATACCGTACTGATTCTCTGAGCCCCACGTCCCGGGCGCTACCCACCATTCTCGCCGCCCCTCTCCCGACGGATCACTACCGATCACTTTCACCGGTTCGCTAGTCGCATTGTAGACATTGCCCTTATGGAACAACCATTGGAGCACCGGGTTGTCTGAATCAAGCCCAAACTCATCCCGATTCACCACCGGATTCGCCCCACAGAACACATACTGGTTCAGCCCGCCGCTGATGCCGATGGGATCTTTAGAGAGCCATTACAAGACATCCGACGCACTACCGATGGGGGTGGTCCCCTTCTCCGGGCGCGGGTTCGCCCCCCCCCGGTTTCATCATTCAAAGAGCCGTTACGTTGCTCAGGAGAGTATCAGATTCGGCGGCTAAAGGGAAGGATTTTCGAGGTCATTCTGACTGGGTTTCAGACGGGGTCTCGGCCTCAGTCCGGGGCTTGTTCCGCGACTCGGCCGGGTGGGTCTGGGCGTGGACTTGCTGAAGCTGCTCGATCGAGACCTTGGTGTAGCGGGCGGTGGTGTTGAGGTTGGAGTGGCCGAGAAGCTGCTGGATGAAACGGATGTCCGCCCCACCCTCGAGCATGTGCGTGGCGCAGGTGTGGCGAAGCAGATGGCAGCCGCCGGAAGAACGGTCTGGATCGGCCTTGAGGATGATGTGGCGCATGCGATTGCGGCGCGGAGCGGCAGCTAAAGAAGAGAATGGCCCCAGAAGAACCTAGGGGGGCACGATGCGCTGCACCAACTCTGCGTCCAGAACGCCCACGCAGCCATGCATGTCCAGGCCAGCTCTGAATCGCCCACGGATCATGACATAGCCATTCTCGCTACCGTTTTCGATATCGGCATGCGTCAAGTCAACAATCAGGCTGTTCGCCAGCATGATGTATGTGCGGTCTTCCTTATGCAGGAAGAAACGGGCTTCACCTTGCGAGACAGCAAGGTACCCAACCATAATAACATACTTGCCATCGAATTCCTCAGGGTCTGCAATCAACGCAATGATTGAGCGACCCTGGATCTTCCGTTCTTCATTCTTGGCAACCGCTGGACTGCGGCGGCACCCATTCGGAATGAGTAGAAACAGCACACCAAGAAAGGCCACAGTCAGTGTTCTGATCTGTCCAATTCGCATAGCGTTCATTTTCCAGGTCTGCATTCCCAAGGCGTTCCGTAGGGTTGCGACTCTTTCGTCATTTCACGCATCTTGCGGGTCGGAGCGTGAATCAAGTAGATCGGAGCATGTGCCCCCAGCATGGTCGTCTGATCTCCGCCAAATCCAGAGAATCGGTCCTTGGTTGGGTGGACGTGGCAAATAGCTTCTACATACCAATTCTCCACCACTTGCGTCTTTCCGGGCGCACCGTCTACGAGGGATGGATCCGGTCCTCGATACGTGGTGACGCCCCTCCACTCACCGCCCGGACATCGCTCTTCATATACGGGCCACGGAACCTCCCACTTGTTTGGCTCCTTGCCCTTTGTTGGTCGGGGATATATGTACCGCCCATTGGGTCTCTGATACACCAGCGTACCCCATTCGTGCACACCACCCCCGTTCTTGTTGTAGTAGTCTAGGCAATCTATCAGGGCATCATGGACAGCCTTGTCCCTGTCTATATATTCGACGTTCGGTGCGAGTCCACTGGGATCCCTCGCATTGACCGGATTGGCCGCGCAGAACACATAGTGGTTCAACCCACCCGCAATCCCAATCGGATCCTTCGAGAGCGTTCAGTGACCGGATCATACCATCTCGCCCGGAAGAAGTAGAACCCGGTCTTTTTTCAAAGAACCACTGGCATCCACTTCTGCGATTACAACTTGGGCCGCGAAGCCACGAAGGGCGAAGTGGGATCAATGCCGTCCCGGACATGGTACACCGTCTGTATGGAATTGGAAGTGGAAATTCTACGGGTCAATGCATGGTCCATCTCACACGGCAGCCGCGCCTTGGGGCCGTCTCCTCCTTTACAGGGGGTGCCCTGCCTGCTAAGCTCTGCGCCGGCACAGGGTCCTGGTGCGCGTGCCGCGGAGGCATTCGATGGCGGGCCGGTTCCTGATTCTGGAGACGCCGGGCGGTGATCTGGCGCCGCTCGAACAGGCCTTTGAGAAGGCGTGTAAGGGCGACGGCCAGGCGGAGCGGGTGTTTTCGACGAAGGAGTTGGACCGCGCAATCCGCGGCGGGCTGCCGTGCGATCTGGTGCTGGTGGATTACCTGCTCGGGGACGGCCGGACGAAGGGCGGGCGCCTGATCCGGTCGATCCGGCGGAAGTGGCCGGAGCTGCCGCTCGTGGCGGTGGCGGAAAAGGGCGATGTACGGATCGCCTCCGACGCGATCCAGGCGGGCGCGAACGACTTCATGGTCCGCGGCGGCAAGCTGGCCGACCGCGTTCGGATCCTGCTGGAGAAGATGGCCCCGCACCTGGACCTGGTCCGCCGCAACCGTCTGCTGCAGGAGCAGAACATGCTGCTGCGCGAGGCGGCGAGCGAGCGGTACCGCATCATCGGCGAATCGCCGCAGGTCCGGAAGGTGATGGACCAGGTCGTGCGGGTCGCGGCGATTCCGCGCCCGGTCCTGATCATGGGCGAACGCGGCACGGGCAAGGAGCTGATCGCGCGCGCCATTCATCTGGCGGGCGGCGCCCCGAGCCGGCCGATGATCTCGGTCAACTGCGCCGCCTTCTCGGACAACCTGCTCGAAAGCGAGCTGTTCGGCCATGAGAAGGGCTCGTTCACGGGCGCCGACAGCCGCGCGCACGGCAAGTTCGAGCTGGCCAGCGGCGGGACCCTGTTCCTGGACGAGATCGGAAACATGTCGATCTCGTTCCAGCAGAAGATTCTGCGTGTGGTCGAGTACGGCACGTTCACGCGGGTGGGCGGCTCGGAAGAGATCGAGGTGCGCACCCGCATCATAGCCGCCACGAACGTGGACCTCAAGCCGCGGATGGAAAAGGGCGAATTTCTGCGCGATCTGTACGACCGGCTCAGCTTCGAGGTCATCGCCGTGCCCGCGTTGCGCGACCGTGAAGGGGATGTCCCCATCCTGGCCAGGTTCTTCCTGGACCAGTTCATGCAGGAGATTCCGTCCCTGCGCGGGAAGCGCCTCAGCCACTCGGCCATTGACGTATTGGAGAAATACGGCTTCCCGGGCAATGTGCGGGAGCTGAAGAACATCATCGAACGGGCGGCCTACCGCGACACGACCAGCGAGATCACGCCGGAGGACATCGGCATGCTGCCGCAGGCGGAGCCGGCGGCCGCGGGCAAGGCGTTCGGCGAACGGGTCGAGGCGTTCAAGAAGCGCCTGATCACGGATGCGCTGGCCGAGGCGAGCGGGAACCAGGCGCAGGCCGCCCGCGCTGTCGGACTCACCTACCACCAGTATCGCTACTTCCTGCGCAAGTATTCCGCCGGGCGCTGAACGGCGGGCCGCGAAGGACGCCAACCGCGAATAAACGCGAATGAACGCGAATGCGGGGCGGTGCGTATTCGCGGCGCCGGGCGTGCCGCCGACAGGGACCTCCTCCCCCTCTCCTTCTTCCACGGAAGCCGTTGAGGGCGTCTCAGAACCAAGGTAACGAGACTCTCGAAAAAGGGCTGGCCGGTGCCCATGAGACGGCTCACGGGAACTCGCCTTCGCGCAGTGCTTCGGCGGGCAGGCTGTTCGCCCTCCATTTGGTGCACTCTATCGTATGCCTGGAAGGCGAGCGCCGTGCGAGGCGCCTTTTTCGACAGGCGCGTTGGCGCTGAGTGCGGCTCACCACAGGTTCGCCCTCCATTTGGCGCAACGTATTCAACATCTGGAAGGGCGAGGTTGTGCCGAGCCGAGGTCTTGAGGCAGCCTCTCCTTACGAGCCGCCTACGCCGAGTTGCCTGCAAATTGCGTGCGGAGCCAATCCGAGCTCAACGGCGACCTTCCACGTGACGGCTCACGCGCCGCTCTGCGCGGCCGGGAGCCCATTGCCGTCAACCGGTCTGCGCGCAACCTCCCCCGCCCCCAACATAGCGATTACTCTCACATCAATGAGAATAATCACCACATCGAAGACCGGGTTCCTTTCGAGAAACGGCGAAAACGGGGGGTTTTCGGGGTAAGAACGGGTTGGCACGGAACTTGCAGGAGAGGAAGGCAGAGAGACAGGACGAGGCGGTACGAGCGGGAAGGAGGAACACGGATGAGCACGGAGAACGGGCCGGAAACGGGGAACGGCGTGAGTTCGGGCGGGCCGGAGAAGAAGCGGGTGGTGATCCGCAAATCGCTTCTGAAGTGGGAGAAAGGGCAGCCGGGCGGCGGGGATGGGGAAGCTCCGCGGCGGCCGAAGCATCGATACGCGCTGAGCGGCGGGAATGTGGCGACGCCGGTGGTTGCGTTGTTGTTCATCATTCTGTTTGCCGTGGGTCTTTTCGTCTGGTTCGGCATGCGGATCGAGGTCGGGCCGGGCGACTTCGTGGTGGTGGTGAAGAAGACGGGCGCTGACCTTCGCAACGAGCAGCTTCTGGCGCCGGACGCTGAGCACAAGGGTGTGCAGGTGGAAGTTCTGAAGGAGGGCCGTCATTTCCGGAATCCGTTCCACTGGGCGTGGACGGAGCCGAAGGCGGCGCCCCTGATTCCTCAAGGCGAGGTGGGCATTCAGGTACGCAAACACGGCACGCCGCTGCCTCCGGGCCAGATTCTGGCATTGAGCGGGGAACAGAAGGGCATTGTGCCGGGTGTTCTGACGCCGGGCCGTTACTATCTGAACCCCTACGCCTACGCGGTGGAGACGTTCGGCATGGTGAAGATCGAGCCGGGCTACGTGGGCATCGTGACGCTGCAAGTCGGCTCCAGGCCGTCGGATTCCTTCGCGTTCGTGGTGGAGGACGGCGCGGTCGGGGTCCAGAAGTATCTTCTGCCGCCGGGCACGCACCCGGAATACAGCAACCCGTACGTGCACCGGATCACGCCAATCGACGTTCGCAGCCAGAAGTTCGAGATGCGCGACGCCTATGCGATCAGCTTTCCGTCGAAGTTCGGGTTCGACATCAAGGTAGAAGGCACGATCGAGTGGGCGCCGGACCTGACGAAGCTGCCGGAGCTGTTCGTGAAGTATGTGGACGAGCGGGACCTGAAGGCGTCCGGCGGGATCAACAACATCCAGCAGAAGGTGATTCTGCCGTTTGCGCGGTCGTTCTTCCGGACGGTCGGCGGCCGTTACCGCGCGGTGGACTACATCACGGGCGACACGCGCATCGTGGTTCAGAACGAGGTGGAGAAGCGGCTGATGCAGACGTGTGCGGAGGAAGGCATTCTGATCAAGAGCGTGGTGATCCGCGCGACGGAACCGCCGCAGGCCATTCGCGAGCAATTTCAGAGGCGGGAGATTGCGAAGCGGAAGCGGGAGCGTTTCGAGAAAGAGATCGAGATGCAGATCGGCACGATCGTCGCGCAGAACGGGGTCCCGCAACGCGACGCCGAGGGCCGTGAGGTGCGGGAGGGGGGCCGGCTGACGCGAGTGATCCAGGAGCGGAAGAAGGACCGCGAGCAGCAGCTGGGCCTGGTGCGGGCGGAAGTGGCGACGCTGGTGCGGCGTGCCGAGGAGTATCGCAACGTGCAGTTGACGCAAGGCAACCGGCGTGTGGAAGTGGCGAAGATACAGCTCGAGGCCGCCAAGGACAAGGCGGCGGGCGTGAAAGCGGAAGGCTTTGCGGAGGCGGCGGTGAAGGTTATGGAGTACCAGGCGCAGGCCGAAGGGGTGAAAGCGAAGGTCGACGCATTCGGCACGGGCGAGAAGTACGCGGACTACCTGCTGATCACGCGGCTGGCGCCGGGCATCCGGGATGTCCTGTCGAACACGGAGGGCACGTTTGCCGAGCTGTTCGAGCGGTTTGCGACGGCGGGGCAGAGCGAGGGCCAACAATGAATGCACCCGACCGCCAATACCATGACGGGTTCGACGTCCCGCGGCTCGCGAGGACGCTCGCCCTCCATGGGGTCGAAGTGCTTGCGGTCGTCGCCTGGAGGGCGAGGCTCCTGACGAGCCGCGTACGCCAAGACAGGTTAACGAACTGATGAACCCGTGTGCTAGCGCTGCGAAGGAAGGAGGTCGTGGGATGAAGACCTATGAGATCCTGCGTCAGGCGGTGGAGCGAGTGGGTGCGAAGCAGGTGGCGTGGAAGATGCACCTGTCGAAATCGCTCGTCTACAAGTGGTGCCAGAGCAAAGAGGGGCCGGACGCGAGCGGGACGGAGAATCCGTTGGACCGCGTATGGCGGCTGTGCGAGCTGACGGGCGACCACACGCCGATCACGTGGCTGTGCGAGCAGGCGGGCGGCTATTTCACGGAGAACCCGCGCTCAACGCCTGGCGAGCCGTTGAACGCGTTGAGCGTGACGCCGGCCGTGCTGGGCCAGTTCTCGCGGCTGCTGCGCGTGCTCTCGGACGGTTTGCACGGGCCGGAGCAGATGTCGGACCGTGCGGCGGCGACGATCCGCCGCGAGTGGGAAGGTTTGAAGCGGCTGCTGGAAGGCATCGTGGCCGCGAGCGAGTCGCAGAGCGCCGGGCACGGTCTCGAGTGGCGGGCCCATGCCCTTGGCGGTCGGAAGACAGCCTGAAGCAAGGAGGACGGGCGATGAAGAGTCTGGTTGGCCGCATAACGGTTGGGTTGTTGATCGTGTTCGTGGCGTACACGGTCGTGTACCAGGGGATCTGGCAGTGGATGGTCTGCCGCCGCTACTGCGAGCCGGGCCACTCGCTGCAGGTGACCAACGTGCTGGGCGAGCCGGCCCCGCGCGACAGTTTCGCGGGCGACGATCAGAAGGGAGTCCTGGAGCAAATGCGGGGCCCGGGCCGTCATTTCCTGAGTCCGCTCCGCTACTCGGTGAAAGAGGTTTCCGACGTCGTCGTTCAGCCCGGCCAGATCGGGCTGGTGGTGAACCGGCTGGGCCAAGACCTGCCGCCGGGCCGTTTCATCGCGGGCCCGTCGGAGAAGGGCACCCAGAAGGCCGTTCTGACCCCCGGCATCTGGCGGATCAACGATCACGGGCAAACGGTGGACGTGAAGCCGGCCACGATCATTCCGCCGGGCTATGTCGGCGTGCAGACTCTGCGCGAGGGCAAGCACAAGGGCATTCTGCGCGAGCCGCTTCAACCGGGCTACTACAACAACAACGAGCGCGAAGTCCTGATCCAGCTGGTTGAAATCGGGTATCAGGTATGGGAGGTATCGACGGAGTACACCTGGGTGAAGGTGCGCGACCAAGCCGAGCACGTCCTGCAGGTGAAGCGGTTCAAGCCGAACACGGGCGTATCCTTCCCGCTGGCCGACGGCAAAGAGATGCACCTGGACTTCACGGTCGTGTGGGGGATCTTCCCGGAGAACGCCGCGCGGATCACGCAGGAGTACGGCACGGTCTCGATGGTGGAATCGAAGGTGATCGAGCCGCAGGTTCTCTCGATCTGCAAGAATCTGGGCTCGAACCTGACGACGAAGGAGTTCATTGAAGGCGCCACGCGCGAGCAGTTCCAGGGCCGCGTCACGGCGACGCTCAAGGAGATGGGGCAGAAGAAGGGGCTGCACATCCTGATAGCGCTGGTCCGCGGGTTTCACCCGGCTGAAGACATCAAGGCCACGATCCAGGCGCGCATGCTGGCGGAAGAGGAGAAAGAGACGCTTCGGATCGAGCAGGCGACCGACACGGTGGCGGCCCAGCTCGAGCAGGCGGAGAAGATGGTGGATGTGGCGATCAAGGATTTCGACGGTGAGACCCATGCGCTGCTGGCCAAGGAGAAGGAGGAGGGGCAGAAGAAAGGGGCGGAGACCATGGCCCGGGCCGACCGGACGGTGGCCGGGCTGGTGAAGCAGGAGAAGGAGTTGCAGGCGGAGGCGCACAAGATTGCGGGCCAAGCGACGGCGGACGTCACGGAGGCCAAGAAGAAGGCGGAGGCGACGCAGTTGCGGCTGCTGATCTCGGCGTTCGGCGGATCGGGCCCGTTCAATCGCTCGACGTTCGCGGCGCATCTGCCCGCGGACCTGCAGATCCGCTATCTGACGCATGGGCAAGGCACGCTGTGGACGAGCCCGGACCTGACGTTGCGGGATCTGGGTGCGGCGAAAGTGCTGGAAACATCGGACGTGCGGTAACGCACGCTGCGCGAAAGGAGGACGGCGATGTCTGCGCGGATCGGAATCTACAGAAGCAAGCGGTTCCTGCAGGAGAAGCTGGGTGCGCTCGGGTTCTGGGGCGGTGCGCTTCTGCTGCTGGTCGACATGACGACCCCCTTCCCCACCCCGGTGCGGGGCGCCTATGCCATGTGGTGGCTGCTGGTGGTTGGCGCGGGCGGCGCGGCGTGGATTCTCTCGCGCCGTATTCCGGTTGAGGAGACGCTGCAGCTTGCCGAGGAGTCGGGCGGTGCGCTGACCATCCCGGTGGTCAGCCGGGAGCTGGGTCTGCCGGTGAAGATGGCGTCGTGCACGCTGCGCGCGATGTGCGACTGCGGGGAGGCGGAGGAAGTGGAGACGGGCCAGAGCCGGACGTGGTTCTTTTTCAATACGAACCACGGCAACGGGCGCTTGACCCGGGCGCTGGATTTCGCGCAGCGGACGGGCGGGCAGGCCAAGCCCGCGCAACTGGTGGGTCTGAACATCGCGAGGGACTTGAGCGAGGCGGAGGCCATGCTCAACCACCTGGCGCGAAAGGGCTATGTGGCCGACTGGAAGGGCCAGGAGGGCTGAAGGTCTGAGACTTGCTCGCCCCCCCCCCGCCGCAGCGGCGGGGTCGACAAAGATTACGACCCGCCGCCGGAACAAAGTCGTGCGAATCGTAGGACGGGCTTTCCAGCCCGTCCCCCACAATCGTGAGCCGACGGGAAACGGGGACGGGCTGGAAAGCCCGTCCCACGGGGAAGCGACAGAGCTTACTGCCCGTCCGATCGCGGTGGAACAAAGTCGTGCGA
>JAFGHX010000012.1 GCA_016929905.1 Kiritimatiellia bacterium
GGAAGAGTGGAAGGGTGGAAGAGTGGAAGGGTGGAAGAGTGGAAGGGTGGAAGAGTGGAAGGGTGGAAGAGTGGAAGGGTGGAAGGGGAAAAGGGTGAAGCGCGGCGTACGTTGTGTTGCGAGAGACCCCACGCTAATGGCTTTCCGATGAACATGCTCGGTTTGGCGTGTATCTGAAGCAGCGCGGGCATTCCTACCCGCCTTCCCTTTGGGTTGCGGGCGAAGCCCGCCTTAAGGATCTTCCGGTCTTTCATTTCGGCGCGCGCCGCATGATACTGGGGCGAGGGGAGGCGTACGGATGCGAGCAGGTTTCGGGCAGGCGGACATCACGCCCGAGCATGAGGTGCTGATGCCGGGCTATTTCACGGAGCGGCGGTCGACGGGCGTACTGCGTCCGCTTCTGGCGCGGGCGGCGGTGCTGGAGGACGGGGCGCGGCGTGCGGCGCTGATCACGGTGGAACTGATCGGGGTGCCGCTGGCCCTGGTGCGGCGGATCCGGGCCTCGCTGGCTTTCGACGGGTACGTGGCGGTCACGGCGAGCCACACGCATACCGGGCCGGCCGTTCAGCCGATTTTCGGCATGCCGGTCGACGAGTCCTATATGGCCGGGCGTCTGCTGCCGGGGATTCGGAACGCGTTTGACGCGGCGCTTGCGGATCTGGGCCCCGCGGAGCTGGCGGCAGGCGAGGCGCAGGAGCACGGCCTCGCGTTCTGCCGCCGGTTCTGGACATCGGACGGCCGGATCGTGACGAATCCGCCGGTTGGCGCGCCGGGCATCGCGGGCCCGGAGACCGAGCCGGACCACACGGTAACCGTGATCGGGAACCGGCGTGCCGGGCGTGCGGCGGGTCTGATCGTGCACGCGTCGAACCACTGCGACTCGACCGGCGGCACCCGGATCGGACCGGACTGGACGGGCTTCATGGCCGACGCCATCTGCGAGCAGTTGGGCTACGAGCTGCCGGTCCTGTTCCTGCCGGGGACGCAGGGCGACATCAATCATTTCAACCCGGCGGGCCCGAAGGTGTCGTCCCCGGACGTTGCGCAGGCGTTGGGGCGCGCCTACGCGAAGCTGGCGCTCGCGGCGCTCGAGAAGGCGGCCCCGCTCGGCGAGGGGCGGCTGGTTGCGCGCAGTCTTGCGCGCCGGTATCCGCGCCGGCACGTGAGCGAGGCGACCGTCCTGTGGGCCGGGAACGTGGTGGCCGCCGTCGCGCCCGCGAACGGCGGCACGCTGAATTCCGAGGATCTGGCGAAGGGCCATTCTCAGGCGGACCTGTTCTTCGCGCGGCAGGCGCTCGCGCTGCGCGAACTGGAGAAACGCGAGCCCGATCTCGAGGTGGAGGTCGGCCTGATCGGCGTCGACGGGGTCCGGATCCTGTTCCTGCCGTTCGAGACGTTCACGCAGACGGGCCGGGACATCGCCGCCGGGTGCGAAGGGCGCGTGCTGGTCGCGAGTCTCAGCAACGGCGCGCTGGGCTACCTCGCCCCGCGCGAGTGCTACGCGCGCGGGGGCTACGAGACGCGGGTGGGCTCGCACTCGCCGCTCGGTGAGAGCGGTGCGGACCGGCTGAAGGAGCATGTGCGGGAGGTCATGCTGAGCGGCGAATGCTGAGTGCCGAATGCCGGGTGCCGGGCGGGAGCGCGAGTAAGATCTGCCCGCGAAGTTGCCGCCATCTCCACCCAATTGCGCTCTGCCCGCCACAGATCTTCGACATTTCGCGCTTCTCTCGCGGCCTTTCGCGGGCAGAAAAGGCCGCCTGGACGATGACGCCTCAACTCTCGCGGCCGGGCTTCAGCACACGGTCGTCGTGGCTGGCGCGGACAAACTCCCCGGGCTTGAGCACGAGGAAGTCGTCTTGCCAGTCGCCGTCGAGCAGCCGGCGGATGAGGAGCAGGTCGCCTTCGATCCGTTCGAAGCGCCAGCCGCGCCGGCCGGCGGCATCGCGCGCCTGCTGCTCGGCCACCTGCGGGTTGCCGACGCCCATGTCCACGAACGCGGCCCGCTCGTAGTGCTGGAGCCAGGCGCCCATCACCTCCATGAGGTAGTCGGCATTCTCCTTGCCGTACTTCGCCACGTACTGTTCGTAGACGCCGGGCATGTCGCACTCCGCCGAGGTGCCGAGCGAGAGGGCGGTGGTGTTGCCGCCGGTGCGTTCGATGTAGTCGAGCACATACCAGTACGTGCCGGGGCATCGGTCGGTCTGCGTCCTGTACGTCTCGCGTCCACCGAGAAAGAGCGTGATGCAGTCGTGCGCGCGCGGGATGACGAGCGGCACCTCGCGTGCCGTCAGCGCAAGGGTAGCCTGCCCGCACAGGCCATAGGCCATCGCCACGGCATCGTACGCCGCGCCGGCGGCGTCTATCTGCTCCTGGAGCCGGCGGTGCAAGTCCGGCGGGTCCCTGTGCAGGCCGATCCGGAACAGTGTCACGTCCACGACGTGCGGGGACTGCGCGGCACAGAGGTAGACGGGGCGCGCGAGCGATTCGCAGGCCAGGCATTTGAGCTTCACCCTGAGTCGTCCCCCGGGATTCCCGAATGAGCGTGTTGCGGCAGCGCCGCGGGACTGCACGCCAGTATACGCGCCGCCGGTCCCGAATCAACGCATTTGTCGGCCGGCACCCGAGTTGCCGGGCACACGCGTGGGTGTCTCAGATGCTAGCGCGGCTGCCACGCCGCGCGGCCCGCGCCCGCCGGGCCGGCGAGGTCGAGTTGGCCCGAGCCCGTCACGCCCTCATGCGTGCCGTCGCGTGCGGGATCGACGTAACGCACGAACCACTGTTCCAACTCGCCTTTGAGCGCCACGATCCGGGCGGCGTGCTCGGGCGCGTCGATCAGGTTCCGTTCTTCGCCGGGATCGCCGGCCAGGTCGTACAGCTCGTGGGGCCCGTACGGATAACGGTGCACGTACTTCCAGGATTCGGTCCGGATCATGCGGACCGGGCCGTATTCGTCGAAGACGACGACGTTTTCCCGCGGCGGCCCGCCCCGGCCCTGGAGCAGGGCGGCGAACGAGACGCCAGGCAGATGGCCGGCTTCGGGGTCCTCCGCCCCGCAGCAGGCCAGGAGGGTGGGGCGCAGGTCGTACTGGCTCAGCAACGCGCCGCATACCGCGCCCTGCGGAACGCGGCCCGGCTGCGCGATGAGCATGGGCACCTTCACGGAGGTGTCGTACATGTTCATGGGCCACGTTCCGTTGCCCTTGCCCCAGACGCCGTGATGGCCCATGTTCATGCCGTTGTCGCTCGTGAACACGATGAGCGTGCTCTCCAGAAGCCGCTGCTGCTCGAGCGCGTCCAACAGCCGGCCCACGTTCGCGTCCATCGCCGTGACGGCCGCGAAGTAGCCGCTGAGCGTCTTGCGCCGGCTCGCCTCGTCCTGGGCCGCGGTCCTGTTCGCCGAGGCCCAGGGATGCGCCGGCACGTTTGGCGTGGACTCGAACGGACAGCCGTTCAGATACGAGTCGTACAGCTCTTTCGGGTGCTGGTCGCGCCCCCACGGGCTGTGCGGGGCGGTGTAGTGCACGCCCAGGTGGAACGGGCGGTCGCCCTCCTGCTGCAGGGCCAGGAATTCGAGCGCCCAGTCCGTGATCACGTCGGTGATGTAGCGCGGCTCGTAGGCGACGGCGTCGCCGTCGATGACGGGCGCTCCGTAGTACGGGCCGCCGCCCTGGGCGTGCACCTTCCAGAACGTGTTGCGCTTCTGCGCGTGATGCGCGTCGCCCAGATGCCATTTGCCGCTCAGCCCGCAGACGTACCCGCTGCCCGCCAGGACGTCCGTGTAGGCGGGTTGGTCTTTCAGATATTCGATCAGCCGGTGGGTCGGTCGCTTGTACTCCTCGACGGCATTCCCCGCCCGGATCCAGTCGTGTACGCCGTGCTGCGACGGGATCCGGCCGGTGAGGATGGAGGCGCGGGCCGGCGAACAGACGGGCGAGGCGCAGCAGAAGCTGTCGAACCGCGTGCCCATGGCGGCCAGCCGGTCCAGGTTGGGCGTGCGGATCTCGCCGTTCCCGGCGCAGCCCATTGCCCAGCAGCCCTGGTCGTCGGTGAGGATAAATACGATGTTCGGTTTGTCCGGATTCTTGCTCGGCATGCGCATACCTCCAGCTTACTTGTGAAACGTCGAAAGAACGGAAGGAAGAAGGAAGGGTGAAAGGATGGAAGAGAGCAAGGACGGGCACCATCCCCCCATCCATTCTTCCACGCTTCCCACCCACCCGCTCGTTCACAGCGTCAGTTCTTCTGCAATTCGTTCAGCCGTCTGTTTCAGCGCGGTCAACATTCGCTTCTTGAAACCTTTCTCCTTCAGCCGTTGCGCCGTACAGCCGAGCCCCAGGATCCCCGGCGTTTCCGCCCCGCAGCGGATGGGGACTGAGAAGCGGTGGCTGCCGGCGTAAAAGACGGCTTCATCGTACATGTAGCCTTCGCGCCGCGCGCGGGCCAGTATGCGGTCGACCAGCGCCCGCCGATGCCGGGCCGGATCGAACCGCAGGAGCCGAAGCAGCTCTTCGTCCCTGCCGCGCGCGAGCCAGTCTCCGATGAAGATGCTGCCGATTACGTCCAGGCGGGCGGGCAGGGCGGAGCCCGGCCTCGCCAGGGAGGGGGAGGCCGGGTCGAGCTCGCTGTGCAGGCACTGCATGGTTTCGCCGCAAAAGGCGAACAAAATGACCGTGGCCTGCAGTTCGCCGCTCAGTCGCGCCATGTGAGGCCGTGCGATCGCCTCCAGCGACGGGCGCCGCTGCGCACCGCGCGCCCAGAACCGGACCCGCTCGGAAAGCGCGTAGCCGCCGTCCGCCCGTTTTCGGACAACACCCGTCTCGCGCAGCGTGCCGAGCACGCTGGCCACGCTGCTCGGGCTGATCGGCGCCAGCAGCTTCTGGACCTGCCCGAACCGCAACGGCCCGTGCGCGCCGGCCAGCGCGTCCAGCACCCGCACCCCGCGCCGCAGCAGCAGGTTGTCCGGCTTGTCTTTCATGCGCACAAGGGGCGCCGCTCGACCGCGACGGCCGACGGCGTCCCGCTTCGAGCCGTTCGTCTTCCGGTCCCCTGTCCTCAGGTGGCTACAGATATCTATAGCTAAACTACACAAATATGTAGTGACATGTCAAGGGGCGGATCAGGACCCGCGAGTGATCACTCGCCGATCCTGCACGGCCGGGAACGGAACGCGGAGGGTGAGTGGCCGGTCACCTGCTTGAACTGCTTGGAGAACGCGTAGGGGTCGGGGTAGCCGAGTGCGAGCGCGACGTCCTTGACGCTTCGGCTGGTGTTTTCGAGCAGGTAGCACGCGTGCCGGCACCGGAGCTGCACGCGGAAGGCCGCGGGGCCGACGCCGGCGTGTGCCTGGAACAGGCGGGAAAAGTATCGCGGGGATAGCCCGGCGATGCGTGCAAGCCCGGCGACGGAACGTCGGTTCGCCGGGTGGCGGGCCATGAAGTCGCGGGCCCGCTCGATGCGCCGGTCCACATCGGTGCGCGTGTCGCGGCACTCGAGCAGGAATTCGCCGAGGATCAGGTGTAGCAGCGAGCCGCAGATGGCGTGGCGCAGCGGCGTCAGGCCCCGCGCATAGTGGTCGAACAGGCTGGTGAAGAGCGCCTCAAATTCGAGCGTGCGCCGTACGGCCAGGCTGATCGCGAAAGGACTGCGCGCCGGTGTCAGCGAGCGGCCGGTTCGGTTGTCGTACAGACCGAACCGGATCGGAATGATCTCGGGCGGGCAGGAGCGATCCTGATGTCCGCTGTGCGCAAAACCGTTGCTGATGAAGAGCAGCTTGCCGCGTTCGAGCGCCTCGTGCACCGTGCCGAGCCGGTAACTCCCGCGGCCGCCTTTGACAAAGACGACGTGCAGGTCTTCATTCCGGCGATGCGGGAAACGCCACTCCGGCGGCACCGTGATGTTGTAGGCGCGGTGTACCCGGAAATGCGCCCGCTGCGGAACCTGGCGCAGCAGCGCCGCCAACATCCGGGGGGCTTCTTTAGGGTCAGTATACAGTTTTGACATGACTTTTGCCCATTATTCCATTTTTTTTGAGTATCCGGACAGCATACAGTATACCAAAATAGCAGGCAAGAGCAACAGGGGCCCCCGGTCCACGGGCAGGAACCTGCGGATCGGAATGTCCGCCGCCTGCAATGGGGAGTGTGGCATGCGAACGGAGAAACCGAACATGGTCTTCTTTTTCACCGATGACCAGCGGTTCGACACCATTCGGGCGCTGGGCAACGGGGCGATTCACACCCCGACTCTGGACGCGTTGGTGGCGCGCGGGACGGTTTTCGAGAACGGGTATATCATGGGGGGCACTTGTCCGGCGGTGTGCATGCCGAGTCGTGCGATGCTCAACAGCGGCCGGACGCTGTTTCGGATCGAGCGGGAAGGGCAGGGGATACCGGCGGAGCACGTGACGCTTGGCGAAGCCCTGCGTGCGGCGGGGTATGCGACGTTTGGGACCGGCAAGTGGCACAACGGGGCCGCGGCTTACGCGCGCAGTTTCACGGGCGGCGACGAGATCTACTTCGGCGGCATGTGCGACCACTGGAACGTGCCCGCCTACCATTTCGATCCGACGGGCCGGTACGAGAGCCGCCATCCCTATTGCGTGGACCCGCCCACGACGAACAAGGTGCGGTACCGGCACTGCGACCACATGCACCTTGGCCGGCATTCGACCGACCTGTTCTGCGACACGACGATTGCCTTCCTGCGCGAGCACCGGGGCGACCAGCCGTTCTACGCGTATGTTTCGTTCATGGCTCCGCACGACCCGCGGACGATGCCGGAGGCGTTCCGGCAGATGTACGATCCGGCCAAGACGACCCTGCCGCCGAACTTCATGCCCGAACACCCGTTCGACATCGGCTGGTACGGGCGGGACGAACAGTTGGAGGTCACGCCGCGCCCGCCGGATGCGATCAGGCGCCACATCGCGGAGTATTATGCGATGATCACGCACGTCGATCATGAGATGGCACGCGTACTGAAGGTGCTGGAGGAGACGGGGCGGGCCGAGAACACGATCATCGTGTTCGCCGGCGATAACGGGCTGGCTGTCGGGCGCCACGGGTTGATGGGCAAGCAGAGCAACTACGACCACAGTGTCCATGTGCCGCTGATCATGGCGGGGCCCGGCATTCCCGAGCACGAGCGACGGCAGGCATTCGCCTACCTGCTCGACATCTTCCCCACGCTGTGTGAACTGGCCGATGTGCCGGTGCCGGACTCGGTGGAAGGCAAGAGCCTGGTTCCGGCGCTCCGGGATCCCCGCGCGCGGGTGCGGGAGACCCTGTACTTCGCCTACATGAACCTGCACCGCGCCGTTCGCGACGGGCGCTACAAGCTGATCGAATATGTCGTGGAAGGCGAGCGCCATACCCAGTTGTTCGACCTGCACGAGGACCCGCTCGAGATGCACAACCTGGCCGATGAGCCCGCCCATGCCGGACGGCTCGCCTGCCTCCGGGACGAGTTGCTTCGCCTGCGCGAGGTCTATGGTGACAACCGCGAGCTGGAATCGGCGTTCTGGACAGGGTACAGCCGGTGAGCGATGCTGTCTCTTCCGCTTGCATTCCGACGGGCTATCCCCATAGAATCAGGGTTCAGGTGGCGGGAACCGGGGGGGCTGTCTCAAAACCCGACTCGCACGTTGCCACACGCCTTACGGCGTTAACTACAAACGGCATATCTGGTGGTTTCTGCCGTTTGTA